>CAYMDX010000124.1:0-1837 GCA_964389125.1 uncultured Bacteroidales bacterium
TTTCTGGGTGGACTTTGGCGGATTTACCCCGGTGAATCCACAAATGACCATCTACGACCGGAACGGACTTGAACTATTCTCAACGAACAATTTCGCGAACAAAGATGAAGGCTGGGATGGCCGGGCCGATGGTGACATGATGCCCGATGGGGCCTATATATACCATATCTGCTACGAAGATAATTCGGGGGAATCTTATGAAGAACAGGGGGTTGTTTACCTGGTACGCTAAGGTTTTTCTGCTGGTGACAATTGCGCTTCCCAAAGACCACTGGTTCTTTACATTTTTTTAGAACCGGCACGCTTATATTTTTCCTACTTTTGCACAACCTAATCAACGCGCTGCCATGCATTCAGACAAAGAAAAATTCACCGGCGAAGGGCTGACATACGACGATGTCCTCCTGGTGCCTGCCTATTCCGGGGTAATGCCCCGCCAGGTGGATATCACCACCTATTTTTCCAGAAATATTCCCCTGCGCATCCCGATCGTATCCTCAGCGATGGATACCGTGACCGAATCGCGCATGGCGATCGCCATGGCGCAGGAGGGTGGCATGGGCGTGCTGCACAAGAATATGAGCATCGAAGACCAGGCCATCAAGGTTCGCAAGGTCAAGCGCTCCGAAAACGGGATGATCATCGATCCCGTCACCCTGCATGAAGATGCTGTCATCAGCGATGCCCGTCAGATCATGAAAGAAAACAAGATCGGCGGTATTCCGGTTGTCAGCGACGATAACAGGCTGGTGGGCATTGTAACAAACCGTGACCTCCGTTTCGAGAAGAACCCTGACAAGCCAGTGGCAGATGTCATGACGCGCGAAGGTCTGATCACCACAACAGAGTTCGTGAATTTTGAAGTAGCTGAAGACATCCTTCAGGAGCATAAGATTGAGAAGCTCCCGGTGGTGGATGGTGAGCACCGTTTAGTCGGACTCATTACCTATCGCGATATCATTAAGATCAAAGAACGGCCCAATGCCTGTAAAGATAAACGGGGAAGGCTGCGCGTGGCGGCTGCCGTAGGTGTGACGCCCGATACGATGGACCGTGTGTCTGCCCTTGTGGCAGAAGGCGTGGATGCCGTTGTGGTGGATACGGCGCACGGCCACTCCAAAGGGGTGATGCAGATGGTCAAAGACATCAAAAAGCAATATCCCGATCTTGACCTGGTTGCCGGGAATGTAGCCACGGCCGGGGCGGCTGCCGATCTTATCAAAGCCGGTGTGGATGGCGTTAAGGTGGGTATCGGCCCGGGAAGTATATGCACCACCCGGATCGTGGCCGGTGTTGGCGTTCCTCAGCTTACCGCTGTGTATGATGTTGCCATGCAGGCCAGAGACTCAGGTATTCCGGTTATCGCCGATGGCGGTATCAGGTATACCGGTGACATTGTGAAGGCCATCGCGGCCGGCGCCTCTTCCGTCATGGCCGGTTCGCTCTTTGCAGGAGTGGAGGAATCCCCCGGCGAAACGGTTATTTATGAAGGCCGCAAATACAAGACATACCGCGGCATGGGATCCATTGAGGCCATGCAGCAGGGGTCAAAAGACCGCTATTTCCAGGATGTGGAAGATGACATCAAAAAACTCGTCCCCGAAGGTATCGTCGGACGGGTGCCATACAAAGGAACGCTCTCTGAGGTCATCCACCAGATGGTTGGCGGCCTGCGTGCCGGGATGGGGTACTGTGGCGCTGAAAATATTCAAAAACTACAGGATGCACGCTTTACCCGTATCACGAACTCCGGTGTCCGCGAAAGCCATGTGCACGATGTTACCATCACCAGTGAAGCACCCAATTATAGCCGGTAGAATCGGCAGGGACCGGTTGG
>CAYMDX010000124.1:1937-7067 GCA_964389125.1 uncultured Bacteroidales bacterium
AACTTAAAAGTAAGCAAATGAGTTACATGCGCCTTTTTATTATAATAATAGGTTTCCTGTTAGCAGGTCCGGCAACGATGAATGCTGTTGCGATGGAGGACCCTGTGTTGATCCGTATAGATGACGAAGAAATCACAGTGTCTGAATTTGAGAAGATCTATCGCCAGAACAACGTAGAATCGGAAGTCGCCGAAGCAAAATCACCGGAGGAATACCTTGATATGTATATTAACTTTCGCCTGAAGGTGAAAGAGGCGAAGGCTCGTGGAATGGATACTGTATCTGATTTTGTGGAAGAGCTGAATGGGTATCGTGAACAGCTGGCCCAACAATATCTTGTTGACAATGAGGTTACAGAAGAGCTGATTGAGGAGGCCTGGGAGCGCTCCCAATATGATATTCGTGTTTCTCATATTTTGATGAATCTAAACGAGCATGCTCCACCCGAGGACACGTTGGCCGTTTATGAGGAAGTCATGGAAGCGCGCCAGCGTATTATTGACGGGGAATCTTTTAAGGCTGTCGCCAGGGATGTCTCGGACGATCCTTCGGCCCGTGACCGGGAAGCCACTGCTAACCAGCCGGCCAGACCCGGAAATGGTGGTGATCTGGGGTATTTTACTGTGTTTAACATGGTGTATCCGTTTGAGACAGCAGCATATAATACGCCGGAAGGTGAAATCTCCATGCCGTTCAGAACCAGTTTTGGCTATCATGTGGTAAAGGTCACCAACCGTTTGCCTGCGATGGGACAGGCCAGAGTGGCGCATATCATGCTCATGGCTCCACAGGGTACTGATGAAGAGGAACTGAAAGAGAAAGAAGAACTGATATTTGAACTCCAGGATGAGCTGGAAGCAGGTACTGACTTTGGCGAACTGGCAGCCGAATATTCTGAAGACAGAAGATCTGCCCAGCAGGATGGCGAAATGCCTCCCTTTACCGTTAACAGAATGGTGCCCCAATTTATTGAAGCCATTCATCACCTGGAAGAACAAGGGGATATAAGCGAACCGGTTAGAACGGATTTTGGATGGCACATTATCCGTTTAATTGAGAAGGACACACCTCCGTCTTATGAAAAAGCCTATGCCGATTTAAAAAGAAAGGTAGAGCAGGGGGCAAGGTCTGAGTTGGGCCGGGATCTGGTTATTGACAGGTTAAAGGAAGAATATGATCTGCAGGAAAACAGGGATGCTTTAAACGCATTCTATGATATTGTGGATGGATCCGTTTTTGAAAACGAATGGGATGTAAGCCAGGCAAGCCATCTTGATGATGTATTGGCCGAGTTTGGTGAAAAAACAATTACCCAGCAAGACTTTGCTGCCTATATAGACGAAAACCAGAAAAATGAAAACCCCATTGATGTCTCCCATTATATTCAGATGAAATACAACCACTTCCTTGACGAAGAGATCCTTGCTTATGAAGATGACCGTCTTGAGGAGAAATATCCCGAATTTAAAGAGATTATGAATGAGTATCATGACGGTATGCTGTTGTTTGAGATAACGGATGAACAAGTGTGGTCGAAAGCAGCAGCCGATACGACCGGCCTCAGGGCTTTTTATGATCAGCATGCCGGGTCTCAATACCAGGAACCGCTGGATGAGATCCGGGGTGCAGTTATTGCTGATTACCAGAACTATCTGGAAGAGCAATGGCTTGGAGAACTAAGGGAAAAATATGATGTGTGGATAAACCGGGAAGCGTTAGGACGTCTGTCAGATGACTAAAAAAAACCTTATGAAATATGACCTTCTGATGTGCCGGACATGGTTTATTGTCGGGGTGTTTGTCCTGTTTACCGGCTGCCATATGCTGGATCGCCGGCCGGATGACACTTTGCTTGCCGAGGCCTATAACAACCGTCTGTACCTCGAAGATATTGAAGCGATTATTTCTCCGGGAACATCCCCCGAAGACAGCGCAGCCATTATTAGTCGCTATGTTGATCAGTGGGTTGAGCAACAGGTTTTTCTTCACCATGCCCGTATCGACCTGCCTGCAGAAAAAAAAGATTTTGAACGCCAGGTTACAGAGTATGAAAATTCACTTATCCGGCATGCTTTTGAGTCGGAGCTTGCCCTAAAGGAAATGGATACCATGGTGATGGAGCAAGAAATTGAGAATTTCTATGAAAGGAACAAAGCGCAATTCACGTTAAGGAATCATATTGTAAAAGCTACCTATATCAAACTGCCTTTAAATGCTTCGGATATCAGTATAGCCAGATCGTTATACCGTTCTGAAGATCAGAGCGATTTAATTGAGCTCGAAAATTATTGTCTGGAAAATGCAGCCACATATTTAATCAGCCCAGACAACTGGATGCTTTTTTATGATATTTTAACTGATATGCCACTTGATTTGGATGATCCGGCATCCTATTTGCGTAATAACACCTACGCAGAAATAACCGACGACTATTATCGTTATTTTTTAAGCATTCATGAATACAGATTTAAAGGTGATATTTCTCCCATCTCATTCGAAAAGGATAACATTCGCACCTTGATTTTGAGTCGCCGGAAAAAAGACTTTATTCAAAGCAAACGTCGTGATTTCATGAATGAAGCCGTGGAAGCAAATCGGGTAGAAACATACTTTTAATCTGTGGTGTTATTTATTAATCTATTATTGAAGGAAAGGAATGGTTTCATGAGAATATTTTTGAGAATCTTATCGGGCATATTTATAACTGCTATGCTCTTCATTTCATCAACTGGTTTATCACAGGATCATGTGGTCATAGACGAGGTTGTGGGTGTGGTTGGTGACAACCATATTCTTGAATCTGAATTATATGAACAAAAGCGACAGTATGAAGCCCAGGGAGAACCATTGGGCTCAAATCCCTATTGCACTATTTTGGGAGACATGCTGTTTCAGAAGTTGCTGTATAATCAGGCTATGATTGACAGTGTTGAGGTTAGAGAAAGTCAGATAGAGCAAGAGATCGAAAGGCGGTTGCGGTTTTTTGTAGAGCAAATAGGTTCCAGGGAGCGTCTGGAGGAGTACTATGGGATGTCGATAGGTGAATTGCGTGAAGAGTTTTGGGATCCTATCCGTGAACAGCTGATAAGCCAGCGAATGGAATCACAGATTACCAGTCATGTTTCTGTAACACCATCAGAGGTAAAAGATTTTTTTCACAACCTCCCGGAGGATGACATTCCTATGGTGGACAGCGAAATGACGCTGGCTAAGATACAGATTGAGCCGGACATAGCGCATGATGAAATTGAGGAGGTTAAGGAGCGGTTGGAGGGATTTCGTCAACGTGTGCTGGAGGGAGAAAGTTTCAGGACGTTGGCCATTATGTATTCCGATGATACCTCAACTGCCCGTGAAGGTGGCGAACTGGGTTTTATGAGCCGTGATGAGCTGCACCCCGAGCTTGAAGCCGCCGCATTCAGCCTGTCATCCGGAGAGGTCTCTGAGGTTGTTGAAACCCCATCCGGGTTCCATATTGTGGAACTGATCGAAAGAAGAGGGGAAAATGTAAACATACGGCACATCCTTTTGGCGCCGCAGGTCTCACCACAAGTAGAGCAGGAGACTAAAAATAAGCTGGACAGCTTACGTACGCTGGTCATGAGTGGTGAAATGAGTTTTGATGAAGCAGCAAGAGAGTTTTCCGATCATCGTACCGGCCCTACCGGAGGCAGGATGACCAATCCATATACCGGCACAAACAGGTTTCGTTCTGATCACATTGATCCGAACCTGTTTTTCGTTGTTGATCGTTTAGAAGTCGGTGAAATATCACGTCCTATTGAAACATTTACGGATCAGGGGAGAATGGCCTATAAGATTGTGACCGTTCAAAACAGGGTAGAACCGCATCAGGCAAATCTTCAGCAAGATTATGATTTTATCCAGGAGCTTGCCCGTGAGCAGAAAAGAGAAAAAGCTATAAAAGAATGGGTAAAGAAAAGGCTGGAGAGTACCTATGTGTCTGTTCACGACAAATACAAAGATTGTCAGTTTGATATTGACTGGCTACAATAATAATGATTTAAATCTTTCTAAAGCATGGAAAGCGATATTAAATATTCCTCTGATGTTGAAGCCCTGGATGCGCTGGCTGGTAAATACAAACGGTTGCGTGAAGAGATCGGCCAGGTTATCGTCGGGCAGGATGAAGTGGTGAAGAATTTGCTTATTTCCATATTCAGCCGTGGACATTGTCTGTTGGTTGGTGTACCCGGACTGGCAAAAACCCTGCTTGTTAACACCACAGCCAGGGTGCTGGGGTTAAAATACAGCCGTATTCAGTTTACCCCCGACCTCATGCCTTCGGATATTATTGGGACAGAAATATTGGATGAGACCCGGAATTTTCGTTTTGTGAAAGGACCTTTGTTTGCCAATATAATTCTGGCTGATGAAATTAACAGAACACCCCCTAAGACCCAGTCTGCACTGCTTGAGGCCATGCAGGAGCGTTCAGTTACTGCTGCCGGTACCACTTACAAACTTAGTGAGCCCTTCTTTGTTCTGGCCACACAAAACCCGATTGAACAGGAAGGTACATACCCATTGCCGGAGGCGCAGCTCGACAGGTTTATGTTTAATGTGTTCCTGGATTATCCCAGCTTTGACGAAGAGATGATGGTTGTGAAAAGCACTACGTCTGATCAGGTATTTGACCTGGATGTAGTTATGCAGGCAGAGGAAATTCTCTATTTCCAGGAATTGATTCGGAAAGTGCCTGTTACTGATAATGTAATGGCTTATGCCGTTCAGTTAGCCGCCAAAACGCGTCCCGGCTCGGAAAATGCACATTCGATGGCGGATGAATACATCAGTTGGGGAGCCGGACCCAGAGCTTCACAATATTTAATTATTGGAGCCAAATGTCATGCAGCACTCAACGGAAAGTATTCGCCCGACATAGAAGATATAAATGCCATCGCGTATTCTGTATTGCGTCACCGTATTGTTCGGAATTTCAAGGCTGAGGCGGAAGATGTTTCTGTGGAGGATATAGTGAGTGCTTTTCTTGAATGATCTCATATTATTTGTGCAGATTGCAAAAAATGATTATCTTTGTAGTTCCCTTTGGGAAAAAAAGCAAAAGTTTAATTATTTTTTTCATTTTTATTGTTTACAAAATAAAAG
>CAYMDX010000125.1:0-7064 GCA_964389125.1 uncultured Bacteroidales bacterium
ATGAATGATAAGATACTTTCTACGATTGAATCAATGAATAACGAACAGAAAGGGTTGTTTGGTAAGGATTTCCTGCGTACCTGGGATAAAAGCCGGCAGGACCTTGAAACCATTCTGGATGTTGCCCTGGTATTGAAACAAATGCGGGCAAATAACATATCTCCGCGGGTGTTTGATTCCGGTCTGGCTGTATCCAACTTCAGGGACAAATCGACCAGGACCCGCTTCTCTTTTGCCTCGGCCAGTAACTTGCTGGGACTGGCGGTGCAGGATCTTGACGAGGAAAAGTCTCAGATTTCCCATGGCGAAACGGTCAGAGAAACCGCCGCTATGATATCATTCCTGACAGACTTTATCGGCATCCGCGACGATAAGTTCCTGGGTGAGGGCAACCGTTATATGCGTGAGGTCGGGGATTCCCTGGATGAAAGCTATCAGCAGGGTATATTGCCCAACAGACCCGGTGTGATCAATCTGCAATGTGATATGGACCACCCGACCCAGTCGTTGGCCGACCTCCTGCATCTCAAGCAGGTATATGGTTCTCTTGAAAACCTGCGCGGGAAAAAGATCGTGATGAGCTGGGCTTACTCTCCCAGCTACGGAAAACCGTTGTCAGTGCCACAAGGTGTAATCGCACTGATGACACGCTTTGGTATGGATGTTCACCTGGCTCACCCGGAAGGCTATGAGCTGATCCCCGAGATTGTTGAAAAAGCATCCGGTTTTGCCAAAGAAAACGACGGAAGCCTCCAGGTTTCCCATTCCATGGAAGAGGCCATGAAAGATGCTCATATCGTGTATCCCAAAAGCTGGGCTCCCTTTCAGGTTATGGAACAAAGAACCGAACTCCTCAAAGAGGGTGATGAAAAAGGCTTAATGGCATTGGAAAAAGATTGTCTGGCGAACAATGCAAAACATACCGACTGGGAATACGATCAGGCCAAAAAGGATCTGACCCATCAGAAAAATGCCTTGTATATGCATTGTCTGCCGGCAGATATTTCGGGTGTATCATGCGGTAATGGTGAGGTGAATGCCGATGTGTTTGAGCAGTCCAGGCTGCAAACCTATTTCGAAGCTGCTTTCAAACCTTATGTGATCGCTGCCATGATGCTGACAAACCGCTTCCGGTCACCCGCAACCACGCTTAAAAGCTTGCTTGAGCGTAACCACCAGCGTGTAGTCAGCTGATGATTTATCGTTCCGGGCAAACCTGATTATCACACAATAAAACAAGCGTTTCCGTTGTATTATATAAGGTGCCATTCAAAAAGCGACTGGTGAATGGCCATAACCCGTAAAACAGACTGTTAAATGGCTAAAAAGTTTCCGCTTTACATTAAGCTCCCCATGGTGTTGCTGACCATTTTGCTGACAGCTGCCATAATGGTTGAGGCAAAAAGCATTCTCGTACCCTTGTTGATTGCCGGTTTGCTTGCAGTGCTTATAACGCCAATGGCAACCTGGATAGAGAGACAAGGTTTGCCAAAATTGCTGTCGGCATTTCTGAGTCTGGTCGCCCTCATCGCCTTTTTGCTTGGCCTGGCTTACTTCTTTTACAACCAGCTGCTGGGATTCGCCGATGAACTCTTCCTGTTGGAGAGGCGTGTGTCTGAACTGCTCGACATGTTTAATGCGTTTGCTGAGCACCATGTCGATGGGGCTGTGCCCATCTCTTTCGATAACCTGCAGAGTGCCTTTTTCTCTTATCTCTATGATAACATTGCATCCCTGACCCAGGGTGTGATCGCCACGGCTACCACCCTGACCATCGTTTTCATTATTCCGATTTATATTCTTCTGTTCCTGTATTTCAGGCACTTTTTGCTTGAGTTTGTCCGCCGTGCTTTTCCTGAGAAAGATCAGGCGAAAGTGCAGAATGTGATCAACAAAGTGAAGTTGGTTGTTCAGAACTACATTGTGGGGATGTTTATCGTTATTGTGATCCTGGCGATTCTGAACAGCATTGCCCTATATAGCTTCGGACTTGAACATGCCCTGCTGTTTGCTGTTTTTGCTGCGCTTTTGAATGTTATCCCTTTTCTCGGGCCATTTCTCGGTGCCACCTTGCCGATATTGTATGCCTTATTGACCAAGGATAGTCTGTGGTACCCCTTCGGTATCTTTTTGGCGTTCTATGTCATTCAGCTTGCGGAAAGCAACCTGTTTACCCCCAAAATCGTGGGTGGCAAGGTCTCCATGAACCCGTTTATGACCATCGTTGCCCTGTTTGTCGGAAACTTCATCTGGGGACTGGCCGGCATGATCCTGTTTATTCCGGGCATGGCCGTATTAAAGGTCATATTCGATGAGATTGACGGTATGGAGCCTTATGGTTACCTCCTTGGCGACTATCGCCTGTCAAAAAAGAGGGCTAAAAAGGAGAAACAGGTAAATACCTCCTTGCAATCCATTAAAGACAAGATCGGCTCTCAGAAAAAGAGCTGATCCGGATAACGGATATCCATCAGATACAAACCCCGGGCAGGAGCTGAGTATCCCGCCTGGCAGCGGTCTTTGCTCTGTATGATCCGGTCAAAATCCGCCGTACTGATCTTGCCAACCCCTGCGTCTGCCATGGTGCCTACAATGGCCCGCACCATATTACGCAAAAACCTGTTGGCTTCAATCCGAAAGCACAATATGTGGTCGTATACCTGCCACTCGGCAGCATAGATATCACAAAGGGTTGTTTTTACCTGT
Organism: uncultured Bacteroidales bacterium; assembly: GCA_964389125.1. Lineage (GTDB taxonomy): Bacteria > Bacteroidota > Bacteroidia > Bacteroidales > UBA7960 > PUPG01. The sequence continues at coordinate 2,707 of CAYMDX010000125.1, forward strand.
GTGTGGGTTTTGGAAAAACAGGCAAAATCACTGTGCTCAAACAAAATGTTGGCTGTATCCTGAAGGGCTGTAATATCCATTGGCCGGTCATAGAGCCAGGCGCGCGATGCCCAAAACGGATCTTTACGGGTACATATATAATAATGGTATGTGCGGCTGATGGCATCGAAACGGGTATGCGCTTTTGGCGGAACGTGGAAAATTTCCTGGATGGCGATGGTGGATGGCAGCATCCTGTTCGCTTTAAAGACAGGCTGGATACTGTCAATCTCTTCCGGGGTGTAACTGGTATCGAAGTGGGCATAAAAGGTTTCCGCATGGACGCCCGTGTCCGTACGGCCTGCCCCCATGGTACGTACCTCTTCCCTTAGCAGGGTGGAAAGCACTTCTTCAAGCTTCTCCTGGATTGTAGGGGCTTTCGACTGTTTTTGCCATCCATGAAACCCATGTCCCAGATAGCTGAGCCGAATAAAATATCTGTAAAGCGTATTGTCCATTGAACGTGGGGTTTGAAGCAAAAATACTGATTTTATTGGCTTTATACGGGTGTTTTTATTAAAGTCTGACTGTCAGTCTCTAACTAATTTATTAAAGAAAAATTATTTAGTCTGTTTATAAATTAGCTTTTAATCTCAAAATTATTAAAGAAAAAATTATTTAATCAATATGGACTTGTTATTTTTGGGGCGTTAAAAAAATCTGATTTTCAATCATCATAACCACTTAATTAAAAAGGGAAAACTATGACGAACATTAAAGAACTTGTAAAGGAGCAGGCAGAAAAGCATGGTCGTGAGCGTACGAGCCTGATGCCTATTCTCCAGGCTGTGATCGGTTCTCAGCATTATCTGTCGGAAGAAGCTATGGTGGCTGTTGCTGAAGAGCTTGATCTTAGTGCAGCAGATGTTTATGGCACTGCTTCTTTCTATACGTTTATGGATACGGTCCCAAGGGGAAAGTACGTCATCCGGGTTTGTAAAACCATCACCTGTCACATGAAGGGTAAGGATGAAATTATCAATACCTTACAGGACATGTTGAAGATTAAATTGGGTGAGATGACAACGGATGGACAGTTCAGTTTACTCCAGGCCAATTGCCTTGGCTGGTGTCATAAAGGTCCCGTGATGCTCATCAACGATGAAGTATATCCTGAGGTAACCCCGGAAAAGGTCACGGACATTGTAGGTCAGTACTTGAAAAAGGCTTAAGGCCGCTGAACAAACAGTAGTTGTCAAACAAAAACATTTGAAAAAATAGCGTTATGGAAAAAACAATGAGAAAGGTTGACCTGATTTTTGGAAAGGTTGACTATATGGACATTCTGGATAAATCGTTTAAGCGCAGTCGTGATGAGGTGATCCTTGATGTGATTGATTCAGGACTTCGTGGTCGTGGTGGTGCAGGCTTCCCCACAGGTCTGAAATGGAAATTTGCCAAAAACGAAGAAGCTGATCAGAAATATGTTATTTGTAATGCTGATGAAGGCGAACCAGGTACCTTTAAAGACCGGGAAATTTTAACCGAAGCGCCGGAAAAGGTGTTGGCCGGCATGGCATTATGTGGCTATGCTATCGGTGCCAACAAGGGATATATCTACCTCCGCGGTGAGTATAACTTCCTGTTGCCTTCACTCCATAAGGCCATAGAAGATTTCCAGAAAAAGCTGAAAGAGCTTAAGTTTAACTTCCACATTCATATTTACTCAGGTAGTGGTGCCTATGTGTGCGGCGAAGAAACCGCCCTTATGGAATCCATGGAAGGAAAGCGCGGTGAGCCCCGTAATAAGCCACCATTCCCGACTTCTGAAGGATTCCTTGGCAAACCCACATCAGTCAATAATGTAGAGACCCTGGTATTTGCTTTGATGATTGGCAAGGAAGGCCCTGACAAATTCAAGGAGATGGGTACATTTGACTCACGGGGCTCCAAGGTGTTTTCTGTATCCGGCGATACGCCTACCCCCGGAATTTATGAGCTCGAGCTCGGTATGACCCTGCAGCAGTTTGTGGATGAGTTTGGCGATGGCGATACCAAAGCCGTCCAGGTAGGTGGTGCAGCCGGTTTCTGTGTATCAAGGAAAGATTTTGAAGATACCCTGATCGGTTTTGAAGGGATACCAACCGGTGGTTCGATGATGCTTTTCAACAGCTCCCGCTCCATGTATAATATCCTGAATGACTATCTGGAGTTTATGGAAGAGGAATCCTGCGGGCAGTGTACACCCTGCCGAATTGGTTGTCAGCAACTTGTAAAAGGTATCGCCGCCGTAAAGAAAGGGGATAAACCGCCCAAGTATCTGGAAGAGCTGCAGAAACTCTCCGAGACGATGCGGATCGCTTCGAAATGTGGTCTCGGACAATCTGCTCCCAACCCGTTCAATTCCATTATCAATAATTTCCGGGAAGAGATCATCTATTAAACCCCGGCTATTTATAAACTTCTAACAGGAAAATGACCATGAGTAAATATAAAGTAAACCTGAAAATAAACAATATTTCGGTGTCTGTAGATGAAGGGTCAACCATTCTGGAGGCGTCACGCCAACTGAATTTTAATATCCCGACACTCTGCCACCATGATGACCTCTGCGTAGCAGGAAACTGCCGCGTATGCGTTGTTGAGCAAAAAGGTGCCAGAACACTGCCGGCTGCTTGTGCAACACCTGTCAGCGAAGGCATGGAGATTCAGACCAACAGCCTCAATGTACGCCAGGCCAGGAAGCATATTGTCGAGCTGTTGCTTACAGAGCATAATGCAGACTGCACCAAATGCTTTAAGAATGGCTATTGTGAGCTGCAGGATATGTCTAACAATTATCGTATCGGGGATCATGTCTTTCTTGATTTGGTTAAAGAGAAGGAAAAGCAGCCCGATATTTCAAGCCCTTCCATCGAGAAAGACGACAGCAAATGTATCCGTTGCCAGCGCTGTGTAAGGACATGTACCAAGTTGCAGTATGTCAGTGCACTGGCCGTTGCCAATAAAGGTAATAAGATGCGCATCAGCACCTTCCTCGATAAGCCCATGAATGATGTGGTTTGCACGAATTGCGGACAGTGTATCAATCGCTGCCCCACAGCCGCGCTTACTGAGAGAAGCTCCATTGACGATGTGTTTGATGCCGTTTATGATCCCAACAAATTTGTTGTTGTACAAACAGCACCCGCTACCCGTGTGGCAGTTGGTGAAGAATTTGGTATGGAACCCGGCACAAGGGTAACCGGTAAGATGGTTTCCGCGCTGCGCCGTCTTGGCTTCGATAAAATTCTGGATACCGACTTTACGGCCGACCTGACCATTATGGAGGAGGGTACGGAGCTGCTTACCAGACTTAAAAAAGCACTGGTTGACGGCGAAGATGTGGCGCTGCCTATGCTGACAAGCTGCTCCCCCGGCTGGATTAAATTCCAGGAACACCTCTATCCCGAATTTCTGGATAACCTATCAACCTGTAAGTCTCCGCAGCAAATGTTTGGTCCGCTCGCCAAAACATACTATGCAGAAAAGGTCAATAAAAACCCGGCCGAGGTGGTGGTGGTGTCTGTCATGCCCTGTACGGCCAAGAAGTTTGAGGCAGAACGACCGGAAATGCGCGGAAGCGGCTACAAAGATGTCGATTACGTATTGACTACCCGCGAGCTGGGACGCATGATCCGTCAGGCAGGTGTTGACTTCGACAAGCTGGAAGATGAAAATTATGACAACATCCTTGGTGAATCCAGTGGTGCAGCAGTTATTTTCGGTAGCACCGGTGGTGTTATGGAAGCAGCACTACGTACGGCGTTTGAACTTGTAACCGGCAAAGAGGTGCCGTTCACCAATCTGAATATCAAGCCTGTTCGTGGTATGGAAGGCGTAAAAGAGGCAACGGTCAAAATTAAAGATACCCTAAAAGACTGGAACTTCCTGGAAGGTGTAGAGTTGAACGTTGCTATTGCACATGGTCTGACCAATGCCAAGATATTGATGGATAAGATCAAAGCCGGTGAAGCCAATTACCATTTTGTTGAAGTAATGGCTTGTCCTAGTGGATGTATTGGTGGTGGCGGTCAGCCAATGCCGACCAATGAGGAGATACGTAAGAAACGTGCAGCCGGCATCTATGATGAGGATGAAGCGAAAACCATCCGAAAGTCGCATGAGAACCCAGAGGTCAAAGAGCTATACGAATCGTTCCTCCATGAACCGTTGGGACATAAAGCCCATGACCTGCTGCATACGCATTATACGCCGCGAAAAAGGCACTAAGTCTTTCTGAAGCGCATTGACGCGCATGACGCGTATTACCAAAAGGGTTGATCCGGTTTTTTGCATCGCTGTAGCACACTGCATCATGAATCGATCAACCCTTTTTT
>CAYMDX010000126.1:0-6977 GCA_964389125.1 uncultured Bacteroidales bacterium
TTCCAGCTTCGAGCTTCGAGCTTCTTTACTTCTTCCTTCCAGCTTCCACCTCTGAAACTTCTCTATCTAACCTCTACCTTCCAACTTCTAACTTCTTCTCTGCTTCCAGCTTCCAGCTTCGAGCTTCGAGCTTCTATATAATCATCCCCCTGTGTGTCGAAATCCTTGTTTCCGAATAATCAGGATCTTCGACATGGGCGTTTCATCTGTTTATATTTGCGTTACTATTTGTAATTCAATGTTTTGTAACTCTATGCCTTTATCCAGGCAGCCATCAAAAAAACATGAAAATAGTTCATTATTAACATTTATAGGAAGCTTTTGTTTACTTTTTATTACTTTTGCGGTTTCTGCAGGGAATAACAATCATTCACAAATTATATTGATATAAAGCGTGCAACTTAAAGAAAAAATCACCATTCCGAACGCACTCTCCTTCTACCGGCTGCTGGCTTTTCCGGTAATTTTATATCTGGCACTGGCAGGATATGCCCAGGCTTTTGCCGTCCTGATCGTAATTAACCTTGTAACAGATGTGCTTGACGGAATGGTTGCCAGATTGCTGAAACAACAAACCGAGTTTGGTGCAAGAATCGATTCAATTGCGGATATGGGCACGTACCTGCTGGTTTTTCTGGGTGTCTTTTTGTTTAAATGGACTGATTTTGCCCCGCACATCCTCAGTTTTTCCACATTTATTGCACTACTGATACTCTCTTTCGCCCTGTCCCTGATCAAGTTTGGCCGTTTCCCAAGTCTGCATCTCTATTCCTGGAAAATAGGTGGCTATATCCAGGGAACCTTTTTTGTTGTGCTGTTTACATTTGGTTTTTATACACCCTTCTATTACATCATGATCACCTGGGGTATATTGGCATTCCTTGAACACATCATCATACAGCTTATCATTCCTGAAATGCGATCCAATGCCAAAGGGCTTTACTGGGTGCTGGCAGAGCCAAACAAAGACAAAGGATAATAGCCTGGCGACTGGTATATAGGCTTATTTATGGAACTAATCATCTACCAAATCATTCTGGGTTATTTTGCACTGGGAGGCATAGCGTTTGCTTTTATCAGCCGGAGTAAACCAAAAGCTGACAAAAAGGCGATCTGGACCAAACTCGTCACCTATTTCCTGATTATCCACATCCTGTTTGGTGGCATATATTTTGGTCCGTTTTATTTTGCGCTGTTGGCAATCATCATTGCGCTTGCTGGATATGCAGAACTTGTCAGGCTTGGTCGCAAAAACCGCGTACCCGGTAAGCCGCTTTTTTTCCTGGCTTCTCTGGTTGTTTACACTGGCCTGATAATTCCGTTTGTCTTATTCGGCTTCTCTGATAAACCGGCATTGTACTTCACGTTTATTGTTGTAACAATTTTTGATGCTTTCAGTCAGATAAGCGGGCAGCTGTTTGGCCGGAAAAAACTGCTTCCGTCAGTAAGCCCCCAAAAAACCATTGCCGGATTATCGGGCGGAGCGCTGGTTTCACTAATTACGGCTTTTTTTCTTTATGACGTTATTGAAATCCCCCGGTTAAATGCCTTGCTTTTTGCCGGAATCATCGTTATATTTGCATTATTGGGTGATCTCCTGGCATCTTATGTAAAAAGACAATTCGTCGTAAAAGATTTTAGCAATGTATTACCGGGACACGGAGGATTCCTGGACAGATTTGACAGCCTTATTGCCGGGGGTGCCGCTATGTATGTATTAAACAACATAATACTATGAGCCAGGAGTTACTCTTCACCATTGTATATACCATTGCTTTTGCCATCCTTTTGATTACAGGCGAGGTGCTGCACAAGGTCATGAACATAAAGACCGAGTTGACCAGGAAATTCGCCCACACAGCCACTTCACTATTGTCACTTACCTTTCCGTTGGTTTATAGCTCTTACCACTTTGTTCTCGGAATGGGGGTGATATTTCTTATTGTGATGATCATAGCGAAGCGACGCAAACTACTACTTTCCATAAACGGGGTTACCCGGCAGACATACGGCGGCATACTGCTCCCTGTTGCCATTACTGGTGCTTTTACCGTGTCGGTCGTGCTTAATGATGCAAAACTGTTCATCATTCCCATCCTTATCCTGGGAGTGAGTGACTCGCTTGCAGGTCTTGCAGGCATGTTATTTGGAAAGCGGGTACGCAAGATCATCATTTATAAGATGAGGCTTGATAAAACCTATCTGGGTACATCAGTTTTCTTTTTGACGGCCTTAATAATCTCTGTTTATGTCATGCATTGGTTTGTGGGCAATTTCAGCACGGAAACCATAACAGCCGCCATTCTCGTAGCAGTAGGTGCCGCTTTGGTAGAGGCTTTCAGCTCCCGCGGGCTTGATAATTTCACCGTTCCGCTGACCACCCTGCTCATCTTATCACTCTTTTAAGGCCTGAGAGGCAGGCACCTGTCTCCATCATCAGCCATGTGTTCAATGTAATGTACCGGAACTTTTTTCAATAATCACATATATGCCTTCTTTCAAGCTAAACAACCTGTCTTATTTTTTTGAGATGCGCATTTTTCGCGACTTTCGCAAAAAATACCAACTGGAAGATGCACTTTTTGCTTCGAATGGAAATCTGCTGTACACCAATGTTGCAGTGGTTCGAAGATTTGCCTATGCAGTTAACAAGCACAGAAAGCCAGCTGAACATATTTACCCGGGAGAGTTGTTCACCACCGGCATGTTGCATGAGGCTTCACACGGATTGCTGGAATCCTATCAGAGAGAGGTAAGACCAAATGTGTTCGGCGATGCATCAACATATCTGGCAAAAAGCCTTGGCAAACAGGCTTTTTACAACCTGATGGAAGATTTTACGCAAATCTTTCCACCAGCCAGTGTTTATTCCGGAAAAGAAACCCCAAAACAATACCTTTCGGGAGAAACCAACGGTCGCCCCCATCTTCATCTTGCCGCAGAAGAGGCCATGATTCTTTACCTGGCCAATGACAATCCCGCCAATAAAAAGCTGAAGACACTCTTTGACCAGAGCTATCTGTCAGACAGGGATTTGTTTGAACGTTTTATCAATGAGCTGGAAAGTTTTTTTTATGAGCAGCCACCTTTTGGTCATGAGCAAAAGGATATCTTTTCCCTTCTTCGCACACCTTATAAGGTTTACCCTGATGATGTAGAGGGCCAGCTTGACTACATCCTGCAAAACTGGAAAGACCTGTTGCCAGCACAAATGGTCTTGCAGTTGTTACAGGGCAAAGACTTGCTAAAGGAGGATTTGCGCCTGGAAGGTCAGGGGGGCGGTGCTCCCCCAACGGTGGTCCCTGATTATGGGAAACAACAAGGAGGTGCCATGCATCTGGGCAAATCGGGCTTTGATGCCGTCGCGGCTGCCTCGGAAGACTATGATGAACCGGAGCGATTCACATCGGATATTCATTGGATGCCACGGGTGGTGATGGTAGCCAAAAACGCCTATGTATGGCTTGATCAGCTCTCAAAAAAATACAACCGTGACTTACGCCGGTTGGACCAGATCCCTGATGAAGAGCTGGACCGGCTGGCGCGCTGGAATCTAAATGGCTTATGGCTCATCGGCATATGGGAAAGAAGCAGTGCCTCCAGGAAGGTCAAACACCTCATGGGAAACCCGGATGCCATCTCATCGGCCTATGCGCTCTACGATTATGAGATCGCCCAGGAACTGGGTGGTGAACCCGCCTATAACAACCTGAACCATAGAGCCGCACAAAGAGGCATTCGACTGGCCAGCGACATGGTGCCCAACCATACCGGCATTTATTCCAAATGGGTCATTGAACGCCCTGATTACTACATCCAAACACCGGCCCCTCCCTTTCCCGGATACAGCTTTACAGGGGAAAATCTTTCCGAACATCCTCACATCGAAATCCGTATTGAAGACGGCTATTACAACAAAACAGATGCAGCCGTGGTTTTTCAGCGGGTTGACAAACAACATAATGATGTCCGCTATATCTATCACGGCAACGACGGCACCATGATGCCCTGGAACGATACGGCCCAGCTTGACATGCTGAAGGCAGAGGTCAGGGAGGCCGTCATCCAGAAAATCATGTCGGTGGCACGTAAGTTTTCCATCATCCGCTTCGATGCAGCTATGACCCTGGCCAAAAAACATTTTGCCAGGCTGTGGTACCCGCGACCAGGCAGTGGCGGCGACATACCCTCCCGTGCCGAACATGCCATGACCAAAGAACAATTCGACGAACTCTTTCCGGTTGAGTTCTGGCGGGAAGTGGTCGACCGTATCAATACAGAAATGCCGGAAACGCTCTTGCTGGCTGAAGCATTCTGGTTTATGGAAGGCTACTTCGTACGGACACTGGGTATGCATCGGGTGTACAATTCAGCATTTATGCATATGCTGAAAAATGAGGAAAACAAAAAATATAAAGAATTAATTACCAACACGCTTGCGTTTGAACCTGAAATCCTTAAACGGTATGTGAACTTCATGAGCAATCCCGATGAAGAAACCGCCATTCAGCAATTTGGAACCGGGGACAAATATTTCGGCGTCTGTGTGTTGATGAACACCCTGCCGGGCCTTCCCATGTATGCACATGGCCAGATAGAGGGTTTCACGGAGAAATACGGCATGGAGTACCAGCGCGCTTACTACAACGAATCACCGGATCAGGGGCTGGTCGAACGTCACGAAAGGGAAATCTTTCCGCTTGTGGGCAAGCGTTATCTGTTCAGCGATGTGAGGCACTTTCAGCTCTATGACTATATTGAAAATCACGGGCATGTCAACGATCATGTGTTTGCCTTCACAAACCGCCATGGCGACGAAAAAGCCCTGGTGATGTTTAACAACAAATACGAAATGGCCGACGGCTATATCCGTGTAGCCGCGCCACGACTGCCGGCCGGCAACCGTGACAAAAAGCTCCATGCCATGCATTTTGGGGAGGCCATGGGCGTTGATCCCGCCGAACATAAGTACTATATTGTCACGGAACATTTTTCCGGGCTGGAATATCTGTTAAAAGGCAGCGACCTGTATTACAAAGGGTTCTATCAGAATCTGATGGGGTTTGAAAGCCGGGTATTCTTAGGTTTTCACGAAAAAGAAGACCACACTGGTAATTTGACGCAGTTGTATCATGAACTGGGCAAACGTGGCGTACCCAGTGTTGAAGAAGCCCTTAAAGGGCTGAAGCTGAAAGATGTACACAGGGCTTTTGAATATCTGTTAAACCCCGCTGACATTCAATCATTTATTGAATCGAATGTAAAGGAAAGCCTGCCGGATCAGGACACGGCCATCACTGAGAGGCTGCATAGGCACTTTATTGCCTTTGCGAAGGAAGCTTTCGGAGACATTGGCCTCCGTGGTCAGGAAGAACAGGCAGGGCAGATCTTCTATGATCATCTTGCTGCTGTGCCGGAGGCAATGACGTACCTGAAGATGGCATCAGAATGGATCAGGCCGATGCTGAGCGGAACACCCATACAGGCCCCGGAAGAATTGATGGTACTCGGGGGAAGCAACACTTACAGGGAAAACACAACGTTGTTAATCGCCTATTTTGCGATTAAGTCTGTCCGGGAAGTACAAAAGAGAAAAAACCTGAACATGAAGGAGTTTGACGAATTATGGCTCGAGCGTCCCCTGGGTCACGCCCTTCAGCACACAGGACGCAGCAATCATGATATTGCCGGTGATATATCGCTTGTAAAAATCTTGTTGAAAACCGGGGAAGCGGTCTTCGACTTCCGGGAGGAAACACCCTCACGCGGGCGCCCGAAAAAGCAGCGCAGCAAAGACCCACTCATGGACCAGAAATACAAAAAGCTGGAAAACCTCCTTCAAATGCCTGTTGCAAGCAGCTTCCTGGGTATCAATGAATACGAAGGCACCTGGTATTACAGCAAAGAACAGTTTGAGCTGCTAACAAGATGGCTGTTCTCTATAACCTATATTAACTGGTTTAGAACATTGCCCGGGCGCATTAGCAAAAACCGGCTACGGAGTCACCTGCGCCGGGCAATCCTGTTTCAGCTCGATGTTACCGACCTTTCAGTAAAATCAGGTTACAGACTGCAAAAACTGTCAAGCTCTCTGAAAGGCATAAAGTAACCTGTCTCAGATCGGCTCTGTCAGATCAAAATCGGCCTGAAATACTATCTCACCATCGTATAGCAACCGGTAAGAAAAGGTGGTCATCTCCTCATCCATGACAACATGCCACTCACGGCCATAATGTCCTTCCAGAAGTTCTCTGGAATATTCATCTTTCGGAAAATATTGCTCATAAGCGGTCCCTTCTCCATCGGAGTAACCGCCATAAAGGGTTTGTTCCTCAGGTGTCCCATCGGGATAGCGGTGGTCATGCCGAAAACGCAAACGGCCATCTTCCGCCAGGAACATCCAGGTACGGGATGTGTCATCCGATAAATGAAACGGAATGTGCACCTCATCCTCTTCACAATGTGTCACATGCATCACAAAGTCCATATGTGACCAGCTTTCACGGCCTTCAGCCATGTAAGTTTCCTCACCCCGGAAAGACTGTCCGCATAATGAAGCCAGGTTATCCATAAAAGCCCTTTCTTCCGGAGATAATTCGGTTTTTCCTTCATTTTCCCCTTCACTTCCGTTGCCAGTAGCCTGACCGCAGGCCGACATAATAAAAACAGCGGCCAATAAGAGAAATAGTTGTCTGTACATGTTGGTGTTTTTTGGTTAATACATAATCATCCCTGCGAACATACAATATTTTTTCATACTTCCCGCCGTCAAGAAAAAATTTTTTAAGCTGTAACTTTTTGAGATAGGATCCCGTCATACTGGCAGTGAAGGATGAGCGTTGAGGGACTTAAGAGAGGGCGAGAGAGCGAGAGGGCGAGAGAGCGTGAGGGCGAGAGAGCGAGAGAGCGTGAGGGCGAGAGGGCGAGAGGGCAAGGAGACGAAGATCCGAGAAATCCCGAAGGGATGAAACGATTAT
>CAYMDX010000127.1:0-6896 GCA_964389125.1 uncultured Bacteroidales bacterium
AGCTTCCAGCTACTTTAGTAATCCCCTACTGTCTCTTCAAAATTGGCCATGGCACGCTCAAATTCTTCATCATTTGGTGGTTTTCCGTGCCATTCGTGGGTACCCATCATAAAATCGACACCGTAACCCATTTCGGTGTGCATCAGGATCACCACCGGCTGTTTCTGTCCGCGCATCGACTTTGCTTTTTCAAGCGTATCCAAAACCTCAGACATTTTATTGCCATTCATTTCAAGGACCTGCCATCCAAATGCCTGCCACTTCGCCTTCAGGTCGCCGAGCGGCATCACGTCGTTGACGGCACCATCGATTTGCTGACCGTTATAGTCTATAATACCGATGATGTTATCAATTTGTCTGCCTGCGCCAAAAAGGGCAGCTTCCCAGATCTGGCCCTCCTGCTGTTCGCCATCGCCCATGAGGCAATAAACCAGTTGCGGGTCGTCGTTAAGCTTCTTTGTAAGAGCGGCACCCAGGGCAACACTCAGGCCCTGTCCCAGGGAGCCACTTGCCACCCTGACGCCCGGCAGTCCTTCTTCCGTAGCAGGGTGCCCCTGCAGGCGCGAATCGAGGAACCTGAAGGTGGACAGTTCTTTTTTGTCGAAATAACCACTGCGTGCCAGCACACTATACCAGCCTGCTGACAGGTGGCCGTTGGACAGGAAAAACAAATCCTCCCCTTTTCCATCCATCGTAAAATTGCCGGGGTCATGATGCAGGACACGGAAATAGAGTGCAGTAAGCAGCTCAGCACAACCCAGCGGTCCGCCGGGATGCCCTGATTGTGCGCCATGCACCATTCGCAGAATGTCTCTTCGAACCTGCGTTGTAATGTTTTCCAACTGACTGATTTCTGTCATAAGTACGATTATGTTAATGGTTTAGCTATTTATATCCGGAAATTTAATCGGATTTCAGCTTACGGTATTTAATTCTTTTGGGTGTGGTGTCTCCGAGGCGTTTCCTGCGATTTTGCTCATAATCAGAATAACTGCCTTCAAAGAAAACAACATTGGAACCCCCTTCAAATGCCAGAATATGTGTAGCAACCCGGTCCAGGAACCACCGGTCGTGGGTGATGATCACGGCACACCCTGCGAAATTTTCCAGGCCTTCCTCCAGCGCCCTGAGCGTATTCACGTCAATATCGTTGGTAGGCTCATCGAGCAGGAGCACATTGGCTTCGCTCTTCAGTGTCATGGCCAGGTGCAGGCGGTTTCTTTCCCCGCCTGACAGCACGCCACATTTCTTCCCCTGGTCGATACCGGTAAAGTTGAAACGAGCCACATAGGCCCGGCTGTTCATCTCCCGTCCGGCCAGGTTGATGGTATCATACCCGCCGGAAATCACTTCCCAAACGCTCTTTTCAGGGTCAATGTCGGCATGCGCCTGGTCAACATAGCCAAGGCTAACGGTATCACCTATTTCAAAATGACCGTTATCGGGGGCAACATTTCCCATAACCATTCTGAAAAGGGTGGTTTTGCCGGCCCCGTTCGGACCAATGATACCCACGATACCAGCCGGCGGAAGGGAAAAACTCAGGTCGCTGAAAAGCAATGTATCTCCAAAGGCTTTGCTAATATTGTCGGCCTCAACCACTTTACTACCGAGTCGTGGGCCATTGGGAATAAATATCTCGAGCTTTTCTTCTTTTTGTTTGACATCTTCGTCCAGCATTTGCTCATAGTTATTAAGCCTGGCCTTTCCTTTGGCCTGACGGCCTTTAGCTGACATGCGTACCCATTCAAGCTCCCTTTCCAGGGTTTTACGCCGTTTACTTTCAGCCTTCTCCTCCATCTCCATCCGTTTGGTTTTTTGTTCCAGCCAGGAGGAGTAGTTACCTTTCCAGGGGATACCCTCTCCCCTGTCGAGCTCCAGGATCCAGCCAGCCACATTATCAAGGAAGTAACGGTCGTGGGTAATAGATATCACGGTACCCTTATACTGTTTCAGGTGCTGCTCGAGCCATTCCACACTTTCGGCATCCAGGTGGTTGGTAGGCTCATCCAGCAACAGGATATCAGGCTCCTGCAACAGGAGACGGCAAAGCGCTACCCGGCGATGCTCTCCCCCACTCAGATTCTCAATCAAAGCATCCGGATGCGGGCATCGCAACGCTTCCATCGCTCTCTCCAGCTTACTGTCAAGATCCCAGCCACCATATTGTTCGATCAGCTCAGAGAGCTCTCCCTGCCGCTGTATCAGTTTATCCATTTCATCTGCCTCCATGGGCTCGGCAAACTTCAGGTTCACCTCCTCATACGCTTTCAGAATATCAACAACCTCCTGAACCCCTTCCTGTACAACTTCTTTAACCGTCTTATTGGGGTCAAGCACAGGTTCCTGCGACATATGCCCTACCGAATAGCCGGGTGAAAAAACCACCTCGCCCTGGTAAGCCTTCTCCTCACCGGCTATGATACGCATCAGGGTCGATTTACCCGAACCATTTAATCCGATGATGCCGATTTTGGCACCATAATAAAATGAAAGGTAAATATCCTTTAAAACCTGTTTATTGCCAGGGGGAAACGTTTTGCTAACGCCCACCATGGAAAAAATAATCTTCTTGTCGTCAGTCATAATAAACTATCCTAATTTTTTACAAATGTCCGAAAATTTGGTTTGATCCACTAAGAAATTGACAGCTTTTATGCCAATGTGTTATATTTGTATCGTTAAAGTAAGCCGAATTCCCATGCATGCTACGCGAATTATTCAGCAAATAAGTTGTACAGAGCCGCCTGTGATGCTTAATGGGTGGAAACATCATATTGGCTATCTGATCAACCAGACAAGCAAGTGGATACATAAACCGGAACAAATGTTTCCGCTTTTTGTAACCAAGCTTAAGATGATGGGCGAGTCTCAGTTTGATTTGTACACCGGTTATATGGAGCCGGCAGCAATTGCCAATGAATTGACCGATACCCTGAAAGGTTTTAGAGCTTATGAACAACAGGCCTATTTTCGTTGGGTGGATAGTTCAACCAACCTGTACTGGCAACTGCCGGTATCGGACGGGTCGGAATGGACGTTACGAAAGGGAGAAACAGATGACTACTATATTCACATTCACCCATCGCGTCAATCAAAACATACCCAGCGCCTGAAAGCCAATCATTTGCGTACTGCCCTGGCAACATTGGTGATGGCCGCCATGCAGGATGTAAAACCGGACTTTCCGTTATTGAACCGTGTAAGACGGGAATACCTTGGGTTATCCGATGTATCAAAACCCATGGCCAAAGAGATCTTCACCACACTAAACAATTTCGCTTCCATAGCTGAACTGCCGCATTAGCAGGCAACTTTTCTACCTGCCCATTCGGTTGTCAGTCGTTCAAATAAAGCAACCATTTTTTTGAATAAAGCCCCTTAAAGTTGCTCAATACTATGCAACTCAATATAGGGATGGATATCGGGGTCCACCCCATGCTCCTCCAGTAGACGGATGGCTTCTTCAGTGGTTTCACAGGCATGGTCTTCATCCGCTTCATGCTCATCATGAACTTCATCAAGATTGATAACCTCTGTATGAAGCGTACCGGTGACAGCCACCAATTCACCTTCATTATCGGCCGTTATTTGCCCCATGAAATCTCCAAGCATAACCTGAATGCTATATACATCGTTATCAGGTTGTATGACGCGCATTTTATCACCGCTATGAGCACAAACATGGCCGATTACGGCATCAAAATGTACGTCCTGACCCTCATACTCAAGGGGCGCCTGAACCATTTCTTCAACAGTCAGAAACTGCACGTTATCCTGGCTATCTTCCCCTGCCTGGGAGTTACAAGAAACAAGGATAACACCCGCAAACAAAATAAAAAACAGTTTTTTCATGAGATTAGAGATTAATTAAATACGAAGTTTTCTAAATGTATGCAAATATAATAAGAAATGTTCTCCGCAAAGAGGTGTGCAATTTCTGATATGCAACCTTGCTGTAAACAAAGCCTACGGATAAATATACTATCTTTGCCCGCCGAAGTGAAGAAGCAAAAGCGAATCAAGCGGTTTGTGAAAAATATGATCGAAAAACAGAATGGTTACCTTTCATTCGCCAATGAAGCAGGTCAGCCATATTCAACTGATATCCGTTATCGTTAATTTATTTGTCTATGGAGGTAAGAATAGGTGAGCTGGCAGCATTATTTACGGCAATTTGCTGGACGGTTACGGCCATTTCCTTTGAAAACGCCAGTCGTAAGGTTGGCAGTATTCCTGTCAATATTATTCGGCTTGTCATGGCCCTGGTATTATTGAGCTTGTTTTCCTGGATCAGGCGCGGCGAACCTTTTCCGATGGATGCCACCTCTTTCAACTGGTTTTGGCTGGCACTTTCAGGCCTGGTAGGATTTGTTGTAGGTGATCTGTTTCTCTTCAAGGCTTTTACGGTGATCGGTTCGCGGCTATCCCTTTTGATCATGACCATGGTCCCTCCTATTGCTGCATTTGTCGGCTGGCTTTTTTTGGGCGAAGTTCTTGCATGGATTCATATAGGCGGAATGGCGCTTACCCTGTCCGGTATTGCCCTGGTGATCTTCCATAAACACCGTCGTAATACAGCAAAGTCTGAAAAATTTCCTGCAGACCTGGTGAAAAAAGCATCAGGGAAAGGCATCTTTTTTGCTTTGATGGGCGCGGCCGGACAGGCTACAGGCCTGGTTCTCAGCAAATACGGGATGGCTGACTACGATGCTTTCTCGGCTACGCAAATCCGGGTCATGGCCGGGATTATCGGTTTTGCCATTGTAATCCATGTGTTTAAAAAATGGTTGGCCGTAAATATTGCCCTTAAAAATAAACATGCCATGTGGCTAATGTTGCTGGGCGCCACATTTGGTCCTTTTCTGGGTGTATCATCCTCGCTTATTGCCGTCCGTTACACAGCAACTGGTATTGCATCCACCATCATGGCAGTCTCCCCTATTTTGATCTTACCGGCTACCTACTTATTATTTGGTCAGACAATAAGCTGGAAAGAGTTTATCGGTGCCATTATCAGTGTGGCAGGGGTTGCCCTGTTTTTTATCTGGTAATGCGCCAATGCGATCTTGCCGGTCAACCTGTACATTTTATTTCCCGATAAAAGTAATATATATTTATTTATCTGTCTCAATATTTATGATTCAGGATACAGCGTTATAAAATGACGCCCCCTTTACTAGCAAAACCGGGTTCCATTGACATCAAATTCTCCATAATTCCATTTATCAACAGTGAAAAATTAGTCATACCTGTTGCACATAAGCGCATAATCCATTAGGTTTGTGGTTATCTGACTGTTCATGGATTCAATGTAATACGATGGAAGAGCTTCAACAATTTACCCTTCAGGTAGATCAGGTCGCTGTATGGTCATTTATGGGTTATCTGATCCTGATTATTGCTATTGGCATTTATGCAGCCCGTTTTTCATCCCGTGGAATTTCCCATTTTTTTATCGGCGGACGAAAGATGAGCATGTTTGTGGTAGCCATTTCGGCTGTGGTAAGCGGCCGGAGTGCCTGGCTGTTGCTCGGCGTTACTGGTATGGCCTATGAAATAGGATTTTCAGCGCTCTGGGCTGTTGTTGGTTATACGGTTGTTGAGTTTTTCCTCTTTTTCTTTTATGCCCCGCGCATCCGGTGTTTCAGTGAGCAGCGAGACTGTATTACCGTACCTGATTTCTTTGCAGAACGTTTCAATGATAAAAATGGTGTTTTGCGTTCGGTGGTGGTAACGATCATCATCCTGTTCATGATCGCCTATGTTTCCGCACAGCTTGTGGCAGGTGGTAAAGCCTTTGAGTCCAGCTTTCAGCTTACCCAGAACCAGGGTGTCATGGTGACAACATTAATTGTGCTGTTTTATACCATGGTGGGTGGCTTTTTGGCGGTCAGCCTGACCGACACCATACAGGGCATTTTGATGGTGTTGGCATTGCTGATATTACCCGCTGTCGCCATCATTGACATGGGGGGCTTAGGTTCATTTTTTACGCAAGCCTCCGGACTGGGTGACGGACAGTTTTTCAACCCGCTTGCCCTAACAATCGGGGCGTTTATTGGTTTTATCGGTATCGGCCTGGGATCCCCGGGAAATCCACACATTATTGCCCGGTACATGTCGATTAAGGATCCGAAAAAGCTCAGGGTCGTAGCATCCGTAGGAACAACGGCCAATGTGTTGATGGGTCTGGGTGCTATCCTGACCGGAATGGTCGGACGGGTATATTTTCCTGATGTTTCCCTGCTTCCCGGAGGTGACCAGGAAAACATCTTTCCGGTCATGGCCAATCATCACCTGCACCCTGTCATGTTCGGGGTAGTTATTGCCAGTATCTTTGCAGCGATTATGTCAACAGCGGATTCACAGCTGCTTGTTGCGGCATCAGCACTGGTACGGGACATCTATGAAAAGCTGATCCATCGAACGAAAAAAGTTTCCCAGGCCAGGCTGGTCTTATTAAGCCGGTTGGTGGTGATCCTCCTGGTTGTACTGGCATTATTGCTGGGGCTTATCGCCGAACAGCTTGTTTTCTGGCTGGTCTTGTTTGCCTGGGCAGGTCTTGGCGCAGCCTTTGGCCCCACCTCCATACTGGCCCTTTTCTGGAAAGGTGCCACCAAAAAAGGGATTCTATCTGGTATGGTGTCCGGCGCTGCCACCGTTATCATCTGGAACCGCGTTCCGGCACTTGAAGCCTTTATATATGAACTTGTTCCCGGGGTTATCGTGGCTTTTGCGGTAACCATTCTGGTGAGCCTTTTCACCAGGAAACCTGAAAATGTAGATGACCTCTACAATGCCATGAAACGCCCATGTCGAAGATCCTGACTATTCGGGAACAAGATTTTGACACACAGGGGGATGATTATTAAAGCTGGAAGCTCGAAGGAAGT
>CAYMDX010000128.1:0-6890 GCA_964389125.1 uncultured Bacteroidales bacterium
TGGTAGTCGCAGCACTTGGGCTGCGAGATCTTCGGCCGGCCTGCCATTTACAAAAGAGGAGCAATGGTAGTCGCAGCACTTGGGCTGCGAGATCTTCGGCCGGCCTGCCATTTACAAAAATGGAACAGTGGTAGCCGCAGCACTTGGGTTACGTACCCTTGCGCCCTGCAAAGGGCAGGTTAATTTAGCCCAGTGGCAACGCCCTGGGTAAAGAGGACACCACCATAAACCAACTGCGCCCTGAAGGGGCAGCTCAAATGAACTAAAATACAACATTGGTGGAAAAAGATTAACCACGAAGGCACGGAGAACACACGGAGAACACAAAGAAAAGACACGAAGAAGCTAGAAATCCCGAAGGGATGAAACGATTATAGAAAAATGGGAAACTATGGAGAAAAAGCTGAAAACGCTGAAAGTGATTAAACAAAACCTGCCTTTGCCTGATGCTAACAATGCGGCCGGGGAGGGGCAGGAGGTCGTACTTTCGGAAACGGAGTATGATGCCGGTCATGGCAAGTTGCTCCTGGAGCGTCAGTATAACGAGGAAGGACAGTTTGAACAGGAAACGGAATACACCTATGATGATCAGGGATTTATGGTGCGTGAGGTATTGCGTGAAGGCGACGGGATGGTGGTCGAGGACAAGAGTTATGAGCCTGATGAGGACCTTCGTATAGCCCGTGAATACCTGAATTATGCGGATGGTTCACGCGATACGGTTCATTATGCCTACGATGACCAGGGCCGTTTGATTCAGAAGACCCTGATGGATGAAGATGGCGAGGTGGAGCAGACAGACTTGTTTGTTTTTGATGGGGATGGCAGGCTTATCAGGGAATCTGTTTATGAAGGAGAGCCTGATGAAGGAGAGGAAAACCTGACAGAAGAGAAGCGCTACGTGTATGACGATGAGGGCCGTTTACTGGAGATGGAAGTCCGGGATAGGGTAGAGGAGTCCTACAGGAAAAGGGTTAATTCTTATGATGAGGCGGGTCAACGTACATCGGTGATGGTGTATGATGCTGATGGAGAACCGCTGGAGCGCATTCTTTTTGATCCTGATGACCAGGGACGCCCTGTAGAGGTAGTTGAGGAAAACAGGCGACAAAAGAACACCATTCAGCTTCAGTACGACGATCGCGGCAATGTTGTTTTTCAGGAAGAGTATGATCTGAATGGTACCCTGGTGAACCGTGTGGAGCGCATGTATGATGAGGATGGTCGTTTTCAGCAAAGTCGCGTGCGGATGCATATGCCTGAAAGGGGCATTAACAGGTATTATGTTGTAAAGCATTCATATGAGTTCTTTTAGCTGTCAGCATAGCATTCGGTTGCTGTCTAAATTACCGGGACACATAATAAAATGATGTGTTATATCATAAAAAAAGGCCAACGGTACTGAACCATTGGCCTTTTTCTGTATCTGGAGGGCGCCGGGATTAATCCATCCCGGCCACTTCCCCTCGCAATGTAGAATAGTTTACCCGCAGGGCATTGACTAATCGGAGTTCCTGCTTCACGTCGGTGACGATCCCCATCCGGGTATCTTCATCGACTTTGAGGGATGTGGTCATCAATGGCCGCTCTGCTTCGGGCGTTGCCTGCCTCTCCGCCTCGATGAATGAAGCGATGTCTTCCAGGCTGGCGAAAGAGTCTTGCAGCTGTATCCTTGGTTCTGTACCAAAGGCTTCTGACTGTATGGGTGGCCCTATATAAACAAAGCTTGTCAACGACCGGCGTTCCAGTTGTTGGATTTCTGTCGCTGATGGCAGTGAGGTACGCACATAAAGCGTTGTTTCACGCATCACGGTTGTCACCATGAAGAAGAACAGCAACATGAAGATAATATCCGGCAATGAGGCCGTATTAATCTTGGGGGTACTTTTCTTTCCTTCTTTTCTGAATCTTGCCATGATTACCGCCCTCCTACGTCTTTAGGTTCCGCTTCAGAGATGGCCATGGGTACTGCTTCTCTGATTGAGGAAACGAGCTCCTCATCGGTGAGATCGCCGAAGTCCATGCCAAAATGCTCCCGGGTAACATCATCCCGTATTTCACGAATGGCTACTGCCAGCTCGTTTTGTACAGCGATATACATATCGTAGGATGTGCCCCGGTCATTCTGAAGCGAAATAATGCCCCTGGACACTTCAACCTCACCGAGGTGATCGATTTCACGTGTCTCCATTACAGGTTTATTGGGGTCATCTTCCGGGTTTAACAAAAATTCTTTTGTTTGTTCTCTTAAGTTTTCGATCTGAGTCCGGTCACCTTCCACAAGAAGCCTGTCCTGTGCATCAACAAGCACAACGAACACGTTACGCTCCCTTACGGGTGGTGGTTCCGGAGCATCCGGGTCAATCGGCGGGGGCAACATCCTGTTGATCCCTGTATCAACGTCCATCGTGGTCGTAACAAGGAAGAATATCAACAGGAGAAATGCAATGTCCGCCATGGAGCCGGCATTAATCTCAGGGGTCATTCTAGCCATAGAAAGATCTCCTATTTAGGTTATGATTCTTATCTGAAATATTTGTATACCTCTGTAAAAACAGCAGATAATATGCCCAGACCAATGAGGATCATGGTGGCTCTGATGCCACCACCAACCCATTGCGAAACGGTCGGGCCAGCATTCTCATAGGTCTCACTTGTGCCGATCGAATATGAGAAAAGAACAATCAGGACCAAAACCCCTATGCCGATAAGTGTGGGAATGGCTTTCCGGAAATCGCTCACCATATGAATGAGTGAGAATATGATCGCCGAAAGAGCCGCTATGGCCAACAGACCATAGGTGACATACATTCCGATATCAATTACTGATTCGTTCATAATGAATGGGTTTTTTTATTTCTTGTTTTTGATTAGGATGTCCATGAAAGAGATGGTCGCATCTTCCATGGCGTTGACCATAGTATCCACCTTCGATACAATGTAGTTGTAGAAGATCTGAAGGATAACGGCTACAATAAGGCCAAACACGGTTGTCAGAAGGGCTACTTTAATACCGTCCGCAACAATGGTGGGCGATATGTCACCTGCTCTTGCGATGGCATCAAAGGCACCGATCATACCAATAACCGTACCCATAAACCCAAGCATCGGGGCAATGGCGATGAACAGGGAGATCCAGGTAAGGTTCATCTCCAGACGTCCCATCATCACACTGCCATAAGATACAACCGACTTTTCAACAACTTCCATTCCCTCGTTGTATCTGTCAAGTCCCTGGAAGAAAATGCTTGCAACAGGACCACGGGTGTTCTTGCAAACCTCTTTGGCTTCATCAACACCACCAGTCTTCATGGCATCCTCTACCTTGTTGAGCAACTTATTGGTGTTGGTTGAAGAAAGGTTCAGGTAGATGATCCTTTCAATACACAGGCCAAGGCCGATGATCAAACACAACAACACGATACTCATAAATGCAGGACCACCTTCCATGAATTGCTCCTTCAGGACGTAATGGAAAGAACGTTCTTCTTCAACTTCTTCTTCAAACTCTGCATCCATCATATCTGCAGGGTCAGGTTCTGTTTCCTGAGTCATCTCAGTTTCAGCTACCTCTTCGGTCTCGGCATCCTGTGCCAAAGCCAGGGTGTTTAAGCCAAAGGTAAGCATCCCTGCTACTGTCAAAAAGACGAATAATTTTTTCATAACTGATTCTGTTGGTTTTTGTTTTAACGATAATTGATTAATTGGCAAATTGAGTGTTTGGTTTTTTGTGAATACTCGCTTCATGCATCTAGCGGAGAGAAAGGGATTCGAACCCTTGATCCGCTTGTGACGGATACACGCTTTCCAGGCGTGCGCCTTAGACCACTCGGCCACCTCTCCATCTCTGTATTTGCAATTATTCACGTACACATGTAGCCTCGTATTTCAAGCCGCTAAATTAAAAAAAAATCAATAACCTAATCCCTAATATGTTTTTTTTTATGATTTAATACGAAATAAATCATTAATTTAGAATCTGTCAAAACAAAAAGTACGCAATTTTTGTGCCGTAACTGTAGCATGTTCTCGTTTTTATTGCCAGTGGATTCTTGTCACCCTGTTTCTCCCCGGTCATTCGTCATAAATCACATGTAATACGGTTTCGCCCACTGCCCTTAGTGTGTATGTATCTATAACATCCATGGTATCATCAGTAGTGTGCCATTCGGGAAAAAAACCATGCCGGGTGTCCGGGTCCTGATGAATAATATTGATAGTTGGTATGTTGCGTATGGTGTTCAGATAATAGTGGTCGTCGGTTACGTAGTTGCCGTCGCGCTCCGGAAAAAGGTTTTCATATCCGAGCTGCCTGCCTGTCTCCCAAACTTTCCTTACAACCTGCGGGGCATAGAGCATTGAATAGCCTTCCCGCAGGAATGTGGCACCGGAGGCGCCAACCATGTCAAGCAGGATGCCGTAACGGGCCATATAGTCAGGCCGGTGTGGGTTTTTAGCCCAATGCTGCGACCCGAGTGCCCAGCTTTCATCGTTACGTCCGGCCGTTGCCTGATGCGTACCATAATCTTCTGCATCAAAAAAGATGATGTCTATGCCAATATCCGGCTGATGCTCGCTGATCAGGCGTGCTGTTTCCAGCAGTACACCGACCCCGCTTCCTCCATCGTTGGCTCCGTCAATCGGCGTGTAATGCTTTTGCGGGTCCGGATCATGATCGGCATAAGGACGGCTGTCCCAGTGGGCGCAGAGCAGTACGCGACGTCGCGTTTCCGGCTGAAAAGCGCCGATTATATTTTTGATATTCAATACCGTGCCGTCATAGGCCCTGACGCGTGTCTCCTGCGTATATAAGGTATCAGCAAATTCGCCAAGCTTTTGGGCCAGCCACTTGCCAGCCTCTTTGTGTGCTTCCGTGTTGGGTACCCTGGGGCCAAAATCTACCTGTCTTTCAATAAAATAATAGGCCGAATCGGCATTGAAGGCCGGTACCTCTTTCCGCTCTGTAACGTTTTCCTCTGCAGCTTCCCCGCGGTCATTACGATCGGCATCACCAGCGCATGACACGATGGTGATAATGGTGGAAAGCATGATAAGGACAGAAAGTAAAAAGAAGTTTTGCCTCATCTGATTCATGCCTGGGATTTATTGTATTACAAATGTACTGTTTTCTTAGTGAAAATTACGCAAATACAATATGGTTATTTCATTCATTTTTACTATATTTGCACCCATAATATATATAATTGTTCAATAGCAGTGGTGTTGCCTGTTAGGTGAGGCTACTGGATGAACACAGGCTACTGCTCAAAAACGTCTACAGACGCCAATGAGTAGAACAGGCTTTGTCGGATTAAGGCATTGTCCAAAGTAGCTTCCCTCTTGCAGGGATAAGTCATCCAGAGCTAAAACTCAACAAGGGGCCGTCCGACCGGGGAAATTCCTGTAAAGGATATCTCCCTGATTTGTGTCCAAGCCCCCCTTCCAATGTTTCCGGGAAGGGTTTTTTGTTGCTTTTCCATCATCCTTTCAAGGTGTTACGTTTCAGGCAACCCACCATCATCAGGAAAGGAGGGAGCCATGACCATCGTGGATACCGATCAAAAAAACAAAGTCATTGAAGGCCTGGTGCTGGCAAAAGAATGGGATGCCCTGGTAACCATTCTGAAAAAAATGCCGGTGGTAGAAGTGGTTGAGATCTTAAAAGACCTCGACCACCCCGACCTGATTGAAGTGTTGGGCCATTTCGACACCGAAGAACAAGGCTACATCGTTTCCGACTTCGACCCGGAAATGCAGGTGGCCCTCTATGAACACCTTGGTCCCAGACGCTTTTCCACCATCTTTACTCAGATGGCTTCCGATATACGAGCCGACTTCTACCAGGAGCTCGACCGCGAAGACCAGCTGCGACTCCTGCCATACCTGGATAAGAAAACGCGCGAAAACGTTGTCAAACTTAGCTCATACGATCCCGATACCGCCGGGGGGATCATGAGCACCGACTTCGCCACGATCCTCGGTGATATGTCAGCCGCCGAAGCGATTGAGAAAGTCAGGCGCGATGCCCCATCAAAAAAGATGATCTACTATGTCTATGTAGTCGATAACGATATGATGCTCCACGGCTTCACTACCCTCAAAGATCTGATCATGGCCGATCCGGAGACATCAATCTGGAATATCGTGCATAAAGATTTTACCTGGGTGGAAGTGGATGAGGACCAGGAAACCGTTGCACAGAGAATTGAGAAGTATGACCTGTTAGCCCTCCCGGTAATTAACAAATATGGCCAGCTGGCCGGTATTGTCCGTCACGACGAAGCCATCGATGTAATCCAGGCCGAGCAGACCGAAGACATGGAGAAGTTCATGGGTATCGTGCCCGACCTGGAAAGCCTTGACTACCCGGAGACAAGCGTGTTAAGCCACTTTAAAAGAAGGGTCACCTGGGTAGCCTCACTGGCCGTTATTGGCACCATCTCCGGGATGATCATACACAGTTACGAGGAAGCCATGTCGGCCCTGATCGTCCTGGCACTCTATATGCCAATGGTAGCCGACACCGGCGGTAATGTGGGCTCCCAGGCCGCAACCGTGGTGATTCGAGCCATGGCGCTCGGACAGGTTACCATCCACAACTGGTTTCGAATATTATTTAAAGAAGCCCGGATCGCCATTCTGGTATCCCTGGTGCTCGGCGTCATCGCCTACGGCAAAGTCCTGTTCTTATCGTGGAATACGCAGCTGCCTCCCGACTACAGCCTCTTCTATGTTGCCTTTGGCATATCCCTGGCATTGTGCATACAGGTCATCTCTGCTACCCTCATCGGGGCAGGCCTCCCACTGGTGGTCAAGCGCTTCGGCGGTGACCCTGCTGTTGCTGCCAGCCCAGCCATTACCACTTTCGTGGATATCACCGGACTGCTGAT
>CAYMDX010000129.1:0-6854 GCA_964389125.1 uncultured Bacteroidales bacterium
TCGAAATCCTGTTCCCGAATAGTCGGGATCTTCGACATGGGCGTTTCATATGGTTAAAACCACTATTATATGTAGCGTTGTAATTCATAAACAAGGGTTTCCCTTAATTGAAGAAGTTTGTCCGAAATACCTACTTTATAGATATGGGGATAATCGAATCGTTGATGTTCTTCAGGCAATTTCTCCAGGCGGTGCTCTGCAAACTCTTTCAGTTCAAAAATCCCGGGAGGTGTGCGAAGTATTTCACCGTTATCCATATGGCCGGTAAATAACTCCTCAAAGTTACAATTTTTCAGGGATAAGGATTTTTCCTTTTGGATGGGATGGGTCATTCTTTCCGGCTTTTCTTCCCCGGCCAGTGCAATACAGTCCGCGTAAAACCGGTCATAATTGTCAAGATAGCGCAACACTTTCTTTTTTCCTGGTAATGTTGTTTTTTGGACATTCTCGGATAATTTCAGGCGTGGGGTATCACCGGCCATTGCGAGTTTATAGACCCCATCGATGGCACCATCCGGACGGCCAATAATCATGCTTGTCCCCACACCATAAATATCGATGGGGGCCTTTTGTTCTTTCAGGCTTTTGATAACATGCTCATCAAGCTGATTGGAAACCACTATTTTTACATCCTTGAAACCGGAATCGTCAAGCATTTTTCTGGTTTTCCTACTCAGATAGGCCAGGTCCCCACTATCCAGCCTGACACCCTTTAGGTGATAGCCTTTTTCTTTAAGCTCACGGGCAACCTGAATCGCATTCGGGACACCGCTTTTCATGGTATTATAGGTATCAGCAACCAGCACACAGTTATCCGGAAAGGTATTGGCATAACTACGAAAGGCTTCCAGCTCATCATCATGGCTTTCAACATAGGAATGTGCCATGGTTCCGGAGGGTGGTATATCATGCTCATGAGCGGCATATACATTGGAAGTGCTGTTGAATCCACCAATAATGGCTGCGCGAGAGGCCTGTAAACCACCTGTTCCCTGTGCCCGGCGCAGTCCGAAATCACTCAGAATGGCACCACCTGCAGATTTCCGAATTCGACTTGCCTTGGTGGCTATCAGTGACTGAAAGTTCAGCAGATTCAACAATAGCGTTTCGATCAACTGTACTTCAAGCAAGTTTCCTTCAGCCCTTATTACCGGCTCAGAAGGAAATACAACATCTCCCTCCCGAAAGCCGGTCAGCATACCACGAAAACGAAAATTTTTTAAATACGCCAGGTAATCCTCATGAAAACCATTCTTATGCAAAAAATCAATGTCAGCATCAGAAAAATGCAGTGATTCAAGAGATTGCAATAAATCAGACAAACCCGCAAAGAGGACATACCCCCCGTCAAAAGGTATTTTCCTGAAAAAATAGTCAAAACAGGCATACTGCTCATGGCGACCATTCTGGAAATAGGCCTGTCCCATGGTAAGCTGATACATGTCTGTGTAAAGTGGTGAAATCAGTTCTTTGTTATGCATTCTTCAGAAATTTTGTCTAAAAGTCATCATCATTTGGTGCATATAGCTATTGCATTATGATTCAAGCTTTTACCACATATACCTGGGAGGTTTCGTGTTTGACCACCTTTATTTTCTCCCCTTTGTCGATAAACCCAGTAAGTGCTGTTGCATCATAGATATCGTCATCAATTTCCACTTTGCCGCTGGGGCGCAACATAGTAAAGGCCTCCCCTTCCCTGCCCACCATTGACTTCATGGTGACGTTGGCTGATGAATACCCTTCACTGGTATTCTGGACGGTATCGAGTGCAAGTTCCCCAAAGCGCGTAGTTGTAAACAATTGCTTGCCAAGGTAAAAGGACAACACCAGGGACAGGAAGAAGGCAATGATCACGATCATAAAGGCCATAAATACATCTGTTGCAGGCACACCGGTAAAGTCGAAGCCAACATTACCCACCATGGCCAGTGCCAGGCCTGATAATGTAAAGATGACGCCCAGGGCTCCGGTTACGCCAAAACCCGGAATGGCAAACAACTCAACGGCGATCAACAATAAGCCAAGGATAAATAAAATAATCTCATAATGCGAAGCAAGACCTTCAATATATAGGGGGGCAAAATACAGCAGGGCTGCGGTAACGGCTGCTAAAATGGGAAAGCCGATACCGGGGCTTTGCAGCTCAAAATAGATACCCCCGAGAATGACCATGATAAGCAACCCGCTGACTACCGGATTGATCAGGAACTGTATGATTCGGTCGGCAAAGGTCAGTTGTTGTTCAACGATCTCATAGTTTTCGATACCGGCTGTTTGCAAAACCTGGTCAATATTATCAGCCATTCCTTCAGCAAACCCCCATTGAATGGCTTCCGAGGAAGTAAACGTCAACACCTTTCCCTCTTCTGTAACCCCTTCAATCTCAATAGAAGGGTCAACCATGGCCTGGGCAATGTCCGGGTCACGACCTTTGGCCTCAGCCGTGGAGCGCATCGTGGCTCGCATGTAAGATTGAAATTTATCCGGAACAACCTCGCCGGTCTGGTCAACCACCGTAGCAGCACCCATATTGCCTCCCGGCCGCATATAGATACGATCAGCTGAAATAGATATCAGCGCACCCGCCGAGGCGGCGTTGTTATCAATAAAGACGATAACCGGTATTCGTGATTGCATAAAGCGTGTCCGGATGGAGTCTGCTGTTTCCACAAGGCCGCCGTAAGTATTCAGATGTACGAGAATAAAGTCGGCATCCAGGCTGTCTGCAGCTTCGAAAGCACGTTTTGTACGATGCAATGAGGGCGGTCCAATGTTATCCTTGATGTCATACTTGTACACAAGGAAGGTTTTGTCCGGTTCCGCCGTCAGGGTTTCGGATACCCTGTCTTCCCGCTCTGCCATGACAACCGGCTGAAGCAGGGGTAAAAAGAAAAACAAAAGTAATAAGATGCTGGCTTTCATGAGGCTGATACATTTATTGGACCTGAAAAAGAGCGGTTCTAATTTAAGAATTATTCCCCGTATATCTAACAACAATGAAGGATATTATGTTTGTGTTTTCCTGTTACGGAATTTTCCTTCGAAATCCATATCAAAAAAACCCGGAACATCATCCCTGATTACCAGAGAAATAATTTCCGGGTGAATACTGCAGGTTCAATACAGCTCCTGAAAAAGTTTGTGGTACCCTTATTTCTTGTTGTGATCTGCAAGAAACTTCTCGAGCCCAATGTCCGTTAATGGATGTTTAAGCAGTCCCAGAATAGGATCAAGCGGACAGGTAACCACATCGGTTCCTGCTTCTGCACATTGCACAATGTGCATGGTATGTCTGATACTTGCAGCCAGCACCTGTGTATCAAAGTCATAGTAACGGTAGATATCGACAATTTGGGCGATAAGTTCAACACCTTCGGTGGAAATATCATCCAGGCGTCCGATAAATGGTGATACATAGGTGGCTCCGGCCTTGGCCGCCAGGATCGCCTGACCCACGGAAAATACAAGGGTGCAATTGGTACGAATACCCTTTTCTGACAAATATTTGATGGCTTTCACACCGTCTTTGATCATAGGCACCTTTACCACAATCTGCGGATGCAGGGATACAAGCTTTTCCGCCTCTTTGATAATACCGTCAAAATCTGTCGCAATTACCTCAGCGCTAACGTCGCCGTCAACAATGTTGCAGATATCCACGTAATGCTGGTTGATTTTTTCTTCACCCCGGATACCTTCCTTGGCCATCAGGGATGGGTTGGTTGTTACTCCATCAAGTATCCCGAGGTCGTTGGCTTCGCGGATCTGATCGAGATTGGCTGTATCAATAAAAAATTTCATAGATGAATATATTTAGGGATGTATAATATTGTTGTTATAGTCTGATAGCCGTGCATGTGAAACAGGTAACAAAAAAGGGTAAGACCTGGTATCGCACCGCTACGACCGCCTACCCTTGCTACCTTCCGGTCCTGGGGGAATTCAGCGGGAGCTGGTCGTACCAGACTTACCCGGGTGCAAATTTAGAAAAATAATCAGTATCAACAAAAGAAAAAAGCCTATTTAAATTGGTATATATAATAAAATTTTTAAATTTGTTAGGTATCACATCAATGTTAAATTAAACAAACATCATCATGGAAAACATAACCCAAGTTAACAAGCCTTCTATGTTTCAACCTGCTTTACAGTATGGCCTGCTGATTGCTGTGGGGTTAACCATTATTACGCTGATCACTTACCTTGCTGGTGTTATGACCTCATCCTGGACTTCCTACCTGACTTATGCTGTATTGCTTGTCGGTATTATTCTGGGAACCCTTAAGTTTCGTGATGGATACTCGGGTGGATTTATTTCCTATAAACGTGCACTCGGTTTTGGAACTTTGACCGCCTTTTTGGCCGGTATTATCACCGCCATATTAGGTTTTATTTTTTATCAATATCTTGCACCGGATGCCATTGACGAAATGCGGGCTGCAACAGAAAAGGAAATGCTGGCTCAGCCGGGCATAACAGACCAACAAATTGATATGGCTTTGCAATTTGTTTCTCCATTGATGTTGGCTTTGACTACTTTACTTTCATTAACATTTTTGGGCTTCATTTTCTCACTGGTCACTTCAGTTTTCGTTAAGAAAAATGAACCGGAATTCGATGAATTGACTTCTGAAGAACCAACCGAAGAGCAATAACTGATTCACCAGAAGGTTCTCATTGATGTCTGCTCCACGAACGCTACATGTTGCTATTCCGGCCATGAACGAGGCAGCATGGCTACCCCGTACACTGACGTGCCTGAAAAATGAACAACAACATCATACCGTAACTTGGATTTGTGTCAATCAACCTGAAAACTGGTGGCAAGATCCTGAAAAACAAGCTGTTTGTGAAAACAATCGGCAAACACTTGCGTACCTGAACAACCTGCATGATCAACATTTGCATATCATCGATCATTCCAGCCCAGGTAAAGGCTGGACGGGCAAAGCCTTTGGGGTAGGAAAAGCACGGCAGGTTTTGATGGAACATATAAACAAAAAGGCCTCCGCTGACGATTTAATTGTCAGTCTGGACGCGGATACCTGTTTCGACCCGGGTTATCTGGAAGCAGTTACCCGTATTTTTGATACCCTGCCCCATGCCATAGCCCTGTCAAACCCTTATTATCACCGGTTAACCGGAGAAGACCAGCTTGATCGTGCCATGCTGCGTTATGAAATATATATGCGCCATTACGCGATCAACATGTGGCGTATCGGTTCGCCCTATAACTTTACAGCACTGGGATCTGCCATTGCCCTGCCGGTAAGTGCTTACCGAAAAATCGGCGGTATCACTGCAAAGAAGAGCGGTGAGGATTTTTACTTCTTACAAAAGCTGCGTAAAGCCGGATGGATTTGTACCCATAATACCCATGTGGTTTATCCGCAAACCCGTTATTCTGACAGGGTATTTTTCGGGACCGGTCCGGCTTTGATCAAAGGCAGCCAGGGAAACTGGCAAAGTTATCCGGTTTATAGTCATCGCCTGTTTGACAAAGTCAAAAAAACCTACCATATGTTTCCGGCCTTATTTGATTCGAACCCTGAAACACCGATGTCAGCATTCCTGAGCGCACAATTCAGGGAAAACGATCCTTTCTCCGAATTACGTAAAAACAGCAGCAGCCGCGAACAATTCGTGAAAGCCTGTCACCAGAAAGTGGACGGCCTGCGCATATTACAATTCCTTAAGGCTTCATCCGATACCGACAACCATGATGATGAAGGGAATTTGTTACGTTTCTTTGAAGAGGGTTATCCAGAACTACCCCTTACACACGATCCTTACCAATGCTTTTTATCGAATCTTAATGAAAAAGA
Organism: uncultured Bacteroidales bacterium; assembly: GCA_964389125.1. GTDB lineage: Bacteria > Bacteroidota > Bacteroidia > Bacteroidales > UBA7960 > PUPG01. Next base: position 5,829 of record CAYMDX010000129.1, read on the forward strand.
ACAGGCAGAATGGGCGCACCTGGATTTCGGATCGGCACCGGTTGGTTTATTGGATAAAGTGAGGAACCTCCTGTGGGACATTGAACAATATTACCAAATGAATGACCTTTCATGAAAGCTAACCATCCAACCAAACTTCTGGTGATCACCGGTCCTACAGCCACCGGCAAAACCCGCCTGGCAGCCCATCTGGCGAACCGCTTGCAGGGAGAGGTTATCAGTGCCGACTCCAGACAGGTTTATCGCGGGATGGATTTGGGAACAGGAAAAGACCTGGAGGACTTTATTATTGATGGCACCAGGATACCCTTTCACCTTATCGATATCGTTGATCCGGGTTATGAATACAATGTCTTTGAATTCCAGAAAGATTTTATAAACGCGTATCAACATGTTATCAGCCAGCATAAGCGGGCTATACTTTGTGGGGGCACCGGCCTTTATGTGGAGGCAGCCATCAGCGGTTACCGGTTACAACAAGTTCCGGAGAACATGGATTTACGACAACAGCTAAGCACCCTTTCCATGGCTGAGCTTACGGACATATTGCGCCGGATGCGTTCCCTGCATAACACCACCGACATCACTGACAGGCAAAGGCTGATACGGGCTATCGAGATTGAAACCTACCAGCAGAAAAACCGGGAGATCATCAACGATTATCCGGACTTTCAATCCAGGGTATTTGCCATCCATTTTCCCCGGAAGGTCATCCGGGAACGCATTACCCGACGCCTTGAACAACGCCTGGAAGAAGGCATGGTAGCAGAAGTGGAAACATTGCTGACTAAAGGGATTAAACCGGAGACCCTTACGTTTTATGGTCTTGAATACCGTTACATCACCAGGTATATCATGGGTAAGATCGATTATGGCACCATGTTTCAACAACTCAACACCGCGATTCATCAGTTTGCCAAGCGCCAGATGACCTGGTTCAGGCGAATGGAAAGAAAAGGGACACCGATCTATTGGCTGGATGGACAAAAGCCGCTTGAACAAAACGTTCAGGAAGTGATCCGGAAT
>CAYMDX010000130.1:0-6850 GCA_964389125.1 uncultured Bacteroidales bacterium
AGCTTCGAGCTTCGAGCTCCCTTAATCAGCGGTCTCATAAATATGAATATCTGTCAGTGCGATGGACCATAGGTCGGTTGAGTCGTGATGTCTGAAGGCGACATAGATGGTTTCACCGGCATATTCTGACAGATTCAGGTTACGCAATTCCCAGACCCAGTTTTCCATGTCGGGCGACAACCTCTCCGAGTAGATCGTTTCAAAATCTTCCGGATCGATGCCTGTGGTGGAAACCAGCACACTGTACTTTTCGGTTCTGAACTCCGGAGAGCTGGCGCGTGGTGTCACTTCAAATTCCAGGTCAGCACCGTTTTTATCCTGAAGGTCGATCTCCGGGGTAATGATCCAGTTGTCCGGCGTCAGCACCTCCCCTGTCTCTGAAACCCATGAATCAGACAAGATATAATACTCTCCTGCTGATGTATCCCAGTACCAGTTATGTCCGTCGCCATCATTGTCGATAAGGGTCCAGCCTTCGGGCGGGAAGTCATGTGCCAGGTCAGGATCATCGAACTGTTCACGGAAAATAGTGGGCACCAAGGTCATACGTTCTGTTGCTTCCAGGTCATTGTAATGCAGTTCCTGATCCGGCTCCACCTGGAGGCTGACATCGTATACCCCGCCTTCGGTGTAGGTTTCAACAGGGTTTTCTTCTGTTGACGTATTGCCATTGCCAAAATCCCAGAAGTACCCTATGGCGTTAATGGACTGGTTTTCAAAAGAGACATCATAATGTATCTCGCCGGTTTCTTCATCAGTAGACGTTTCAAAGCTGAACGAAAAGTCTGCCTGCGTGCTTGGGGTCGGGATCTTCACTTCCTCTTCGGAACAGGAGGTGATCATTCCGATTGCCAGGCAGCAAAGAACCGAGAGCAAAGCAATTATTTTTGTGGTTTTCATAGCATAATCCTTTTTCAGAAATTAATAACCCTCATTTTGATACATGTCTTCATGGAAATTGGTCAGAAGCTCACCAAGTGGTATGGGAAAGCGTGTTTGATAACTTTCATGAACGCCTTCCAGCTCTTCAATCGCTTCCCCGGTTCTGACAAGGTCAAACCACCGGTGTCCTTCAAAAGCAAACTCCAGTTGCCGCATGTCGGCTACCTGCCTTATGAGCAGGAAGGGGCTTGTGGTCAATATTTCGGGCAGACCCGCCCTTAGCCGTATTTCGTTAATATCGTCACGGGCCGACTCCAGCTCGACTTCCCTGATCGCATTGGCCTCGGCACGTATCAAATACATCTCGGCCAGTCGGAGCACATACACATTGTCAGTACCAGTTTCTATATCGTTGTATTTCATGCAATAATAATTATCTCCGTCCAGACCGATGGATGCTTCACGTCTTTCATCGGCAGATTCAAAGACGCTGTACAACATATCGGTAGGTGCGAATTCACGTCTGCCGCTGAGCGACGTAGGGAAGAAATATTCGGCCAGCCGGTTACGGTCCTGTTCTGTAAAGTTGACTTCAAAGACAGACTCGTTACTGAAACCATCGTCAAACAGGTCAGCATATGTGGTTTCCAGCTCAGTGTCAGGATCATCAATCACCTGAGTAGCGGCATTGGCTGCTACTTCGAGGTAATTCTCCTGACCGGTCACTGCATAGTAATACAGGTTTACACGTGCTTCCAAAGCCCATACAGAAGCCAGCGAGGCTTTACCAAAGACCCTTTCCTGGCGGATATGGTCTTTTGCATAATCCAGATCATCAAATATCTGGTCGTAGACATCCGTTACAGGCTCCCTGGGAACGTTCAGGTCGTCGTCTCCGGCGCTTGCAATGGCTGTCCTGACCGGCACCGGGCCAAAGAGTCTGACCAGATCAAAATGGCCCATGGCACGCAAGAAGCGGAGCTCAGCCATATATGTTTCGGCCTCGGCTTCGGAAAGGTCATCCACCGATGGTATCTGTGCAATCACATAATTTGCCCGGCTGATCATCCGGTAAATGTCACGCCAGATGCCTTCCACAATTACGTTATCAGCCAAAATAGTGTTGTTGTCCATTTGGTTATAGCCGGCAGTAGTCCCTGTCCAGGTGAGGTTATCAGCGGTCAGGTCTGCGGCAACAATGAAGTTTCTGCCATAATAGCCGACGGCCTGTAAGGCTGAATAAGTGCCTGTAATGGCGCTTTCCACATCCTCGCGACTTTCAATGGCCTCCTCTGCCGGAATGCTGTGATAAGGTTCCACATCGAGCACTTCACAGGCAGCAAAAGCCAGAACCAGCAATAGCGGTAATATATATTGTCGTTTCATGGTCATCGTTTTTTTGTGTTTATATTTGAATACGGATACCCAGCGTTGTTGTTCGCACCTGGGGATGCGTAAAAAAGTCCGTTCCCCGTCGCAGCTCATCCGGACCGGCATAGTTCACCTCCGGATCCATCCCACTGTAGTTGGTAAATGTCAGCAGGTTTTCGCCACGCAGGAAAACCCGGGCACTATAGGCCCCTATCCTGTCAGCAAGCTCCGGACTAAGCTGATAAGAAAGGGAGACGTTCTTGACCCGCAAATAGGAACCATCTTCGATAAAACGGGATGATATCCGGTTATTGTTGTTAGGATCCAGCTCCGTGGCACGGGGGATATGGGTCTCGTCTCCCGGCTCTCTCCAGCGGTCAAGAACAGCCGTTGTCTGGTTGTCGGATCCTTTCATGGATTCGATATAGATGCGGGTACCGTTGAAGATATCATTGCCATAGGAAAACTGAAGAAACACGGACAGCTCCAGGTTCTGATAACGAAAACGGTTGTTCAGCCCGCCGGTAAAGTCCGGATTCGGATCACCGATTTTGGTACGGTCCTCGGAGGTTATTTCGCCATCGCCATTTATATCGGCAAACACGATATCGCCTGTTGAGGGGTCAACGCCCAGACTTTTGTAGCCGTAAAAGATCCCCATAGGCTCACCTACCCGCACGCTGTTGCTTCCGCGTCCGATATTGTCGAGGGGTTGGTCATTGTACAGGGAGAGGATCTCATTCCGGTTTCGGCTGATATTGAAAGAAGATGTCCAGGAGAAGTCCCGGTTCTCGATGTTGACTGTGCTCAGAGATACTTCAACCCCTTTGTTCTCCAGCTCCCCGATATTTGAGGTGATGCTGCCATAGCCGGACGTATAGGAAATTGGACGGTTAAATAGCAGATCTTTGGTGTGGTTGTAGTAGTAATCCAGGCTCAGCTCTATCCGGTCGTTAAACATGCCAATGTCGAGACCTGCATTGTACTGATAGGTTGTTTCCCATTTCAGCTCAGGGTTGGCAATTCCTCTGGGATAGATGCCGGCCTCTCCGAGGTAGTTAGCACCGCCCCCAAACAGGGCAAGATAGGCAAAATCAGGAATCCCGTCATTACCGGTAACACCATATCCTGCTCGCCACCGCACTTCATTCAGCGGTGTGTCCCATTGTTTAAAAAAGTCTTCTTCTGACATACGCCATGCTACTGAAGCCGCCGGGAAAAAACCATATCTGTTTTCCTCACCAAAGCGTGAAGAGCCATCATACCGGGAAGTAAAGGAGAGGATATAGCGATACTGGTAATTGTAGCGCAACTGACCGAACACGGAGTTCAGGCCTCTGTCGGTAGCACTGGCAGAGGCATTGGATATGGTAGCTGCTTCGCTGATGTATTCAAAGTAAGGATTCGGGAAGTCCACGCCACGGATATACTGGGTGCGCCGCTGGAACATCTCAAAAGAATAGCCGCCCATCAGCTCCACGTTGTGATCCTGCGCAAAGGTGTTCACATACCTGAGTGTGTTGTTTGACACAAGGTTCAGCACATTGTTCTGCCCTTCCAATCCGATACCATTGGAGCGGGCGCCCTGCCTGGTGGTGGCGGGGTCATAGCTGTGTTCCCGAAGGCTCAGGTAGTCAAAGCCCCACTTGGTAGAGAAGGTCAACTGGTCGAGGATACGGTAATCGGCACTCACGTTACCCAGGGTACGGTAGGAGTGTGCTTCATTGATAGCTTCTTCGCCGATGGCCACCGGGTTGGCGAATGGTGCATCCTCATTATAGCTGCCGTCCTCATTATATGCCGGATATACCGGCGGGTTGGCGATGGCGTTGGCCAACGGTGCATTCAATGACTGGTCACCTTCCACCCGATTGTTTAAGGAATAGGAAAAGTCCACATCCATTCCCAGGTCGAGATTGTCATTCACCTTGTGATCGAGGTTAATCCTTCCGCTCAGCCGTTCATACGAAGTGCCCAGCAGGATCCCTTCCTGATCGAAATAGTTTCCGGAAATAAAAAACCGGGTTTTCTCATCCCCGCCGGTGGCCGAGAGCTCATAGCTTTGTGTCGGGGATGTCCGGAGCACATGGCTGAGCCAGTCTGTGTCGACCATATCGTCGGGGTTGTCAGGCTGCGTGCCTTTAAGGTCATGCCATTGGCTTGCGTTCAGCATCTCCAGTCTGTTTTCAAGATCCTGAATGCCGTAGCTGGCATTGAAGTTTATCCTTGTTTCCTGTTCCTGACCGCGTTTGGTGGTTATCAGGATGACGCCATTGGTCGCCCGGGCACCATAAATGGCGGCTGAGGAAGCATCTTTCAGCACGGTAACCGACTCAATGTCGTTGGGATTGATGTCGGACAGGGCGTCGATACCCTGCCCGGAAAAGCCAACCTGACCATAGTCGCCGGTAGTGATCGGGATGCCATCCACGACCACCAGCGGTTGGTTGCCGGCAGAGATGGAGCTGCTTCCGCGTATCCGGATGGCACTGGCCGCACCCGGTGTACCTGAGCTCTGGGTAATGTTTACCCCGGCCGACCGTCCCTGCAGGACACCATCGAGGGTTGGCATGGTGGATTCTTCCATATCCTCCGCACCAACAACTCCGACAGAGCCAGAGATAAGCCGCCGGGACTCACGTCCATACCCTGTTACAACCACCTCGCCCAGTTCGGCAACATCCGACTCCATGCCGACATTAATGGTGGTTCGTCCTTCAACGGGAATGGTTTGGGGTCTCATCCCCACATAAGTGAAAACCAGGGTGTCATTGGGGTGGGCATCTATTTCATAAAACCCTTCCGAATCGGTGATGGTACCACGGTCGGTGCCCTGAACCATGACCGTAACCCCGGGCAGCGTAATATCGTCTTCGCTGACGGAAGTCACCACACCGCTAATACTGATCTGTTGAGCCTGTCCAGGTAGTATGAACAGACAGACAAACAGAAGCATTAAACCTGTTCTTTTCATAAACATTGTTTTTATAAATGATTGACTGATGATATGTTCTTTCTGGAAATACCAGTTCCTTATGCGTGTTACTCGTACGTTCCTTTTTTCAGCATCCGGCCATCCCTGATCATCAGGCTGCCCATGGCTGTCATATGCACGATGTTATAATCGTTGTCAATAAACACCAGGTCAGCGTCCATGCCCTTGCCGATAGTTCCTTTACCCCTTAGCTGCAGGGTGTCGGCAACATTGGCGGTGACGGTCCGGAGTGCCTTATCCAGCCCGAGTCCTTCTTCCTCAACGGTATCTTTTAACTCATCCAGCATTGATTTCAAGCCGCCGGTCTCCAGCTCCACGAGGTTGCCACTTTCATCGAAACGAGGAAGGGAGCCACAGCCATCACTGCTCATTGAGATATGTTCGAGGGGAACACCAGCTTCAAGCAAGGCCACAATGGCTTTGGAGGGTTTCACTTCATCATCGGGGAAAAAGGGATATGCGCTGGTGGTCAGATCGACATACCCTTTTTTGCCATATGTTTTAGCGTCTTCAAAAATTTCTGTGTTTCGGTTGCAGTGGGTCGGCAAAAATTGTTTCAGCGACAGCTCGCTGTTGGCAACAGCATCATACAGCGGTTGAAAAGGGTGTTTCGCATCACCCATGTGGATGTTCACGATGCCGGCCTTGCCGCCCAACATTCCTCCTACCCGGGCATGTGCAGCAAGCCGGATCAGATCAGAGGTGTCTGGGGTGGATGACCGGTGGTCGGAAAGGGCTATCTCCCCGGCGCCGATCACTTCGTCGATCAGGGAGATGTCTTTGCCTGCGTCACCAAGGATCGTGGGCGTGGGAACCTGGTAGGCGCCGGTATACATCCATGCACTCACGCCCTCTGCGCGAAGGGCTTTGGCTTTCATCAGCACCGATTCGACATGGCGTGTCATGCCATCGGTGCCCAGACATCCGACGACGGAGGTCACACCGGCCGAGAGCATCTGACTGAGCTGTATTTCCGGCGTACGACTGGCCGGTCCGCCTTCACCCCCGGCACCGGCAATATGCACGTGCGAATCTATCAATCCCGGAATAACCCTGAGACCACCGGCATCTATCACTTCATCAACCATTCCGGAGGGAATAGCCAGGTTGGCGCCAATGGCAACGATGTGGTTTCCTGCAGTCAAAATATCCATCTCTCCCAGCAGTTCAGGAGCAAATACGTTACACTTCTTAAATAATATCATACCATCCATTTTTGTGTCATCAGGACACTATATTGTAACCGGCTCAGGGATAAACCATTCTAATCAAGAACAAAAAAATACTGAATCCACATATGGTTTAACCCTCTAACCAGAATTATTCACAAAACATTCTGTTTAATTGAATTCCATTCCCACCTATGCGGGAAAGTTTGACTAAGTTTATATATTAATCAGAATAAAAGCTTCAATAATACTGTTTTGCACTGGAATGCCCTTTTACAGGGGGCTTCTGAAACAACCGATCAAAACCCCTTTTACAATATTACTAAGTTTTTTAATATGTACAATAATTTCAATTGCTTAATTGTCCCCAACACGATATTGTGTGCCTTAAAAAAACACGTTACCTTTACACTGTCAAACAAGCCATGATAAA
>CAYMDX010000131.1:0-6804 GCA_964389125.1 uncultured Bacteroidales bacterium
ATGACAATCCAATGTCAACATCTCCATAATTAATCGTATATTTGTGCCCCTGAAAATGAAGTCGGAAGCGCACAATCACAGGCGCATTTCATCAGTATAAATGTTTAAATCAGAATGATTATATGGAGATTACTCAGGAGAAGAAAGGAAACCTGGAGGCGACACTGTCAGTGCACCTGACGGAAGAAGACTACCGCCAGCAGGTGGATAAGGAACTGGCCAATCTGCAGAAAAAGGCGCAAATGCCTGGTTTTAGACAGGGTAAAGTGCCCATGGGTATCGTGAAAAAGATGTATGGCAAAAGCGTGCTCGCCGAAGAAGTGAATAAGATTTTGGCCGATGCCGTATACAACTACATCAAAGAAAATGAACTCAATGCGCTCGGTAACCCACTGCCCGATAACGACCATGCCAATAACATCGACTGGGACAACCAGACCGAGTTCACCTTCTACTACCACATCGGACTAGCTCCGGATATTGATCTGGAACTTTCGGAAGATATTGAGGTAGACTACCACAAGATCAAAGTGGATGACGATATTGTGGACAATTACCTGAAAGATATCCGTAAACGGTATGGTAAGATGACGAATCCCGGTGTGTCAGAAACTGAGGATGTGCTCTATGGTGAATTTGTGGAGATGGAAGACGAAAATACCCCCAAAACCGATGGTCATACACACCAATCCAGCGTTTATATCCAGTATATAAAAGATGAGGATGTAAAACAGAAGCTTATTGGTGCCAAACCGGGTGAGAGCGTCGTGATGGATGTGATGAAGGCCGTTGAGTCGGAATCGGAAGCTGCCTCCATGCTGGGTGTGCAAAAGGATGAGCTTCAAAATTACAGCCTGCAGTTTCGTTTTACCATACAAAGCATCAGCCGGGTAGAGCCTGCCGAGATGGATGAAGAGTTCTTTAAAAAGGCCGCTCCCGATGCGGAAATTACCACCGAAGAGGATTTCCGTAAATACCTTGCCGAGCAGATCAGCAAACAGTACCAGACGGATGTGGATAAGCATTTTAAAAACCTGGTGATCGAAAAGCTGGTGGAAGAAGCAGACCTGGAGCTGCCGGAAGCATTCCTGAAAAAATGGTTGCTGGAGAATAACAAAGAAGAACTTTCTGAAGAAAAGGTGGAAAATGAATTTGACCAGTTTGCAGATACATTCAAATGGCAACTGATCGAAAATCACCTGAGTAAGAAATATGACCTGGAGGTGAAACCCGAGGAGGTGAACAAACACCTGGAAGAATTCATCAAGGCACAGCTTAAACAATATGGCCAGGAAGATGTTGAACAAGAGGTACTTGATGAGTATGTCAAAAATTTCTCTTCTAACAAAGAAGAAATCAAGAAGATCCACGACCACCTGTATGAGCAAAAGCTGATCGCATTATTTAAAGAAAATCTAAAACTGAATGAGGTTGAGATCTCTTTTGATGACTTCGTAAAGCTTGTTACGGAAAAGTATCAGCAGCAACAGGGAGAACAAAGCAGTGACAAACCTGAAACGGAAAAACAATAAATCATGAGCAATAAAGATGATTTTCAAAAATTTGCGACCCAACATATGGGTATCAGCAGCATGACCATGCATAATTTTACGTCGGCTTACGGCAATTACATCAGCCCTACCATTATTGAGGAGCGACAACTGAATGTTGCCACCATGGATGTGTTCAGCCGGTTGATGATGGACCGCATCATTTTTTTGGGTGTGCCGATCAATGATTATGTGGCCAACATTATTCAGGCCCAGTTATTATATATGGAGTCTGTAGATCCGAAAAAAGATATTCAGATCTATCTGAATACACCGGGTGGTTCCGTATATGCCGGCCTGGGTATCTATGATACCATGCAGTACATTGCGCCTGATGTGGCGACCATTTGTACCGGTATGGCGGCCTCCATGGGAGCGGTATTGCTTAGCTCAGGTACCAAAGGGAAACGTACCGCTTTGAGGCACAGCCGTATCCTTATTCACCAGCCCATGGGTGGTGCAGAAGGTCAGGCTTCCGATATTGAGATCACCGCCCGGGAAATCCAGAAGATCAAGAAAGAACTGTATGAGATCATTGCCTCACATTCCAGTCAGGATTATAAGAAGATCTGGAAAGATGCGGATCGCGATTTCTGGATGACCTCAGAGGAAGCAAAGCAGTATGGCATGATTGATGAAGTACTGATTACAAACAAACCGGCTTCAGAGAAGTAGCCGTAAGCCGCGAATATTTATAACCATGGCAAAAGAAAACAAAAAGTGTTCTTTCTGCGGCAAGGAGGCGCAAAACCTCGGGCTTGTCATATCTGGCGTTGATGCCCAGATATGCGAACGATGTGTAGAACAGGCGAATCAGATTCTTCAGGAAGAAAAGGCACTGGAAGAAAAAAAGAAGATCCCGTCATTTGAGCTGTTCAGGCCGGATGAGATCAAGAAGCATATGGATCAGTATGTCATTGGCCAGGAGGAGGCCAAGAAGGTGCTTTCTGTTGCCGTTTATAACCATTACAAGCGTATCAACTATCAGGTTCCCAAAGAGAAACAGGAAGATGAAGTGGAGCTTGAAAAGTCGAATATTGTGCTGGTGGGGGAGACCGGCACCGGCAAAACATTGATGGCACGCACCATTGCCAAAATGATGCAGGTACCCTTTTGCATCGCGGATGCGACCGTCCTTACCGAAGCCGGTTACGTTGGCGAAGATGTTGAAAGCATCCTGGCCCGCCTGTTGCAGGTGGCCGACTATGATGTAGCCACCGCTGAACGTGGCATTGTGTTTATTGATGAGCTGGATAAGATTGCCAGGAAATCTGATAACCCCTCCATAACCCGCGATGTTTCGGGTGAGGGAGTTCAGCAGGCATTGCTGAAACTCCTGGAAGGTGCCGTGGTGAATGTTCCACCCCAGGGCGGTCGCAAACACCCTGAACAGAAAATGTTGCAGATAAATACGGAACGTATCCTGTTCATTTGTGGGGGAGCTTTTGATGGCCTGGAGAAAAAAATTCAGTCCAGGTTGCAAACCAATGCAATTGGTTATGGGATCAATAAGGGTGAGCAGATCGACCAGGAAAACATGCTGCAATATGTGGCTCCGCAAGACCTCAAAAGCTATGGCCTGATCCCCGAACTGGTAGGTCGCATGCCGGTACTGTCACACCTGAATCCGCTTGACCGTCAGGCTCTCAGACAAATTCTTATCGAACCCAAAAATTCATTGGTGAACCAATACATCAAACTTTTTCAAATGGATAACAAAAAGTTGGTTATCGATGATGAAGTGCTGGATTATATTGTGGATAAAGCCATTGAATTTAGGCTTGGAGCCCGCGGACTGCGATCCATCTGTGAGGTGATCATGCTGGATGCCATGTATGAAGTACCCTCCAAATCGCAGGAACAGGAAACCTTTCATCTCACCATGGATTATGCCCGCCATCGTATTGAAAACACCAGGATGGGCCGCCTGAAAGCTGCATCATAAGAAGGTTTTACTGCTTTTCAGTTATATAATTTTTTTGTATCTTGAAGCGTTCCCCTAATACGGTGGACGCTTTTTCTATAGGTAACCATGGTAAAATATCTATTCATAGCATTGTGTACAATCCTGTTCTTCCATTCCGGGCTTTTCGCTCAGGATGAGTTGAAAGATGAATGGACAACTGTTGCTGCCCGTGTCACCAACGGAGATACCCTGATTGTGATCGAGCTTGAGCCTGTTGAAATTGTTGCACCGAGGGAGTTTGATAATCGTCTGCAAGAATATCGCTACAGGCGGAAAGTACGCAACGTAAAAAAGGTTTATCCCTATGCCCGCCTTGCCGGTGAGATGTTTAGGGCTTACAATGCACGGTTGATGGAACTGGATAGCGAACGTGAACGCGAGGCTTTTATAGAAAGTGCTGAAAAGCAGATCCGTGGGCGTTTCGAAGATGACCTGAAAAGCCTTACGTTTTCACAGGGGTTGATCCTCATCAAGCTGATCGACCGCGAAACCAGTCATACTTCTTATCACATTGTCAAAGATTTCCGGGGCACCTTTTCAGCCGTTTTCTGGCAGTCGCTGGGCCGGCTTTTTGGTTATGATCTGAAAACCGAGTATGAGCCTGAGGGGGAGGACCAGCAGTTGGAAGAGATTGTTCAGCTTATTGAGGAGGGTTTGTTGTAAACCAGTCTATTTCCCACGTCCCTGCAGGATAATCAAAACCGTATAGATCAGAATCTTAAAATCGACGGCCAGCGACATGTTCTCAAGGTAGAGCAGGTCGTATTTCAGGCGCTCGATCATCTCATCCACATTTTCCGCGTAGCCATACTTAACCTGTCCCCAGCTTGTAACGCCCGGTTTAATCTTTTGCAGCAGCTTGTATTGCGGGGCTTCTTCAACGATCTTATCGATATAATACTGACGCTCAGGACGGGGACCTACCAACGACATGTAGCCACGCAGCACATTGTAAAACTGGGGAATTTCATCCAGCCTTACTTTGCGCATAAATTTCCCGAAAGGGGTAATGCGGGGATCGTCTTTGCAGGAAAGCTGAGGTCCGTGCTTTTCCGCATCCACATACATGGAGCGGAACTTATGCATCATAAAGGGTTTGCCATTTAGCCCGATGCGTTCGTGCTTGTAAAATACCGGACCTTTGGAAGATGCCTTCACACCAATGGCGGTAACCAAAAACAGCGGCGACAGGATAACCAGACTGGTGGCTGACACGACAATGTCTATCAATCGCTTGATGGAGCTTTGCCAGGCGGGCATCAAACCGGAATGGATCTCAATAAGCGGGGTGCCAAAAATAGAAGTCATCTTGACAGACCCCAGCAAAATATCATGCATCTCAGGAATGACTTTCACGACAACATCCGTAGAATACAGGTCTGTCAGTATTTTGCTGATGTTTTTATGTTCCCTTGACTCAAGGGCAATGATGGCCTCTTCAACCTGGTATTGCTCAATAATATCCCTGACCTGGTCAAAATTGCCCAGCCTTGGCAGATAGTCCTCAAGGGGATAGTGATCATGGTTGCTGGCGGTTACAAAACCAATTAGTTTATTCCCCGCGGACTTATTGTGCGAATCGAGCTCTTTTGTAATGTCTATGGCTTTCTTCTGGCTTCCGATGATGATGGTGTTAAACCCGATTTTTCGGTTGTGGATCTTTCTGATGATCCTGGTTGACAATATAAACCGGAACGTGGCTGTGAAGAATACGTGTAACAGGAGAAGAATCAGAAGGGATTGATAATACCCTTTGCTGGCGGTTACAGCCTGGTCAAGCAGGATGACAAAATAGATTACCAAAACGCCTATTAAGGAGATAAAGATAGTCTGACCGAGCTGCCCGAGTCGGGATCGCCTGAAAATGTTTTTGTAGGAACCACTCAAGTAATATAGAAGCAGCCAGAACAAAGGGATGATGAATAGGCCCAATATCAGGTTATTCTCCAGAAAGATCTGCTCTTTGAATTTGTTGAAGGCAAATCCGTTTTCAGAACCCAGGATATGTATAAACAGAAACCAGGCAAGGGTAGCTGCAAGGTAATCAAAAAAGATAAAATTAAAAACCTGAATCTTTTGTAGCTGTTTATTCATTGAAGTTGTTTGGTTTGTGTTGGTTGTTGGTTGGTGTTAAAACGCTGTGAATAAGCCATACTACATACAATCCCAATAGAGATTGTAATGAAATAACGCCCCCCCGGACGACATATTGTATAAAAATACAATCGGATTTTGAGCTGATTAAACGCATGGCGGGAACCGTTAGCTTTTAGGGCAGCATTTGCAGGTTGTCTTCTATCTTGTCCATCACCTGATATGCCAGCTCCAGAGATGCATACCCATCCATGATGGTGACAAGCGGATCTTTATTTTCCGTGATAGAATCATGGAATGTTTCCAGTTCTGTCTGAATGGCATTAATGGATTTTATTTCAGGTTTTTCGACATAAATCTGCTTCTGATTTTTTTGGGCCCCCATATCGATGATCATGGCCAGTGGGTCTGGTTCTGCTCCAACCTCTTTCATACGTATGATCTGGGTTTCTTTGGCTAGAAAATCCACTGCAATATATCCCTCATGCTGAAAGAACCTTGTCTTGCGCATGTTTTTCATGGAGATCCGGCTGGCAGTCAAATTGGCTACGCATCCGTTGTGAAATTCCACACGTGCATTCGCGATGTCCGGCGTGTCAGAGATAACAGAAACGCCACTTGCTGACACTTTTTTTACATTTGAACGCACGACATTCAGGATAATATCAATATCATGAATCATCAAATCCAATGTAACAGGTACATCAGTCCCCCGTGGGTTGAATTGGCCAAGCCGATGGGCCTCGATAAACATGGGGTTGTCAATATAAGGTTTGGCTGCGATAAATGCCGGATTAAATCGTTCTACGTGTCCTACCTGGACTTTTACATTGGCTTCACCGGCAAGCGCGATCAACTTTTTGGCTTCATCCAGACTGGTAGTGAGCGGCTTTTCAATAAATACGTGTTTGGCATGTTTTAATGCGAGTGAGGCACAATCAAAATGTGAAACGGTTGGGGTAACAATATCAACAATATCAGATGCGTCAATCACTGCCTTTTCAGAAGTAAATCGTTGAATATTAAAAGATTGTTCAACGACTTTGGCTGTCTCCCTGTCGGGATCGTAAAAGCCGACCAGTTCAAACCTGTCGGATGCCTGAATACATTTAATGTGGATTTTCCCCAGATGTCCGGCACCCAAAACACCAATTCTCATTTTACCCGTTGCCATATGTATTGTTTCATGTGTTT
>CAYMDX010000132.1:0-6764 GCA_964389125.1 uncultured Bacteroidales bacterium
AATTATGCAACACGCACCTGCGAAGATATTTTCTGAAAAACTGGAGGTTTATGGCGCCCGGGAGCACAACCTCAAAAACATCGATGTGGTTGCCCCCCGAAGGCAGCTGATCGTCATTACCGGGTTGAGCGGAAGCGGCAAATCTTCCTTAGCCTTCGACACCATCTATGCCGAAGGACAACGCCGGTATATCGAGACTTTTTCGGCTTATGCCAGGCAGTTCCTGGGTACCCTCGAACGTCCGGATGTGGATAAGATAGCCGGCCTGAACCCCGTCATAAGCATCGAGCAAAAAACTTCCGGGAGAAACCCGCGCTCCACGGTCGGGACTATTACGGAGATTTATGACTTCCTGCGGCTGCTATTTGCCCGAATAGGGGAAGCACATTCCTATGTGACCGGCGAAAAAATGGTCCGCTACACCCCGGAAAAGATCCTGGAGCTGCTGTTGCAACGCTTTCAGGACAGGAAGATCATGCTGCTGGCACCCATGGTAAAAGGCCGCAAAGGCCATTACCGGGAGTTGTTTGAACAGATCGGCAAACAGGGCTTCCTCCGTGTACGGGTTGATGGCGAAATCTCGGAGATAAAGCCCGGCATGAAACTGGACCGTTACAAAGTACATGATATTGAAACGGTGATTGACCGCCTGCAGGTAGATAATAAGCGGCGAAAGCAAATAGCCTCTTCTTTACAAACAGCCCTGAAGCATGGTAAGGGCATGGTGATGGTGGTGGATGAAACTGACGGCAGTGTACACCATTTCAGCAAAAACCTGATGTGCCCGCAATCCGGTATCGCCTATAAAGAGCCTGAACCCAATACTTTTTCCTTTAACTCCCCCTATGGGGCCTGTCCAAAATGCAACGGGCTTGGTAAAGTTAGTGAGATGGATATGGAAAAGATCATCCCCGATCCGTCATTATCCATCCGTAAAGGTGGAATTACGCCCATCTCCGGAAACAAAACTGCCTGGATCACCCGCCAGCTTGAAGCCATCGGGATGAAATACGGTTTCGACCTCGATACGCCGATCAAGGAGTTCAGCGAGGAGGCCATCAATACCATCCTGTATGGTTCCAATGAGATGTTTAAAGTCAAGCATGAAGGGCTGGGGGTCACGAATACCTATTCGTTACAATTTGAGGGCATTGTTCATTTTATCAGGAACCAGTATGATGATGCTTCTTCCCGCTCCCTGCGCCGTTGGGCTGCCAGCTTCATGCGACAGATACCCTGCCCTGAATGTGGCGGGCAGCGTCTGAATAAAGAGTCGCTGCATTTTTTCGTTGCCGGCAGGAATATTGCCGAATATGCTGACATGGACATGTTGCAGCTCATGGAGCACATGGATTCCATTCCTGATCACCTTGATGAGCGGCAAGGACATATTGCCTCGGAAATCCTTCGGGAGTTGCGCCTCCGGGTGAGCTTCCTTCTGGATGTCGGACTGGATTATTTGTCCCTTGACCGGCCCTCGCGTAGCCTGTCGGGCGGGGAGAGCCAGCGTATACGGCTGGCTACGCAGATTGGCTCACAGCTTACCGGTGTACTCTATATCCTGGATGAACCAAGCATCGGACTGCATCAACGCGACAATCACCGGCTTATCAATGCCCTGAAAGAGCTGCGCGACATCGGGAACTCTGTCATGGTGGTTGAACACGACCGTGACATGATCCTGTCGGCTGATCATCTCATCGACATGGGTCCCGGTGCCGGCAGTCACGGTGGTTATGTCGTGGCGGAAGGCACACCGCTGCAGTTGATGCAGCAACATTCCATCACGGCCGATTACCTGAATGGCAACCGGGAAGTGCCGGTCCCACTGAAGCGCCGCTCGGGCAATCATGCCAGCCTGTTACTGAAAGGTGCACGCGGCAACAACCTTAAAGGTGATGACCTCTTGCTCCCATTGGGCAAACTCATCTGTGTCACCGGCGTCTCAGGCAGCGGAAAGTCCTCTCTGATCAATGAAACCCTGTATCCTGCGCTGAGCAGGCATTTTCACCGTTCAGAGAAACAACCGCTACCATATGATAATATCGAAGGGCTGAAGAACCTGGATAAGGTCATCGAAGTGGATCAGTCGCCCATCGGGCGTACACCCAGATCCAATCCGGCTACCTATACCAAGCTCTTTGATGAGATCCGTAAGCTGTTTGCAGCTTTGCCCGAATCACAGGTCCGGGGTTACAAACCGGGACGTTTCTCTTTCAATGTAAAAGGTGGTCGGTGCGAAACCTGCCAGGGTGGGGGTGTGCGTGTCATTGAGATGAATTTCCTGCCTGATGTCCATGTACATTGCGAAACCTGCCAGGGGAAGCGCTATAACCGTGAAACCCTGGAGGTTCGATATAAAGGTAAGAGTATCAATGATGTCCTGGATATGAGTATCAGCCAGGCCATGGAATTTTTTGAACATATCCCGTCTATTGCCAACAGGCTGAAAACCCTCGAAGATGTCGGACTTGGCTATATCACCCTGGGCCAGAGCAGCACCACCCTCTCAGGTGGGGAGGCACAGCGGGTAAAATTGTCGGCGGAGCTGTCAAAACGTGAAACCGGAAAGACGCTCTATATTTTCGATGAACCTACTACCGGTCTGCATTTCGAAGATGTACGGGTGTTGATGGATGTGCTGGGCCGGCTGGTTGACAGGGGCAACACCGTGCTGATCATCGAACATAACATGGACGTGATCAAGGTCGCCGATTATATCATCGATCTTGGACCCGAAGGGGGAGAGCGGGGTGGGCGTATTATTGGTGCCGGATCGCCGGAGCAGATGAGTGACCAAAAGGAGGGCTATACCGGACAGTTTCTGAAGGAAGCCCTGGAAGAAAATGGCAATCTGCCGCAGCGGCAGCTCGATCTATAATTTATGTATCCACGGCTTTACGACTCACGGGCATTGTCATACAACGTGCACCGCCACCGCCACGCGGCAACTCTGACCCCTCGATGGTTACCACATATTTTTCATAATCCTTCAGGTCTACACTTCCCTTTAAAACATCATGGGCGCGTATGACCGAAAAACCGGCTTTTTCCATGGCATTGATGGTGTGGATGTTTCGTGCGTAGCCGATCACCTTTCCCGGGCCTATTGCAAAGAAGTTGGCACCACTATGCCATTGCTCCCGTTCCTGCTGCCATTGATCATGCTCACCTCCGCAAAGCACCGGCTGCAGGTCCATGCCAAGTTTCCCGAGCGCTTGCGGTAAATTTTGTACTTCCCGGATAAATTGAACCTTCCCCCCCTCGGCATAGATATGCACCGTTTGGTATTTATTCATCTTCATGATGATGGGCTCATATATCATACACTTGTCGCGATCGAGCAGGGTGAACACCATGTCGAGATGGATGAAAGATTCCGGTGTTTGGGGCAGTTCCTGCACCAGGATATGCTGTTTCTCATTTTTCTTCTTGAGATGATGCAACAGAAAGTCAATACCCTGTGGGGTGGTTCGTGACCCGATCCCGCAAAGCAGGACATCATCCCGGGCAATAAGAACATCTCCACCTTCAATGGAAATGGCCGGATTCAGTTGGTCCCGGGTGTTCAGGTTGATGGTTCTGGTACTGAACATGGGATGAAAATCGAAAATCGCCTCCATAATGATACTTTCGCGAAGCCGGACCGGGGAAGCCATGGCTCCGACAAAAACATTATCATAAACAGAGATGGCGGCATCTCTGGTAAAGAAAAAATTATGAAGGGGTTTCAGGGCAAATCGCTCTTTGTTCAAATAGTTGGTGAGCGTATTTTTTCTGACCGGTACGCCTTCGATTAATGCCCCGGCCAGGGTGGTTTCGTCCAGCGTCAGCAAATGACTGCAAATGGTTTCCGCTTCTTCGTGCTGGCATATCTTCTCTACCAGTCCCTGTTTTACCTTGTCGTTTCGTAAAATATTTGCCAATAGGTCTTTCACCTCATATGTGCTGGTTACTTTTTCTAAAACCCCTTTGAACTGGTTGTACTCCTTGCTGGCTACGGACAGGTTCAGAATGTCGCTGTATAATGCGCGCTCCGCATTATCGGGTGTCATGTTCTCAACTTCCTGACCCGGAGAATGGACGATAACGCCTTCCAGGTCTCCGATCTCTGAAAATATATTGGCGGGTAGCTTGTCCTTCATAAAGCTTCTTCTTTTATCAATTGCGTTTCTCTCTCTGTTTCCCGCAAAATTAGCAAATAATACCTTCTTTGGGTGGCATATTTTTAAGTATTTTTGGTGTTTGTCATCCTTAATCAAATCATCTGACCCAAAAACAACAATTATATTGTATCATGAATATCCTGCTTATAGGTGGTGGTGGTCGGGAACATGCGCTGGCCCATAAAATAGCTTCAAGTCCGCTTTGTGAAAACCTGTATATCGCTCCCGGTAATGCCGGAACAGCTATGCATGGCGATAACGTCATTCTGGACAGTGCTGATCATCAGCGTGTGGGTGAATTTGTGTTAAAAAACGGTATTGACATGGTTGTCGTCGGTCCGGAAGAACCCTTGGTCAAGGGTCTGGCCGATCATTTCAGGCGGGATCAGGAGCTGCGGAGGGTTTTGTTCGCCGGGCCGGGGGCAGACGGGGCACGACTGGAGGGGAGCAAGGCTTTTGCCAAATCCTTTATGGAAAGCAATGCCATACCCACGGCGAAATACCGTGCTTTTCATGCCGGTGAACTTCAGGCAGGCCTTGATTTTCTGGCCGGGCTGAAAGCTCCTTATGTGTTGAAAGCCGACGGGCTGGCGGCCGGCAAAGGGGTCATCATTTGTGACACCCTGCAGGAAGCCGAATCCACGTTGCGGGAGATGTTGTGTGATAAACGTTTTGGGGAAGCTTCAGCTACCGTGGTTATTGAAGAATTCCTGAAAGG
Organism: uncultured Bacteroidales bacterium; assembly: GCA_964389125.1. Classification (GTDB taxonomy): domain Bacteria; phylum Bacteroidota; class Bacteroidia; order Bacteroidales; family UBA7960; genus PUPG01. The sequence goes on from CAYMDX010000132.1 coordinate 4,885, forward strand.
CTGGGAGATGTCTGTGTTTGTGATCACAGATGGTGTTTCATGGCATATGCTGCCGGCGGCGAAAGATTATAAACGGATCGGAGAAGGTGATACAGGCGCCAATACAGGTGGGATGGGGGCCGTTAGCCCGGTACCGGCCGCCGACAGCCACCTTATGCAGCGAATAGAAAAACAAATTGTGAACCCCACGATCCGGGGGTTGCAAAAAGCGCAAATCCCATATATTGGATTTATCTTTTTCGGTTTGATGGTGGTTGATGATAGCCCCTATGTGATTGAATATAACGTACGCCTGGGCGATCCTGAGGCCGAGGTCATCCTCCCACGAATAAAAACCGACCTGGTTGACATGCTGCAGGCTGCCTGCCGTCAGGAGCTACATACAAAAGAACCGGCTATCATTTCTGAGGCAGCAGCTACCGTCGTACTGGCCAGTGGCGGGTATCCAGGGACATATCAAAAAGGTCATGAAATCTTTCTGTCCGGTACTGCAACCGGTTGTCAGCGATTTTATGCCGGGGTTGAAGATAAGGATGGACACCTGGTAACCAGCGGTGGAAGAGTCATTGCTGTTACCGGTATGGCCGAAACTCTTGGAAAAGCCGTGGAAGTAACCTACAAAGATGTCAACAATATCGACTTCAAGGGCAAATACTTCAGAAGGGATATCGGAAAGGACCTTTGATAATTGATTAAACATACAGGCGATGCTTATTCATCTTTTCAGAAAAACACAATGGCATACACCGTTTCTGCTTCTGATCATTGGTGCGGTGCTTTGGTTCGATGCGTTTATGCGTCCGGAGGCATCCCTGGCATACATTCGTACTATTAACGCACCTCTATATAACCTGTTCGAGCCTTTTGTGTCCGCGTACCCGCTGGCTGCGAATATTTTCTCCTTTCTGTTGTTGCTTTTTCAGGTGTATCTTGTAAACTATGTGGCAACCTCGAAGGCCTTTACAGATAAGTATTCCGGGTTAACAGCGTTGTTTTACCTGTTGCTTATGAGCAGTACCCCGGGAATGATTGCCCCACACCCTGTACTTTTCAGCAACCTTTTTCTCTTGCTGGCCCTGAACAAGATTTTCAATGTATATCGTGAAAAGCAGGTAAGGCTGGAAGTGTTTAACGTAGGTCTGCTTATTGCCTTAGCCGGTTTGTTCTATTATCCGGCTATGGTATTTGTTTTCTTGCTACTGATCGCGTTGTTTGTTTATTATCAGGTGAATATAAAAGCTTTTTTTGCTGCCCTGCTGGGCTTCCTGACGCCTTTTGCTTTCCTTTGGCTCTATTATTTCATGCAGGACAAAACGGATCAGCTCATTACCGAACTCACCATCATGGTGCAACCCATGCTGATCTTTGAGCAAAGTCCCGGTCAGTACGAAAAGCTGTTGATTTATATGCTTGCGCTGTTGTCTCTGTTTTCTTTTTTCCGTTTACAGTTCATAAACAAAAGGAAAAGACCTATTCGCATACGAAAAAGGATAAATCTATTGTTCCTCTTCTTTTTGTTTGCGGCTGTTTCCTATTTTTTGACCGTTCACTATCTTCATGTGCATTATGGTTTGATGATGATACCCCTGAGTGTCGCCCTGGGTTCTTTCTTTTACGAGATAAAACGCAAGAAGATGGCCGAGACGCTTTTTACGGTTTTTTTCCTGTTGATACTGGCCGCCCGTTTCGCCGGGTATATTATATTTTAACAAATGCTTACCTTTGTGGCACCCCCGGTTACACGGAAATGTCATAGGAGGAGGTGTTGAAGGGGTGGGTGACTGTTTAAAAAGCTGGAAGCTCGAAGCTCGAAGCTGGAAGGAAGAAAGAAAAAAAGCTCGAAGCTGGGAGAAGAGAAAAACTTCGTGTGCTTAGTGCCT
>CAYMDX010000133.1:0-6750 GCA_964389125.1 uncultured Bacteroidales bacterium
AGCATCCTGTTTCCATTATCGTACCTGCCCACAATGAGGCGGTTTCCATTATTCATTGTACGGAGATGCTTCTCAGACTGGATTATCCCCGGTATGAAGTAATCGTTGTGAATGATGGTTCTTCAGACAACACCCTTAACCATCTGCTCCGTCATTTTGAAACAAAAAACGCGGATCATCCGTCCGGGAGTTCAGCATTATCTACCGAACGGGTTCGACAGATCTATCTGGCCAACAACCATTCATTAACCATCATTGATAAGGAAAATGGCGGGAAGGCTGATGCTATCAATGCAGGAATCAATGTCGCCAAAGGCCGATATGTTTGCACCATAGATGCTGACTCTATCCTGGATAAGGAGGCACTAAAGTATGTTGTGAAACCGTTTATTGATGATCAGCAAACGATGGTTACCGGCGGACAGCTTGCTCCTTCCAATGACATGGTGCTGGAAAACAACCGGGTGGTGAGTGCCCGGACGCCAACCAATATCTGGGTTCTCTGGCAAATTATTGAATACATTAAATCTTTTATGGTGTCACGAATCGGGCTTAGCCGGATAAACGGACTTCTTATCATGTCAGGGGCATTTGCCATGTTCCGGCGTGATGAATTGCTGAGTGTTGGTGGATTTTTGAGTTACCAAAATCACCATCCTTATATTGAAGAAAACCTGGGTGCCGGCAAACAGACGTTGTGTGAGGATATGGAAATCGTGGTTCGCCTCTTTAAATTCAGGTACCAGCAAAAGAAAAAGGCAAAAGCCGTATTCCTTCCGGGACCGGTTTGCTGGACCGAAGTGCCGGAAAATGGTTCAAGCCTTTTTAAACAGCGTGAGCGTTGGCATCAGGGGCTTGTAGAGATCCTCATTATGCACAGGTCCATGATTTTTGAGCCCAGATATAAGGCTACAGGTATGATAGGGATGCCATACTATATGTTTTTTGAAATGCTCTCTCCGTTAATCAAAGTCACCGCCCTGTTTTTTATCATTGTTGCGGCTTACCTTAACCTGCTCAATGTTCAATGGTTACTTTTGCTGATCATGGTTATCATGCTGTTAACAGCTATTATTTCCGGGGGCATCACAGCCATTGTAGAGTATTGGAGCAGTGGGCAGTCAAGAACGAACAGGGATACCCTGCGATATAAAAACAGTAAAGAATGGGGAATGCTTATTCTGGCCGGTATTGCCGGCGAATTTACGTATTCCTTTTTTAAATTTGCTGCCCAGCTAAAAGGGGTTTTCAATTTTATCAGAAAAAAAAGTGCCTGGAAAAGGTTTGACCGGAAGGGTATGAAAGATGTTTCTCACAAGACTTGATAAGAAGGGATTCTATATGATTGTTGTATCACGACATATTATTCTTTGTTTTTTGGGGTTCGTACAGAATTCCCGAAAAGCCATGTTGTTTCTGATGATGGCGGTCATTATGACTGCTGTTATCGGGCAGGACAAAGAGGAGTTGCGCGAAGCCGGCTACCGGGCCATGGAGGAAGGCAATATCGCGGAGGCAATCAGTAAGTATCGCGCCGTTCTTGAGGTTGACAGCAATGATTACGATGCCAGGCTCGCGCTTGGACGGTTGTATCAAAGAGCAGGAGAATGTGATTCGGCGCTTCATTTCTTTGAGATGATTTTCAGGAATGATTCAACAGATGTGGAAGCATTGCATGGTATGGCCAACTGTTATATGGAGGAGGGTAAAATGGGAGAGGCTGTTGATCATGCGGAAAAAGCAGTAAAGCTGATGCCCGAACATGTTCCTTCTTATCTGCTGTTAGCAAAAGTTTTAAGCTTTGACGGGCAGCTCGATGAGGCCATTGCTGTCTATCAACAGGCCAACCAGGCAGACAGTACCTGGGCTGAAGTATGGGCTGGTCTGGGGAGGATGTATTACTGGAAATCCAAGCCCTATACCGCAAAAGGGTATTATGAAAAAGCGGTTTCTCTCTACCCGGAGAATACCGGCATCCAGACAGAATTTACGGAGGTAAAACATGCGTTACAATATAATACGCAGGCGAGGTATCAGTATGTACAGGAGAAGGAAGAGCATTACCAGATCGATGCACTTCTCCAGCGCTACAGTGCAAACAAACGTCTGAGCGACCGGTTTCGGGTTTCATTGCACTTTCTGCTTGATCATTCAACACGTGCTTACACAGAAACGGGCAGGCCGGATACGACACGCTGGTACGACAATACACGTCTGAACTGGTCCTATGTAAGCGAAAGTCATGTTCTGAGCCTTTATGGGGGTGGCAGCGTAAGCGACAATCATGTAACATCATACGGGTTAAGCTGGCAGTTCAAAACCCGGCTCGGGGATGTCGGAATCGAAAATATCCTGAACGGAGGGTATTCCTATTTCTATTATTGGAACCAGGTTGGCCGTACAACAATATCCGATCAACTAACCCTGACATACGCCAACATGTCACTCAACCTTGAATACAACAGCGGCACCATTGATGCGAAACCTGTTCAACAGTATCGCACCGATGATCCGCATATCGATGAAAACCCATTCACCTCTTACAGGGCATCACTGGGACGTAAGATTATCCAATCGCCCGATATCACGATCAGTGTCGTTCATTCTTATTATGATTATACATATTATTCGCCAGAATATTATACGCCTAACGAACGTTTATTAACAGGTATTTCGATGTCGTTTTACCATCGCTTTCATGTGTTTTATGTGTATGGCATGATTAATGGGAATACGGGATCGGAAAAATATTATTACCTTGAAGAGCAGGAGAGTGGGTCAACGGCGGAGGTGAGTGGAAGCATTGATGCCGGTAACTGGTCCGTATCGCTGGAAGCTGGCTATGAGAAGGACCCTTTTTCGGTCGCAATAGGGGGTAGCCATTTCAATAACCCTTATTATCAGAACATGGTAGCCTTTGTTGCTTTATCCGCAAGGTTTTAGGGGGACAGCATAAACTTTTGTGCCACGTTTTCCCGCAGGTAACAATGCAGATACGAAGCGCAGATTTGCGATGATTTTTGACAAAACTGATCTGCGGAAACCGGCGGGCCCGTGCGCGTCATCAGAAAGAGACAACAATGAAAATTAAATTTATAATCATCATATTGCTGCTGGGGTTGTTGGCATATGTCATATACCTGATGATGCAGCATGAGACCACTATCCGCCAGGAACGTGTGACAACGGAGGTGCTGGAGGATGACACCGGACCGTTGATTGAGAAATTACCAGATGAGCAGTTACGGCGTTTGGCTTCCGAATCCGATTATTATTTCCGGACCGGAGGTGATTACATGGAGAAGCTGACCTACGGGTACCGGATGTCTGATCTCAGTTGGGACCCTTTCCTGATCAAGGGGGTTAATATGGGAGTGGCCCTGCCCGGAAAGTTTCCGGCGGAATTTGCCATGACTTATGATGAGTACATGGACTGGTTCATACAGGTCGGTGAGATGAACGCCAATTCCATCCGTGTCTACACCATCCTGCCACCTGAATTTTATGAAGCCTTTTCACAATATAACCTTAACAACCAGGATAATCCTATCTATTTGTTTCATGGTGTATGGGCAACGGTACCCGACGAAGTCGATTACATGGATGCGGATTATACCAGGTCATTTAAGGAGGAGATCATCGATGTAATTGATGTACTTCACGGAAATGCAATGCTTGAGCCTGAGACAGGTAAAGCTTCGGGTGTGTATGCGGTTGATGTTTCCCGGTATGTAGGCGGAATAATGTTTGGTCGTGAGTGGGAGCCCAATACTGTATTCCTGACGAATCAAAATCATGATGTAAATCATTATTATGGTGATTTTGTTTCTATGCCACAAGGCTCACCTATGGAAGTCTGGTTGGCTGAAATCATTGATTTTACGGTTTTGTATAAAACCCAGACATATCAAATGCAGTATCCCGTCTCCTTCGTCAACTGGCTGCCACTCGATCCAATGTTTCACAATACAGAGTTCATTGAAAGCGATGAGATCCGGGAGTATGATAACGACCTTGAGTCTGTTTCCTTCAATAATTTCCACAGCCATGAGACTTTTATTCCGGGCATATATGCTTCTTATCATGCCTACCCTTATTATCCGGATTATGTTTATCTGAAAGATGAATATGCCAATAGCAGGAACCAGGCAGGAAACCCGGATAATTATTATGGATACCTTAAGGATTTGAAAGCGCAGTATGAAGGAATGCCGCTCATTATAGCAGAATACGGTGTCCCCAGCAGTCGTGGCAATAGCCATGTCACGCCCCTTGGTTTTGACCAGGGTGGTCACAGTGAAGCTGAGCAGGCCGGGATTTCCATGATCTTAACGCGCGATATTTTTGATACCGGTTGTGCCGGTGCGCTCTATTTTGCCTGGTCTGATGAATGGTTTAAACATAACTGGCTGGTCATGGACTTTGAAATACCTTTTCACGACAGAAAGTATTGGCATAATATGGAAAACCCGGAGCAGAATTTTGGTATTCTTGCTCAGGAAACAAGGGAGCGGACTATCGACGGATTATTTGATGACTGGCCTGCGGAATTCCGTACGAATCATAACCAAAAAAGAAGCTTTCATGCAGATCCGGCCTATTTCTATATGGCCTGGCGCCTGAACCAGCTGGACTTTGAGGAACACAATCTCTACATTGCCATTGATACGTATGATAAGCAAAAGGGCAGCCACCGTCTCCCTTTCACGGAGGAGCGCTTTGACCGTGGCTTCGAGTTTCTGATGGAATTTTCCGGACAGGATAGCGCACAGATTCTTGTTGATGAGCCTTATTCCGTATTTACGGATATTTATAATGATTCCATACCCGCTTATGCTTCCAAACCGAATGAGGCAGGTAACTTTGTTCCGCAGCATATGCTTACAAACAGGGGGCGTGAATCCCTTACCGGGGAAAAGTTTGACTCGGTGATTGTTAACCGGGGTCGCCTGCAGCATGGAAAGAGCAATCAGCCTAAAACTTCCAATGCCGACTGGTATCTCAATGAAGAGAAAGGTCAACTGGAAATAAGGCTTACCTGGCACCTGTTGAATGTTACCAATCCGGCAAAGAACTATGTGCTCGACAACCGCCCCGGTACTGGCACACTGGATTATACAAAAACCGGCGGCTTTAACATGATCGCTTTCATTACAGATAAAGATAACAATGTTATCACGCGTTATCCGGAAAACGGTTATGCTGAATACTTATGGGACGGATGGGGGGAACCGGCCTGGAGTAGCAGGCTGAAGCCTCTGTATGACAGCCTGAGGTATTATTTCCGGGATGTTGAAACACAGGTCAGCCTTCACCGGGACATTACATTTCCGGATGAAACAGCTTTGTCGATAGCACCCTGGTATCAAGACAAGGAGGGGGCTGTTTCGGTCAGTTTCAGGGGCGCTGACCACTCACAGGTTGTACATGCCCTGCCGGTACTTGATAAATACGGGATAAGCGCCACATTTGGGATTATTCCGGATGTAATAGATGAGCCTGCCGGTCAGTACCAGATCGACGAGGCAGGAAGGAGGAAAAGATTCAGCCGGTCTGTTTTGGAGGACCTTGCCGGGGAAGGGCATTCGCTGGCCCTGCAGTCCTCCGGCACAACAATACCTGACGCTGCCGGATATGATGCATTTATGCAAAATAGTATCAACATGAACCATGTTGTCGCTGAACCCACCCGTTCCGATGCCACACAGCAGGAAGCGGAGCTTTTTCGTGCATACGGTACCGGTAAACAAGAGTATTCGGGCATTAACTGGTACGGCCATGACAATCCCCAAATAAGTCAGTCTTACCTGGACTCTTTGCTGAAAGACCATCAACATGAATGGCTTATTTTTACCTACCAATACCTGTCAGAATCATCTGCCCCGGAAAAGGGTGAATCCCTGTTTATAACCCCTGAAAGGTTTGAAAGGCAGGTCAGGCTTGCCCGCAACCATCAGTATTGGTTGGCCAATGAATGGGATGTTTTTCGTTACAGAAAACAACGTAAACATTCGGATCTGGAGGTTTCCCGACACAACGACCGCCTGTTCGTTAGTCTGGACAGCCCGCTTGATCCTGATGTTTACAATCATCCGCTCACCATACGTTTTGAAACCAATGCCCCCCTGGTTCAAATAAGAAGTGATGAAGGCGAATATACCCTGACAAACCGCAAAGGAGTCCTGTATTTTGATCTGCTTCCAGGTGCTGAACTAATTTTAAATCAAGTATGGTAATGTATAAAGGTAAATATGTATGGTTGCTTCTTTTGGTTGGCTTGCTTGCTGTGGCTTGCAGTCCGCAGGAGAAACGTGCCGGTGATGATTCCACAGCCGGCCGTCAGGAAAAACAGCTTCCGCGGGTGCTGATGATTACAACCGGCCTGGAAGGACAAAATGCCTCACTGCCAAAAGGTATTGTTATTGCCCTGCAAGCTTTCAATCAACGAGGAGCGCTTGTAAGGCTGGAACACAGGGATGTCCTGTATGAACCATCCCGGCTTAATGACTATAATATGATCATCTTGTCTACCGCACCCGGCTATCATGATGCTGACCGGCCGTATTCATTGTCTTTTATGTCGGCGGAAGAAATGGAGAATATAAGAAGCTTCGTGCATGAGGGTGGCGTGTTGATTTCCGGTGATCATGTCGGTCGAAACATGATTGATGGCACAGATCGTATCACGCTTCACGGCAGGCTTTCAAGCGACGTCTACCCGCTGGCGAATACCTTTGGTCTTGGGTTATC
>CAYMDX010000134.1:0-6720 GCA_964389125.1 uncultured Bacteroidales bacterium
CTTATCTTTTTGATCATGACAGGTGTTCGGGTTGTGAATATCATACATCCTTCTGGTGAGCTATACAGAACATTCTGTCGGTTTGCCGGAGAACATAAGGAGGGATCATTCTTCCAGTCGGCGGCTTTTATAGATCTTATCGATCGCTGGCCGGAAGCGGACCGGGTTTTGCTGCTGGCTGTCAGAGAAGGCGCCATGAAAGACCCTGGTGCCCGTTATACGCCATTCGATCAAAACAGAACAGGCATCCCATCAAAGAAACCATTATCCACACATGCACAAGACGACAAGTCAAACAGCGATAGTCAACAGGACAGAAAGCACAGCCCCGCAGCGCCAATGTCCGCTTCTGCCAAAAAGGTTTCCAGTCAGAACGTACCATCGTCTGCCAAAGCGCATCAAGGGCGTCAGGAAGTAAAATCATCAGATTTGACAACTGTTGTGGACCCGTCGCAAATTGCCGGCTCTTTACTGGCGGTCATCATACAAGAGAAACCTTATGGGTTATGGTGCATCCAACCTTTTAAACAATTATACCGAAACCTGTCTGCACGTACGATTGTGTACGGCGGACCGCTCCTGGCGCCAGGTACACGGCTCAGACAGGAGCAAACCCTGGTTGCTCTCCTGGAGACCCTTAACAAGAAAGTCAAACATCGTTCCCTGTTCACCCAGTTCCGCAACTTTTTCGATTTTGATGATATGATTCCGGCATTCAAAGAATCAGGCTACCAAAAGCGGGACAGGCTCAATTTGTTGCTCAACACCACCTCACAGGAAGCGGCATGGAACAACCTGACACCCAACCGTCGCCGGCAAGTACGCCAAAGCATCGGGAACGGCGCAACAATCATTGCCAACCCTTCTGAGCAACAGGTGGACAGCTTTTACGAAATTCTGGCAGACCTTTATCACAGGCGCATCAAAAAGCCTCTGCCGGGGCGGGACTTTTTCCATGCCCTCGCCAATAACAACCACCTTCAAACTGACTGCCATGTTGTAACGGACGAACCCAATGGGACGAATGCCGGGGCTGAAGAAGAGCGTACGAAAAATGGCGTTGCAGAAAAAAGCAGCAGGGATGCGGGTGGCGGCAGCATGGTGTTATTGGTAGGTTATGAAGGAAAGGTTGTCGGCGGGGTGGCCTGTGCGTGGCTTCCATCCCAAACCATGCATGAGTGGTATGCATGCGGGCTCGACCGGGAGTACAAAGACAAAAAAGTGTATCCCAGTGTGCTGGCCACATGGGCGGCCATCAAAACCGCAGCAAACATGAACATCCCACGCTTCGATTTTATGGGAATGGGCAAACCTGGAATCCCCTATGGAGTCAGGGATTTCAAAAAAGAGTTTGGCGGGAAATGGGTCAACCATGGCCGCTTCTCCCGTATCAACAATCGGCTTTTATATTTTTTGGCAGAGATCGGCTATAATCTCCTCTTTTTCTTTCAGAAAAAACCGAAAAAAACGTAAACAGCCATGCATATCCTGTTTGTTCATGCAGCTGGGGAAAATACGTTCGGCGGATGGGAATATGGGTCATTATCCGGAACGTATAGGTCAACCACACAAGGCTTACCCTCTGAAACTCCCTCATCCAGGTGTCTTCAACAACAATAAATCCACCGGCTATCTGTCGCAAACAAAGGCATATTGATCCACTGTTAAAATCGCAGGCTTTGTTTCGGTAATAAAGCATATTCAACAATATTTTTATAATTTTGCGGCTTACCTGACAAAATATTTCCCTGATAAACAGGGTTTCAAAAATATTGTGTCCGCAGCAGCATAATGTCAATCTTATCAATAAAATGCCGAAATACACTGAATACAAAAAGCTGGACCTACCCGTTATCGGGAAGGAGATACAAACGTTCTGGGAAGAAAACCGCATCTTCGAAAAAAGTATGGAGAAGCGGAGGGACAACGAGCCCTGGGTGTTTTATGAGGGGCCACCCTCTGCCAATGGCCTGCCGGGCATTCACCATGTTATGGCACGTGCCATTAAAGACATCTTTTGCCGGTATCGCACCCAGAAAGGATATTTTGTGAACCGCAAGGCCGGCTGGGACACGCACGGCTTGCCCGTGGAGATCGGGGTAGAAAAGCTGCTCGGCATCACCAAAGAGGATATCGGAAAAACCATTTCCATTGAAGAATACAACCAGGCCTGCCGTAAAGATGTGATGAAGTACAAGGACACCTGGGATGAGCTTACCCGCCAGATGGGGTATTGGATCAACCTGGATGATCCCTACATCACTTTTGAAAACAAATATATTGAAACCGTATGGTACCTGCTGAGCAGTCTTTATGAAAAGGGCATGCTTTACAAAGGGTATAGTATTCAGCCCTATTCGCCTGCAGCTGGGACGGGTCTCAGCTCCCATGAGCTGAACCAGCCCGGTTGTTACCGGATTGTGAAAGACAATTCCCTTACCGCCCAGTTTAAGGTGGTTCGGAATGATCAATCTTCCTTTTTATTTGATGATGAACATGATGATGAAGTCTTTCTGCTTGCCTGGACCACCACCCCCTGGACGCTTCCCAGCAATACCGGTCTGGCGGTAGGCGCCAACATCGATTATGTGAGGGTGAAAACCTTTAACGCCTATACACACAAGCCCATTCAGGTTATCCTGGCCAAAGAGCTGCTTGAAAGCTTTTTCAACCCCAAACATGCGGAACTGAAGCTGGAAGACTATCAGGCCGGCGACAAGGCGATACCGTACCAGATAGTTGATACATACCAAGGGGAGCTGTTTGAGAATGTACGCTATGAACAGCTTATGCCCTACACACAGCCTGAAGAGGGAGATCCCTTTCGGGTGATTATCGGCGATTTTGTGACAACCGAAGAAGGGACAGGTATCGTACATATCGCACCCAGCTTTGGTGCCGACGACTTTTTGATGGGCCAGCGCTACCGGCTGGGGGCCTTGACCATGGTTGACAAGAAAGGACGCTTTGTGGATGAGATGGGCGAGTTTGCCGGTCGTTATGTAAAGCCTGAATACATTGGTGAAAACGACCCCCCGGAAGAACGCCCGGTGGATGTGGATATCATCATCAAGCTGAAAACCGAAAACCGCGCTTTCAAAGCGGAAAAGTATGAACACTCCTACCCGCACTGCTGGCGTACCGACAAGCCCATCCTCTATTACCCGCTGGACTCCTGGTTCATCCGCACGACTGCTGTCAAAGACCGGCTGATCGCCCTGAATGACACCATCCAGTGGAAGCCCGAAAGCACCGGTACCGGCCGCTTCGGAAACTGGCTGGAAAACCTGCAGGACTGGAACCTGAGCCGCTCGCGCTACTGGGGCGTTCCTCTACCCATATGGGTTACCGAAGACCGCAGCGAACAGATCTGTGTCGGGTCGGCTGCCCAGCTTAAAGACGCCATCGATAACGCCGTAGAAGCCGGGTTTATGGATCATAACCCGATGACGGACTTTGAACCCGAAGATTGGTCAGAAGAGAACTACCAGACATTCGATCTCCACCGCCCCTTCGTGGATGAGATCGTGCTGGTATCTCCATCAGGAAAAAAGATGTACCGCGAACCCGACCTGATCGATGTGTGGTTTGACAGTGGCGCCATGCCTTATGCCCAGTACCATTATCCTTTTGAGAATAAAGAGATCTTTGAAAACAACTTCCCGGCAGATTTTATTGCAGAAGGGGTCGATCAGACCCGCGGATGGTTCTTTACCCTGCATGCCATTGCCACCATGATATCGGACTCCGTGGCCTTTAAGGCTGTCGTTTCCAACGGATTGGTGCTCGACAAGAAAGGCAACAAGATGTCTAAGCGACTGGGCAACGCCATCGATCCGTTCGACACCATCAAACAATACGGCCCGGATGCCACCCGCTGGTATATGATCAGCAACGCCCAGCCCTGGGACAACCTGAAGTTTGACCCGGAGGGGGTGGAAGAAACCAAACGGAAATTCTTTGGCACCCTCTTCAACACGTATTCCTTCTTTGCTCTTTATGCCAACATCGACGGGTTTACCTACCAGGAAGATGAGGTGCCGGCAGAGCGACGCCCCGAAATAGACCGGTGGATTCTCTCGGAGCTGAATACGCTGATCAAAAAGACAGACGCCTGCTATGAAGATTTTGAACCGACCAGGGCCGCCCGTTTGATCCAGGAGTTTGTGGATGAGCACCTGAGCAACTGGTATGTCAGATTGTGCCGTCGCCGCTTCTGGAAAGGCGACTATTCAGAAGACAAAGTTTCCGCCTATCAGACGCTATACCGCTGTCTCGAAACATTGGCGATGCTGTCGGCACCCATTGCCCCGTTCTTCAGCGAACGGCTTTTCTGTGACCTGAATGCGGTTTCCGGTTGTCATGATGCCGAATCGGTTCATCATACCGACTACCCGGCAGCCGATGGAGCGCTGATCGACCCTGAACTGGAAGAGCGGATGCAGCTGGCCCAGAAGATTTCATCCATGGTGCTGGCCCTGAGGAAGAAAGTCAACATCAGGGTCAGACAGCCACTGCAAAAGATTATGGTGCCCGCGACAGACATCCATTTCCGCAAGCAGCTTCAAAATGTACAGGAGCTGATCCTCACGGAAGTCAATGTCAAACAGCTCGAATTTCTGGAAGACACCTCCGGGGTGCTTGTCAAAAAGATCAAACCTGATTACAAAGCGCTGGGACCGCGTTTCGGCAAAATGATGAAAAAGGTTGCCGCCGCTATTAACCAGTTCTCCCAGGAGGATATCAAGAAGCTGGAGCAGGAAAAGCAAACGGACCTGTTTGTCGATGGCCAGGAGATGACGATCAGCCTGGAGGAAGTCGAGATCATTTCGGAGGACATCCCCGGATGGCTGGTGGCCAATGAGGGGAGCCTCACCGTTGCGCTGGATGTTACCATCACCGATGAGCTGAAACAAGAAGGTATCGCCAGGGAGCTTATCAACCGCATACAAAATCTGCGGAAAGACAAAGGGTTTGAAGTAACCGATAAAATCGAACTCCAGGTAGAAAAACAGGATACGATTACCAAAGCAATATTAAATAATAATGATTATATTTGTTCAGAGACCCTGGCGACAGAACTGGCATACGTTGACAGGATAGATTCGGAAGAAAAAGTCGCCCTGGACCTGACTGATGACATTCAAACCCATGTGTTCATCAAACGAGAAAAAGAAAAATATTAATAAACATAAACACCTGCTGTTATGGACACAAAATATGAAAAAACCCGGTATTCCGATGAGGAGCTCCAGGAGTTCCGCGAGATCATCGAAAAAAAGCTGAAAGATGCGCGCGAAGGACTGAAGTTGTTAACCGAGGCATATACGACGCAAAACGCCAACGATACCAGTGATACTTCTCCTTCTTTTAAGATTCTGGAAGAAGGTTCTCAGGTATTATCCAAAGAGGAAAATGGTCAGCTGGCTGCACGGCAGGAAAAATTCATCCGTGACCTGGAAAATGCCTTGATGCGCATTGAGAACAAAACCTATGGCATTTGCCGGGAAACCGGAAAGTTAATCTCCAAAGAACGGCTGCGTAGTGTACCGCACGCCACACTTAGCATTGAAGCCAAAATGAACCGCAAGCCAGATAATCCCAACAACTAAGAACCGCCCCGGAAACGTTGATCCCTAAAAAACAGATTCCCTGGATTGTACTATTCGGCGTTTTGCTGACAGACCAGGTCACCAAGTTCCTGGTTAAGACCAGCATGACGCTTGGCGATAGCATCCATGTTTTTGGTGATTGGTTTATCATCCATTTCACCGAGAATTATGGGATGGCCTTTGGCCTCGAATTCTCCGGAGAGTTCGGGAAATTAGCACTCAGTATCCTCCGTATTGTCGCGGTGTTTTTTATTGGCTGGTACCTGACACGGCAGGTGAGAAAATCTGCCCATACCGGACTGATCGTTTGTGTCTCATTAATGTTGGCCGGCGCAATAGGCAATATCATCGACAGCACCTTTTACGGATTGGTTTTCAGCGAAAGCCATTTCAACGAGGTTGCAGAATTTTTGCCCGAGCAAGGCGGTTATGGCGCTTTCCTGCACGGGAAAGTGGTGGACATGCTCTATTTCCCGGTTATCCGTACGACTCTTCCGGAATGGCTGCCAATCAGGGGCGGAGAACCTTTCATTTTTTTCCGGCCGGTATTCAATATTGCCGATTCCGCCATCACTATCGGGGTGCTCCTGCTGATCATTTTTCAGAAGCCGTTTTTCTCTCACCCCAAGAAACAGGTTGTTGCTATTGACATCCCAGAGGATACGGAAACTGGCATTCCAAAGGAGCATGATCCGAAGGACTCAAATACGGACCTAAACAGTCCATGCTGTCAATAACAGGCAAGCCCGATTAGCAGTTTAAGGGCTACACGCTTTTCTCCACTTCCCACATAAAAGCACGGATGCCCTGCTGTTCAGCCTCCTTGTTAATCTCCTCCACACCGCGCAGTAACTGATCCGCTTTGTCCGCTTCCACCACTGAAAGGATAGCCGAGTTCAAGGCCGGCCATGTATGCGTGCCCATGCGGGGCTCCCCTTTCTGCGTACCACGCCCCATGACATCCTGCCACTGTGTAAAACCCCGACTTCCAGTGCGGTTCAACAATTCGTCGATCCGCTCGGTCAAAGCCTGGTTGTATACGATAAATACTGCCTTCATTTTTTTTGCTTTTGTATTACTTGTTAGGTAAATGTGTTGGCGAACGGCT
>CAYMDX010000135.1:0-4224 GCA_964389125.1 uncultured Bacteroidales bacterium
AAATCATAAAAAGAATTAAAAATTTGTTATTCAAAACAGATTGTACCACTTTTGTCAGTAAATTAATTTGCTGATAATCAATTGATTTAAACATTTGTTTTGAATCGGGTAATCAGACAGTAAAATAACAGGAACCATGAGTCATCATTATAAAATCCGCACAGCTACCTGCACCGATAAGCAGCAGATACATACTTTGATGCGTGAGAGCATAGCACGTGAAAAAAGGCTGAACAACCCATCACAGGTTCCCTTCGGTTTTATGGAAGAATTTGTTGACAAAGTAATACGCAAAGGCAACATGATTGTGGTGGAAAACGACCACCATGAGCTTGAGCTCATCGGTGAGGTTCACAACTATCAGATCGATAATCAGTGGGAAACTACAGATCCGGTGAAGGAATTTATTTTCTTCTCGAGAATGGACATTTCGCAGCAAGAAAGAGAAACTGAGCTGGTCAACTGGTTATTTGGCGAGATTGAGAACAAACATCAGGATGTATTCCGGGTCAAAGTGAATACACCTGTTCGAAATTCTTCCTCTGTGGATCATTACAAAAAAATGGGACTGACTATTGAGGGAAATTACAATGGCCGGTTAAAAAATAATCCCGGTCAGTTTCAACCCCTGATACCGCTATCATGGACCAACCCGTCATTTAACTGATTCATGGCCATTGGCCCTTTCAGGAATGATGACACGAACCTTCCGGCGCAATTCCCTGTTGCCGGATAATGCCATAATGCTTACCTTTGTCGGACCGTTCAGTTCTGAACCATTGTAATCCAAACATCAACCAAAAACAGACGTATATGCTTAAGGTTTCATTTGATAACAAGTCAATAAAAACAACAATCAGCATATTGATTTTGCTGTTCTGCATCATCCCCGGCATGCTGACCGCACAGTCGACAGACATTCCCGGAACGGAAGAGGCCGATGTAAAGATATCCACTACCGAAGGCGACATGCTGGTGGTTCTGTTTGAGAAGACACCCGAACACCGGGAAAACTTTCTCGAACTTGCCGCCGATGGGTTTTATGATGGCCTTCTGTTTCACAGAGTGATCAGGGGTTTTATGGTTCAGGCCGGTGACCCGCACAGCAGGGATGCCGAGCCCGGGGAGCCGCTCGGCAGAGGTGGTCCCGGCTATACCATTCCGGCAGAGTTTCATGACGACCTCATTCACCGGAAAGGCGCACTATCAGCCGCACGCCAGGGAGACCAGGTAAACCCTGAACAACGGTCATCCGGCTCACAATTCTATATTGTGCAGGGCCGCAAGTGGTCCGAAGAAGACCTTGACCAGATGGAAGAAGAAAGGAATATGTCCTTCTCCGAAGAACAAAGAGAGATTTACACCACTGCTGGCGGCACCCCCCATTTGGACGGCACCTATACGGTGTTCGGACAGGTTGTGGACGGCCTGGAGGTGATCGACAGAATTGCCGCTGCAGAAACCGATGACAGGGACCGCCCGCAAGAAGATATCCGTATTACGAATGTTGAAGTGATCGACTAAATCAATAACAGATGATCGAAAAGATTAACGAGCTTCTGCAGGAAGTTAAAGAATTTGACCCAAAGACACTGGAAGAGGTGGAAGCTTTTCGCGTAAAGATGCTTTCCAAAAAAGGCCTGATCCCCTCACTCTTCCAGGACTTTAAATCTGTCGCTCCAGAAGATCGCAAAGAGACCGGGAAGCGGCTGAACGAACTCAAGCAGGCGGCGCAGGACAAGGTTAATGAATTAAAAGAAAGCCTTTCCGACGCTGCAGGCACAGCCAACAAACAACAGCCGGATATGACAATGCCGGCAGATTTCAACCCCATCGGTTCAAGGCACCCACTATCCGTGATCAGAAATCGCATCAACTCTATATTTGACCGCATCGGGTTCGTGATCTCAGAAGGACCGGAAATCGAAGACGACTGGCATAACTTCAGCGCACTTAACTTCCCTGATGAGCACCCGGCACGTGATATGCAGGATACTTTCTTTGTGGAAAAAAATCCCGATATCGCCCTGCGCACCCATACATCATCGGTGCAGGTCAGGGTGATGGAAAACCAACAACCGCCCATACGTACCATTTCACCGGGCAGGGTTTTCCGGAATGAAGCGATATCCGCGCGGGCACACTGTATCTTTCACCAGGTTGAAGGACTCTATATCGACGAAGGGGTGTCGTTTGCCGACATGAAACAGACATTGCTGCACTTCGCCCGCGAAATGTTCGGTGAACAGACACGCATCCGCCTGCGGCCGTCGTTTTTCCCGTTTACCGAGCCCTCCGCAGAAATGGATGTGTCGTGCAACATCTGTGGCGGACCCGGCTGCCCCATCTGTAAATATAGCGGCTGGATAGAAGTCATGGGCTGCGGCATGGTAGACCCCAATGTGCTTGAAAACTGCAATATCGACAGCCAAAAATATTCCGGCTTCGCTTTCGGCATGGGAATCGAACGCATTGCCATGAACATCTATCAGATTAAAGACCTGCGCATGTTCTTCGAAAATGACCTGCGCTTCCTCAGACAATTCGAAGCAGCGATGTAATACATTATACGCCGGCGGAAAAATTGATGTGTGTTACCGATAGGGGTGCCGCTAAAAAAGGAAGCAACCAATGTTTCAACATCTATTGATAAAATTTTAATTTGAAAGCTGCTTATTCCATAGCCATCGAAAAAGACAAGCAAGACCCGCTAAAAGGTTTTCGCAGCCGCTTTTACATTCCGGACCACACGATATATGTGGACGGAAACTCACTGGGACTACTGAGCACCGATGCCGAGCAATCCCTGCTCAGGGTGCTTGATGAATGGAAAAAGCTGGGTATCAAAGGATGGCTGCAGGCCAGGCAACCCTGGTTTTACCTCGCCGAAGAGATAGGCCGGGAGGCTTCAGCACTGGTGGGCGCTGCCCCCGGGGAGCTGATCTTCACGGGCACAACTACAGTAAACATTCACAGCATCATCAGCACGTTTTACGAACCGGAGGGACAGCGAACCAAAATCCTGGCAGATGCCCTGAACTTTCCTTCCGACATTTATGCCCTGAAGGGACAGATCAAACAAAAAGGGCGTAATCCTGCAGATGAATTGCTGCTGGTACCCGACACAGGCGACGGAAAGACACTCAGTGAAGACCAGATCGTGTCGATGATGACAGATGATGTGGCCCTGATATGGCTTCCATCCGTTTTATACAACAGCGGACAGCTGCTGGATATCGAATACCTTACAAAAGAAGCCCATGCCCGGAACATCCCCATTGGTTTCGACTGCAGCCACTCGGCCGGTGCCGTACCACACCATTTCAGTAAATGGGACGTCGATTTTGCCACCTTCTGCAGCTATAAATACCTCAATGGCGGGCCCGGCTGTACCGCTTTTTTGTATATCAACCAACGGCATTTTCAACAAGAGCCACTACTTGCGGGCTGGTTCGGCTTTGTAAAAGACAAACAGTTTGACATGCTGCCGGATTTCGAACACACACCCTCGGCCGGCGGCTGGCAGATCTCCTCCCCCAACATCCTGGGGGCTTCTACCATGGAAGGCTCGCTCCAAATAATCAAGGAAGCCGGCATCGAAGCCATCCGGACAAAATCCCTGCAACTGACAGACTTTTTTTTGGAGCTCCTTCAGGAAAAACTGACCCGGGCGCCATACAATTTTACCATCGTTACTCCTACTGAGCCCCACCGAAGAGGCGGACATATTGCCATTACACATCAGGAGGCCCTGCGCATCAACGAAGCCCTGAAAGCACAAAACATCATCCCGGACTTCAGAGCCCCGGATACCATCCGAATTGCACCAGTAGCCCTCTACAACACATTTGAAGAAGTCTGGCAGGTGGCAAACGCCCTCGCAGAGATCATCGATCAACAAACCTACCTCCGTTTCGATAACCAACGGAAAGCCATCTCCTGATATCCAAGCCCTTTCATTCTTTTTAAAAACCCCTGAACAATTTATTTTGTCACATGTTTAAAACTCTGTATTTAGATATATTTTTATCTATATATAGATCCATAAAAATATTTAACCAACAAAAAAAATGTTCTATGATTACAAAAAAATGGCTCTGGATGCTGGCATTGGTGGCGATGCCTTTTGTTTTTGCTTCGTGCAGCGACGATGATGATGACAACGGATTGACAGCAAACCACTTCTCGTATGACGGAAACACCTATGACCTTGCCGGTGGCATA
>CAYMDX010000135.1:4324-6648 GCA_964389125.1 uncultured Bacteroidales bacterium
GTTTATGACTTCGTCGATCTTGAACCCACTCTATAACCGGCCAGTTCCCTAAGAATAAAATTACACAATACCGGACATCAGCCTCCTGTCAGTCAAAGGGGGAATTGCCACCTGGAATGTACTTAAAGAAAGAGAATCCTGGAAGTGGATTCTCTTTCTTTTTTCATACAATTACATTACCTTTATACCAATTAAATACTATAGAATAGAAAAATCAATTAGTAACCTTCTCAAGCCAAAAAGATCCCTTTATCATGAACGAACAAGAAATACAATTCCAACGCACGATGGACATGCTGAAGAAACATGCCAAAAAGGTGATCATCGGCCTGATCGTGCTGATCGCACTCCTGACCTCCGTAAAAACAATCGGTCCCGAACAGGAGGGTGTTGTTGTGCAGTTTGGTGAATACGACCGCACACTACAGCCAGGGCTTAATTTTATTATGCCGTTCGGTATTGAAAACCTGCACAAAATCCCTGTTCAAAGGCAGCTTAAGCAAGAGTTTGGCTTTCGAACGGTGGAGTCCGGCGTGCAGACCCGATATGCAAAAGACGCTTATCGCGACGAATCGCTGATGTTAACCGGTGACCTTAACCTTGCTGATGTGGAATGGGTTATCCAATACCGGATTGTCAATTCGTACAATTACCTCTTCAAGGTGCGAAATGCAGAAGATGCCCTGCATGACATGTCGGAAGCAGCCATGCGGAAGATTGTCGGCGACCGGACCGTCAACGAAGTCCTTACGGTAGGCCGCCAGGAAGTGGCCACCCGTGTGGAGGAGCTCCTGCAGGAAATGTGCATCAATTATGAGAATGGCATCCGTATTGACCAGGTAGTGCTGCAGGATGTAAATCCGCCTGATCCGGTGAAAGCTTCCTTCAATGCGGTGAACGAAGCCCAGCAGCAAAGGGAAACGCTGATCAACCAGGCCGAATCGGAGTACAACCGTGTAATACCCCGTGCACGCGGAGAAGCAGAAGAAACCATTCAACGTGCCGAAGGTTACGCACTGAACAGGGTAAATCGTGCCGAAGGACAGGCTGACCGCTTTAACTCGGTCTATGAGCAGTATATACGAGCCCCGGAGGTAACCAGGAAACGTCTGTATTACGAGACCCTGGAACGCATCCTGCCGAAGCTTGGCAACAAAGTCATCCTGGATGAAGATGGCACCAATGTGCTACCGTTGCTGAATATCGACACACAGAAACAACTTATTGAATAAAATCCCATTTTTCTACTTTGAAAAACAAACAAAAAGCCTGTTAATCATGAAAACCAAATATATCGTCACTATCATTGCCGCCATCGTTGTACTTGTGATCGCCCTAAGCAGCATATTTATCCTGGATGAGACCGAGCAGGCCATCGTAACCCAGTTTGGCAAGCCGGTGGGTGAAGCCCGTATCGAACCGGGTCTTCAGTTTAAGACCCCCATCATTCAGAAAGTACAGTATTTTGACAAACGTTATCTGAAATGGGACGGTGACCCGAATCAGATCCCCACCCAGGATAAAAAGTTTATCCATGTTGACACCTATGCCCGCTGGCAGATCACCGATCCTTTACAGTTTTTTATCCGGTTACGGGACGAACGCTCCGGCCAGTCGCGTCTGGACGATATCCTTGACGGCGAAACACGCAATGCCGTGGCCAGCAATGAGTTGCTCGACCTGGTGCGCTCAACAGACCGCCAACCGGAAGTGTATGAAGATTACCTGGAAGAGCTGGAGGTTCTGGAAGAAATAACTGTTGGCCGGGAAGAGATAGAAACCATGGTGTTGGATACGGCAAACGAACGAACCGAAGATCTGGGTATTGAAATCCTCGACTTCCGTTTTAAGCGGATGAATTATGTGACCGAAGTCCGGGAGCGCGTCTATGACCGGATGATCAGTGAACGAAACCGGATTGCCGACCAGTTCCGCTCCGAGGGGCAAGGGGAAGCCCGCAGCATCGAAGGCCAGAAAGAACGGGATCTGGCACAGATCCAATCTGAAGCTGAACGCGAAGCCGAAGGAATACGCGGCCGTGCCGAAGCCTCCGCAACCGAGATCTATGCCTCGGCCTACAACAGAAATCAAACGTCACGCGACCTGTATGATTTTCTGCGCGCCATGGAAGCCCTGGAAAAATCGCTCGACGACAAAACCAATGTCATCATGACCACCAACAGCGATCTGTTTAAATACATGAAAGATGCGAGGTAGGTATGATGAGGTCTGGTTGCTGATTGTTAAAAAAAATGATAAAATAAAACGATAGAAAGAAACCTTCACACCATCCTGTTTGTTATTCTGTTACATTTGCATCAATT
>CAYMDX010000136.1:0-3226 GCA_964389125.1 uncultured Bacteroidales bacterium
TATTCTTTAAATCTGGGGAAACCATTTGGCATTAAAGTGTCCGTTCACTGGACGTTTTCACTATTAATACTATGGATCATTCTGATCAGTGTTGGCCGTGGCTTGGCATTTCCGCAAATAATGATGCACATCCTCTTTGTGCTGTCTATTTTTGTGTGTGTAGTCCTTCATGAATTAGGCCACTCCCTCACTGCCATACGCTTCGGGGGTAATGTGTCGAGCATCACCCTGCTCCCAATTGGCGGTATGGCGCACATGACCAAAATGCCTGAAAACCCCAGGGAAGAATTTCTGGTTTCCGCAGCCGGTCCATTGGTTAATGTCGTAATAGCCATTCTGCTCTGGATCTATTTAACTGCCTTTCATACGATAAACATTGAAGAGATGGCATTCGAGACCATCACGATAAACAATTTTCCGCTGATGCTCATGGCGGCCAATCTTTTTATCGTTGCGTTTAACCTGATTCCGGCGTTTCCCATGGATGGGGGGCGGCTTTTCCGCTCAGCCCTGTCCATCAAAATGAGCAGACTCAAAGCCACAGAGATAGCCAAAGACATCGGTCAGGTATTTGCCATCATTTTCATTATTGCCGGGCTGTTTTTCAACCCGTTCCTGATAGTCATAGGATTTGTGATCCTCATGGGCGCCAAAGGTGAATATGAGATGATCAAATACCAGGACGTGCTGAAGAATTATACCGTGAAAGATATCCTAAACAAAGACTATGCTGTTCTGGATGCCGATGACACTTTGGGAACAGCAGCCGATAAACTCGTCCACATTTCCGATAATGGGTTTGTTGTTCAATCAGACGGCGACTATGCAGGCATTCTTACCAAGAATGACCTGATTAACGGATTAAACACCCATGGAAAAGAAGGAAAGATCAGACAGGTCATGCGCACCGAAACGGAATCGGCTGCAACCAACACGCCTTTATTTGATATCTATCAGGATATGCAGAAAAAGCGTCATTCCTTGCTACCGGTTTTTTCAGGTAACGAATTCAAGGGTGTCCTGGATATAGAAAGTATTAATGAGTTCTTTTTGATTCAACAAGCCATACGATAATACAAAAATACTGACTCAATATGGCAAGCAATACATCTACGAACAAAAAAAAGATCCTGATAGTCGATGACGAACGCACCGCTCATCAACTATATAAGATTATGGTTGAAGATGACAATATTTTATTCTATCACGCATATAGCGGCAAGGAGGCGCTTTCGATAGCCAGGGAACACCCTGATATAAAACTAATCCTTATGGATATTAAGATGCCTGAAATGGATGGGTATGAAGCTACCCGGGAAATACGGACATTTAGTCAGGATGTACCCATTGTTGCCCAGACAGCCTATAACCTGCCTTCAGATATAAAAAAAGCCAAAGAAGCTGGTTGTGACGAACATCTGGCAAAGCCTGTTGATCGTTCGACCATTATGGATATGATCAAAAAATATTGTTATAATCAATCAGGATGATGGATCTCCTGATATGTTTTGCAGGCCAAAATACGCCTGATCGTGAATATTTCGCACGAAAGAAGCATCAAAAAATGTATGTCCGGCACTGAAAGGTATTAATCTGCTCCGCCATAAAGGTTCACCCGTATCAGCAAAATATTCAACGCTTCCGTAAAACTGCCTTCTGCTTGCCTGACCTGTGCCTGTCCATCCTCTTCATAACGATATTCCCAGTGCCCGTCTGCTGTTTTGAGAAAGGTAAATGATTGTCCATCTGTTAGATATACGTCAGCCATAAAGCCCGGTGCGAAGAAAGACTCCCCCTTTTCGATGATCTTTGCCAGGGAAATTTCTTTTTCTTCATCCTTATGCGGTATACCCCTGTGCGCGGCTTCATCCGCTTTGGGATCATGCGTAACCGCTATGTGGGAAATTTGTTGCATAGCAGATTGTTTTGTTATTGCTTCCTTTTGAGTACATCACCAGGTAAATCTGACAGCTTTTGGCTTTTAGTCACCAGATAGGCTTATGTCCAGATAATTTATTCAGACAGATAACGTACTTTTACACTGCTCATTTGGAGCGCCTTTGCGAATTTATTCTTTGTGATCGACTTTGTGTTTGTTTCTTTGTGGTTGATTTTTTCAGACAGGGTCCTGGCCAGCTTGTTTCAAAATTTGTCCGCCTTTTTCCGGATCCAGCACAAAAGAGATAAACCGCTCAGCAAGTGCTGGTTCCTCAGCTTTATGCGGAATGGTCAACCCATAGACCATCGATTCACCCACTTCAATGATGGTTTCACCGGGGGCCGTTCCCAGAGTTTCGACACTGACCGTTCGATACCAGTCGTTGAGTTCCGGGTTGCCCAGACTAAGACTGTCGGGAAGGGATAAATATTCCAGGCCATGCTGAACGGCCACACTTTTATACAAAAAGATATAATCAATATGATTACTCTCCAGCAATGCAATCAGGTCTGTCTCTTTCGGCCGGATATAGGCACGGTCTTTTTCCAGCATTTTTTGGGCGAAACCATGCCGGTCATATTTTTGTTCGGCGAGTTTGATGGCAAAAACACTCCGCACACCGCAGGGGTCCATATCCGGATTGCTTCGACCATACTGAACATCGTCTTTTAATAAAATATCCATCCAGTTGTCCGTGTCTATGATATCAGCGTAACGGGATCTTTCTGTATACACCACCGCCAGTTCGTTGGTGGCAAAAGGCAGGTACCAATCGGCATGATCCGGTATCAGCATGTTTTCGATCACCATGTAATCGGCCGACATGAACACATCCGCTTTGGATTCGGTGTCAATAATACGTCTGGCGCCCACCTTGCTCCCCCAGGCTTCTGTGTAGATACGTACCCCGGGGTTTTCCTCCATAAACGCTTCAGTCAACGACTGTACCGGCACAGCGAGGCTGCCGGCATGGATGATGTGCAGGCTGTCATCATTCTGCTGTTCGGCACCCCTGTTACAGGATATCATCGTGACAGCCAGCAGCAAAAGCGCAAGACAGCCTTTGGCTATTGGCCTTTGGCTGTTGGCTGTTGGCTGTTGGCTGTTGGTCATCCAACGTGCTTTGCCCTTATTTTGCATTCATATAACAGATTGATTCATCACTCATTACGCTTTGCTGTCATTGCGCTAGGCTGTCATTTAAGGCTACGCCTTGTCATTTAGCCCTTCGGGCTGTCATTACGCTTTGCTGTCATTTGCTTCGCTGTCATTTGCTTCGCTGTCATT
>CAYMDX010000136.1:3326-6632 GCA_964389125.1 uncultured Bacteroidales bacterium
GCTGTCATTACGCTTTGCTGTCATTTGCTTCGCTGTCATTTGCTTCGCTGTCATTTGCTTCGCTGTCATTTGCTTCGCTGTCATTGCGCTTTGCTGTCATTGCGCATCATTAGCACATTACCACATTAGGAAACTACCCCCTTCGTATGCTCGCGTCCCAGCGCGCTCACCTTTTGATCACCCGGCGCACCTGGCGGCCATCCTCCCCTTCCATGACCAGGATATACATACCGGGAGCCAGGCCATCACCAAAGTTCCACCGGAAGGTGTTACGTCCGGGCGTGGCGAATTCACGCTGTTCCTGACGGATGATTACGCCGGAGGTGCTTTGCAGCATAAAGTCATACGCACCGGAGGTTTCCACATCCGCCTGAACGGTCAACTGATTGGTAAAGGGATTGGGCCAGGGGTCATGCAGGTAGAACCCTTCTTCTTGTGTATCCTGTGTAACAACATGATTAACAATGCCTTCCGTAATACTGATGGTTTTGTCAGCACCATCCCAGGAAGTGTTTACATATAGAATTTCCTGATCTTCATCAAAATAATAAGCCGGATTTTCATTTAGAAAGTCGTCCTGATCAAACACCTCAGGAATGTCTATATTATCGATAGACACCTTTGCGGGACTCGTTTCAACACGAAACACCTCAAACAACATGTTCCGTGTATCCGGGGCGCCTGCATACCCTTCACCGGATAATGAAAGGAGGATTTCCATATCATCTTCTTCATACAGGCCTTCGAAATGCAGCAGTTCAAAAGCTTCTGCGGCTAAGGTTCCGGGCGTGCTTTTGTCATCGTCAAACAGGTAACCGTATGTTTCGGGCACATCCTGGTCAGGGAAATACTGCACTATCAGACTGTCAGCACTGTAGTTGGCGGTTGACTGCACCGGCCGGGTGGTGGGAATAAAGCTGCCTGCCCGCACGAAGACCGGAATGTCGTCCATATCCACCTGCACGGTATAGGTCTGGCTGCCTTCGTATTCGGAAAGATCGTGGTAATGCAACCATTTCCCTTCCGGAAAGGCCACGGCACGGTCATTTACACCCCTTTCCAGGACGGGAGCCACCAGAAAGTCCTTCCCCCAGAGATAGCTGTCGTTCACATCGGAAAGCGACTGATTGTTCACTTCATAGTGGTTAAGCTGCCGTGCAAGGGGTATTCCGGTCATGCTGTTTTCGTAGGCCAGGGTATAATTATAAGGCAGAAGCTCGTAGCGAAGGTTGATATAGTCGCGCATGATGCTTTTGTAAGGTTCAGAGAAGTTAACAGGTTCGGTGGTCCCAATCCCGTGCATACGCAAGATAGGTGCAAAAACGCCAAACTGCACCCATCGGGTAAACAGTTCACCGTCGCCGTCGTTCCCGACAAAGCCACCGACGTCGGAATGCATGTATCCAAGGCCTGTCATACCGGCCCCAAGCATCAACGGTATTTGTGCGCGGAGACCGTCAAAGCTGCGCTGGATGTCACCCGACCAGGGAAAGGTGGAATAGCGCTGCATACCGGCATAGCCGGAGCGTATCAAATTAAACAGCCTTTCTTCCGGATAATGGGTTTCATAATTTTGATCGATAAACCGGGCCCATATAAGGGAATAGATATTGTGCACTGATTTGGCCTCCCCGAATTCGTGGGTCATGTCGTGGGGATGGGTTTCCGGTTCACCGAGATCGCACCACCAGCCCCCAACTCCTTCTTCACGGCGTGCCTGGTAGAAATCCCACATCCATTCACGGGACTCGCTTTGGGTGATATCAAGAAGGGAAGCATCTCCCGGCCAGAAGCCCCAGAGCACATAAGGCTCCCCGTCAGGGTTTTTTCCAAAATAATCGTTTTCGGCCAGAAAGTCGTAATTGTCGGATTCAAGGGTAAAATAAGGTTCTGTAATCAGGATGGTCTGAATGCCTTCATCCATAAAGTCACTCATCATCTGTTCGGGCTGCGGCCACTGGCCATAATCCCAGTCCAGATCCCCCATGTCGCTCTCCTCCCCAAACCAATAGAGGTCGAGTATCAAGGCATCCAGCGGAAAATCAGCATCAAGGATCTGGTTCACGATATCGCGAGCTTCCGTTTCGGTTTCGTACCCGTATTTTGACTGGATATAGCCGAGAGACCAGAGAGGAGGCAACTTTTGATGTCCGGTAAGCCGGGTGTAGTCCTGCATAATGGGATCAAAACCATGGCCCGCTATCAGGAAATACCGCAGTCTGCCGCCTTCCGTGCTATAGTGAATCCTGTCGGACTGGTTGGCACCCAGGTCGAGGTCTGCCGGGTAGCGGTTATCAAAAAACAGGCCGTACCCGGAATCGGAAACCACATAGGGAATGCTGATATTGAGCGTGGGGGTATTGTTTCCATAGCCATAATGCGCTTCATTATAGATACGCAGGTTGCGCCCACGTCGATCCACCGGGATGGCGCGGGAGCCACCTCCATAAAAACTGACTGTTTCATCAAGATCAAAATCAACAGATCCGCCAGCCGGACTCGCTGCAAAACCGTTTGCATCCGCCAGGATGGTATCACCCGCTGAGATATAGTGTAGCCGCAAAGGTTCTTTTTCAACCCACACCTCCATAGCGGAAGAAGAAAAACTGAGCGCTTCATCGGTAACGGAGAGTTCCGGGTTGATGGTTTCAGGTTCGGCCACCACGGTAAACGTGGTATCGATCAGATCGGCATCGTCGGGAATATATTCGGCTTTCGCAGTAGATGGTGTATAATACTCTATTTCCAGAAGGCCGTTCTCGGCGGTTATCTGGAGTTTTTCATCAACAAGCTGATGAGACACATAGGCACCGGGTGTTTGCAGGTTGATCTCAATAAAAATATCGCCACCATCGGCCGTACGTCCTACCTGGGAATAATCCTCATTATGAAACAGGAAGGCCAGTTTCAGGACGGTCTCATCTTCGTCGATCCCATAAAAATCACGAACAGTGAATGAGATCTCATACAGATCCTCCCCCACCGGGGTCATCAAGGTATTGGGATTGACCTCACCCCAGTCGTTCTGCACATGTTTCCAGTCGCTGTCGTTATGGCTGTCGGTTGTGATCACACCGGTGTAGGCGTACACATCATCCTCATACCCTTCCAGCTCGCCATTTCCGAGGCGGGCGTCGTAGGTGATTGTCACATCCGAATCGGTATGCGCATCTGGCGGATCAATGCTTATCAGTTGTGCGAAGCCCGGTTGAATTATACAGATTAAGATCAGAAAGGATACGGTAAGAGTATGTTTCATCTGTTTATAATTTTGTAACTATCTGTTATTTAGACTTATGTGGTTGT
>CAYMDX010000137.1:0-6626 GCA_964389125.1 uncultured Bacteroidales bacterium
AACAGCGCAAAACGTATGAAGAGGTGAATGAACTGTTGGCAAGGAACCTGGTAGATATGGCATTTATTTGTTCAGGCGCCTATATCCAGGGAGTAAATCACCATGAGCTTATGTTTGTTCCGGTGGTAGACGGGGAGCCTTATTACAGGGGATATGTCATCTCGAATACAAATAGCAATATTCTTCGTTTTGAGGACTTCGAAGGCCGTTCATTTGCCTATTCAGACCCTATGTGTTTCACTGGCAGCCTCTATGTTGATAAACGGGTTGAGGCAATGGGAAGCACCGTAGACAATTTTTTCGGTGAAATTGTTTCTTCCCTATCGCACGACTTATCTATACAGATGGTATCGCGCAATGTGATTGATGGTGCCTCCGTAAATGGTTTAGTATTCAACTACCTTGAGCAACATCAACCGGATTACCTGACCAATATACGCATCATCGAAAAATCGAAGCCGGGTGGTATACCTCCTGTTGTTAATTCGCTGCTTATGCCCCGGGAACTGCGTTCAGAGATACAGGATTTTTTTCTTGAGATGCATCAAAACAGGGAAACCAGGGAGATACTCGATAAGTTAAATGTTGATCAGTTTATTATTGCCGGTGATACCCTTTATGACGGTTTAAGAGAAATAAAAGAAAAGATCGCACGATGAAACGTATTGGTTGGTCCTTATTCACAAAATTTGCGGTCGGTATTGGCTTTATTGTGATCCTCTTTGGTTTGCTGAATGCGATCCTCGTGCGGAACTCGGTAAGCCATGCGCTTAATGATGAATTTGAGAAACGCGGCTATTTCATATCCAGGGCATTGGCAGAACAATCCGTTTCTTATATGCTGTCCAATGATCCGGCCGGATTAAATATGTTGATTAACGAAATCATGGCGATTGATCCGACAATCCATTATGCTTTTATTTTAGATAACCAGGGAAATGTGCTGGCCCACTCATTCAGAGAAAAGGTACCGGATGACTTGATTAAAAAAAACACTCCTCCTGCAGACGATTTACCGGGCATTATCAACATTGTGGATAAAAATGAGCCTCATATGCTGATCCGTGATTTCTCCATGGCTACCATGAGTAAAAGCATGGGAGTTGCCCGGGTAGGAATATTGGAAAATGACATCCGGGATCAGGTCACAGATACCCTGGCGTCATTATGGGTGATGGTTGCTTTTTTCTTTCTGCTTGGCATTACGGCAGCCCTTCTTTTTTCATACACCATTTCCACACCACTAAAGGTCCTAAGCAGGCAGTCGGCAATAATTGCTATTGAAAATATTCAGGCCGGCCTATGGGAAATCAGAGAAGCCACCCGCAAACCATATTATCGTGTGCGCCGCCTTTTTGGCCTCACTGATGAAATAGATGTGTTATTTGAGAATTATTCAAACATGCTAAGTCGCCTGGAGCAGGCATACCATGACATGAATAAAATGCAGCAGTCATTGTTCCACTCAGAGAAACTGGCCTCCATTGGCACCCTGACGGCCGGGGTTGCCCACGAAATTAACAACCCGCTCACCGGCATCAGTACAGGCCTGAAACGTATTGAAAAAGATCCGGCAAACAAAGAACAGATCGTTGAATATACAGCCATGATGCAGGAATCGCTGGGCAAAATGCAGAAAGTTATTAATGACCTGCTGACTTTCAGCAGAAAAGACGATTCACACTTTGAAAAAGTCAATGCCCTTAACCTTGTGCGTAAGACTGTTCAGCTCGCACAGTACCGGGTCAAAGCCAATAATATCACCATATCGGTTGATGCAAAGAACCCAAACATTGAATTATACGTCTCGCCAAGCCGGATTGAACAGGTTTTCTTAAACATCATCATCAATGCTATTGACGCAACGGCAGAAAAAATCAGCCATCAGCCTGAATTACACGGATACATAAACATACATATCGAAGATGATGCCGACCACATCTATGTAATAGTTAAAGATAACGGGCAAGGCATTTCCAGGGATTGCATCAGCAAAATATTTGACCCTTTCTTTACGACGAAAAATGTGGGTGACGGTACCGGCCTCGGGCTTTCTGTGTCATACCAGATTGTTAAAGACCATGGCGGTATGATTCAGGTGGAAAGCAGCCCGGATGAAGGCAGCAGGTTTTGTGTTCGATTACCAAAACAAGCATAACTATGCATATTCTCATTGTAGACGACGAACGTATCATAAGGGTGACCACGGCCGACGGCCTTCGCGATGCCGGTCATCGTGTAAACGAATTCTCCTCGGCCAAAGCCGTCCTTCAGTATATGAAAGAAAACAAAAACGATGTTGATATCGTATTGACAGATCTTAAGATGCCTGAAATGGACGGAATCACCCTGACAAAACACATCAAAGAAACAGCTCCAGATGTATATGTTATGTTGATCACCGCCTATGCAACGGTGGATACCGCGGTGGAAGCCATGAAACTGGGCGCTTACGACTACATCCAGAAGCCTTTCAATCTGGATGAGTTACTTCTGACTATCAACCGCATAGAAGAACTCAAACAGGTAAAAAATGAGAACCGGGAATTACGCAAGCAGATTCATCATAAATATGACATATCCTCTTTTGTCGGGAAAAGCAAGAAAACAGAAAATATATTTGAGCTTGTTGAACTGATCGCCGGCAAATCAACGACAGTGTTGATCGAGGGAGAAACAGGAACTGGCAAGGAATTGCTGACCAATATCCTTCACTACAAAAGCAATCGCCATAAGGGGCCACTGGTCAAAATAAATTGTGCCATTCTATCACGAGAAATAATCGAAAGTGAGCTATTTGGACATGTAAAAGGTGCTTTTACGGGTGCCGAAGCCGCAAAGTCCAGCCGCTTTGAAAATGCCCACCGGGGCACAATGTATCTGGATGATATTGATGATATTCCTTATGAGCTACAGGTAAAGCTGTTGCGCGTTCTGGAAGAAGGAGAAATTGAGCGGGTAGGCGGCAGCGAAACAATCAAAGTGGATGTCCGGGTGATTGCTTCCACAAAAAAAGACTTGAAACAGCTTGTGGCGGAGGGAAAGTTCAGAGAAGACCTGTTCTACCGCCTGAATGTATTTCCTGTCCAAATCCCGCCCCTGCGCGAACGCCCGGGTGACATAGCGTTACTTGCCAAACACTACGTCAAAGAGTTCTCGATTTCAAACCCCATTGCGATTGATGAAGAGGTCATAGAAATTCTTAAACAATATGCGTTCCCGGGTAATGTCAGAGAGTTGAAAAACCTCATGGAAAGACTGGTTATCCTGGCCGACGGGGATACGATAAAAAAGGAGATCCTCCCCATGGAAGTCCGTTTCCCGGAGAAATCACATACCTGCTTTTATTTTGATGATAAACCGCTGGACGATACCCTTCGCGAAGTAGAAGAAAATGTGATCCGTGATGCCTTGCTGAGATCCGGCGGAAACAAAGCAAAAGCAGCAAAAATACTATCCCTGCCGGCATCCACCCTGAAAACAAGAATCGAAAAACTAAATATAACAGCATAACAAAATCGCCAAAAACTCGTCATTTCCGACGAGATTACGTCGTTTTTCAGCCCTCCGGATTGCTCCGTATTCCATTCGATACCTGACATCTTTTTGATAATCAAGGGGATGAAACAACATACCTGCATGTTGTTTCATTGTTGGCAAATTATTTGCATTTATGCATTATAATACCTTATTGCGTATTTTACAAACCAAATTATGCATAAAAAAAACGTATTATGAAAACCACCATTCGCATTTTGATTATTGCCATTTTTCTGATACTACCACTAACGGGCATATCCCAGGTAAGCTATCAGATAAAAACCCATGAGATCACCATAGATGGAACTTCCAATCTGCAATCCTGGTCAGCCGACGTAGAAGATGTAAACGGCAGTTTTGAGCTCACCCTTGAAGACGGCAAGATTGTTGGCATTGACAAGGTAGACCTCAGTATTGATGCAACCTCTATTGAGGGTTCCGAGGGTAGAAGGATGAACAAAAAAATCTATGAATCCCTGAAAACCAGTAGTCATCCGAACGTCAAATATGAGCTGCGTGACATATTATCATTGTATGAGAACCCGGGAACAGCAAGGATTACCGCTCTCGGAGTACTTACCATTGCAGGGGTATCCCGCATTATCGAAATAAAACCGGTTGGACGTGTACTACCCAACGGCGACATCGAATTTAAAGGCACGGAAACAATTGACATGACAAACTACAACATTGATCCACCCACCGCGATGTTTGGCGTATTGCGCACAGGAGATGAAGTGGAGGTTACATACAGAGTTGTAGCTAACGCTGAATAAACCTAATAACCAAATCTAAACGTAAATCATTATTATGAAAAACCCAACAAAAAGAATGATATTTACCAGCCTTTTTATGCTGGTATTTATTGTACCACAATTTGCTCAACAGCCAGATATTGGCCACTACCGGTCTCCCGACCGTTCCGGCGTTAATGTTTTTGAAACCTTTTCAGCCGATACCGTACCTTATGAAGGTTTCAGAGTGCGTGTAGGCGGAAACTTCACGCAACAATTTCAGGGACTTAGCCATAAGAATGAAGCCGACATACGGGAAATTGACGGAACCAATCTCAATGCACTTTATCCCCTGGGGTCAGGATTCAACCTGGCCACAGCCAATCTAAACCTGGATGTCCAAATAAATGATGGCATACGTATGGCATTGGAGTCCTACATGTCATCACGGCATCACCCTGAATTCTGGGTAAAAGGTGGTTATATTCAGGTAGACAAATTGCCGATGTTTGGCAACCCACAGTGGTTTACAGACAACGTAAGCGTACGTGTAGGCCATACCATGTTCAACTACGGCGATCAACATTTCCGCAGAAGCGACAACGGACGTACATTTTATAATCCTTTCGTGGGTAATTATATCATGGATGCTTTTACAACGGAAATAGGTGGTGAAGCATATGTATTCCCTGCAGATAACTATTTTGTGATGTTAGGTGCCACTCATGGGTTGATAAGTGGCGATGTACGCGATTATGAACACACTGACAAAAATCCATCCATATTGGCGAAAATCGGATATGATGATCAATTATCGGATGATCTGCGCGTACGGTTAACCACCAGCTTGTATACCAACCCCGGAACTACGCGAAATACGCTTTATGCCGGCGACCGTGCCGGTTCCCGGTATTATATGGCCATGGAGCCCGAATACTACCAAAATTTTCGCGCCGGAGGGGCCATCACCGCTTCCAGCGAAACCAACCGGTTTACATCAGGCCGTTTTACACCGGATTTTACCCACCAGATAACTTCAGTAATGATTAACCCTTTCATCAAATATAAAGGTCTTGAACTATTCGGCACCTATGAAGTTTCGGAAGGTACTCATAACGCTGATGCAGATGACCGAAGCGCTACCCAGGTAGCAGGCGAGATTATCTACCGGTTCCTGGCTAATGAGCAGCTTTATGTAGGAGCCCGTTACAACCAGGTGAGCAGCGAGTTGCCCGAGCCCAACAACGACATTACCATTGACAGACTACAGTTGGCTCTTGGCTGGTATACCACTGATAACCTGCTGGTAAAGCTGGAATATGTAAATCAAAATTTCAATGATTTTGATGCAAATGATTATCGTCACGGAGGCAATTTTGATGGCCTCATGATAGAAGCAGCGATCGCTTTTTAGGGCGAACGAATGTAGTAGTGGCCGGGTATGGCATCATACATGCTATCCCGGCCATTCTTATATCTGCACCGGTATTTAAAAGCAAACCAAAGATGAAAAGCCGAATCCTGGTCATCTTCCTGTTATTCCCCCTGGCTGTTTATGCAGACCCGGGCGACCCCTATTTATACCGGCTGGGGGCAGAAAGCCGGGTATCTATCCATGGGAAATCCAACATCAACCAATTTACCTGTATCTTCGACAGCCATATGCAGAAGGGAACATTTGAAATTGTCTCTCACCCGAATGACCAGGCAATGCATTTTTCAGACCCCAGGCTTAACCTGCAAGTTAGCGCATTTGACTGCGGAAAGGAAAAGATGAATCACGATTTTCGAAGCCTCCTTGAAAGCAAAAACAATCCTTATATACAGATAAAGCTATTAGAAATCAGGCCGGCCGGAAAGAAAAACAATGGAAGCAACATCATCATAGCGAAGGTGGAGATAACAATCAGGCATGTAAGCAAAACTACAGAAGTGACTTTATCGGTAGACCGGCAAGACGAGCTGCGTTTCCACATCAGCGGCAACAAAAAACTGATGATGTCCGACTTCGGCATAGAACCACCCACCGCTTTGCTCGGACTTGTGAAAGTATCCGACGAAATAAACATAGCGTTTAACATGATCCTGGAAACCAACCTGGTTTCCGGTAATTATTAGTCTTGCCGGGGAAGGGTGACAAGGTATATTCTTTATAAATAGTCAGCACGGTTTGTCGTTTCCGTAAAGGTAGCAACCAACATGCCAAAAATTTTGTATATTTGCACCCCTTATGAAAAATCCCATCTGCATTTTCAGCCTTACACCACCCTGATACCGCTATCCGCTCGTAGTTGAGGGTTATACGCTGACCTTTTGTTAAACAGGATTTACCAGTAATCATTACGTTTGGAC
>CAYMDX010000138.1:0-6616 GCA_964389125.1 uncultured Bacteroidales bacterium
TCTACCTTCTAACTTCTTCTCTGCTTCGAGCTTACTTACTTATACTCCAGCGCTTCCTCTTCTCCCGAATCTACCCGCAGGCCGTTCATGGCAAGGGCGCGCATCTCATCCTCGCCGGGATAGACAAAGACCGGTCCAAGGTGAGTGACCCTGTTTTTTACGGCCGACACAAACGGTTTGCCGTAAGCAATGCCGCCGGTCAAGAGGATGGCATCCACTTCGCCATTCAATACGGTCGACATGGCTCCGATTTCTTTTGCCACCTGGTATGCCATGGCATCCTGGATCAGGGCGGCTTTTTCATCACCCGCCTGGGCACGTTTCTCGACTTCCTGGGCATCGTTTGTCCCCAGATAGGCAACCAACCCGCCTTGACCGGTTATCATCCGCTTGATCTCTTCCTCGCTGTATTTGCCGCTAAAGCAAAGTTTTACCAGTGCACCTGCCGGAAGGGTACCGGTTCGCTCCGGGGAGAACGGTCCATCACCGTCCAGACCCTGATTAACATCAATGACGCGACCCTTTTGGTGCGCACCAACAGTGATGCCCCCACCCAGGTGAGCCACCAACAGGTTCAGGTCTTCATATCTTGCCGAAACGAGCTTTGCATGCTGGCGGGCAATGGCTTTTTGGTTCAGGGCATGAAAGATAGACACCCTTTCAAGCTCCGGATGACCAGAAATACGTGCAATATCATTAAGTTCGTCAACAACAACAGGGTCCGCAATAAAAGCTTCCGCATCCGGGAGAGACTCTGCTATGTCCTTGGCAATCAGTCCACCCAGACTGCTTGCATGCTCTCCCAGAAACCCTGCCTTCAGGTCTTCTGTCAAACGGTCATTTACGCGGTAAACACCGGAAGGTATCGGCTTAACAACCCCGCCGCGACCGACAATGACACGGATATCTTTGACTTCAAAGGAAGCGCTCTCCAGCTCTTCCAGGATGATCTGTTTACGAAATCCGTATTGATCCGTTATTTTTTCATACTGTTGAAGCTTCTCCAGGGAGTGTTTGATGTTTTTCAGAAAGACCTCTTTGGTGTTCTGAAAAACGGCGATTTTAGTAGATGTGGAACCGGGGTTAATTGCTAGTATGAGTGCTTTTGCCATGAAATTTATTTATTTATTGGTTGAACATTATTTTACCGCTGCCGCCAGGGCGATGCTGTTGAGCTTCGTTTCATCTGAATCAGCCCGGGAGGTTAACACAACAGGTGCAGCCGCCCCCAGTATGACCGCCGCACATTTTGCCCCTGTGAAGTAAATAAGCGCCTTGTAAAGGACGTTTGCCACATCGATGGCGTCAGATACCAGAATGTCTGCATCGCCGGCCACGGGGCTTGAAATGCCTTTCGTTTGAGCGCTTGTTTGGCTGACCGCATTATCAAAAGCCAGCGGACCATCAATCACACAGTTCTTAATCTGACCACGGTCGCCCATTTTAGCAATGGCACTGCCTTCCATACTGGATTTCATAGCCGGATTAACCGTTTCAACGGCGCTTAGCATGGCCACCTTGGGACGGTCAACACCCAGTTGCCGGAAATAATTCACCGCATTACGGGTTATGGATACCTTCTCATCAAAGTCAGGAGCAATGTTCATGGCCGCATCCGTCAGGCCGATCAGCTTGTGGTAGGCATCGAGCTCAAAAATGGCCAGATGGGATATTTGCTCACCCGTACGGAGCCCTTGTTCTTTGTTCAAGACTGCTTTCAGGAGCGTACCGGTACCCAGGTTTCCTTTCATGAGCACTTCGGCTTCACCATCCCTGACCATTTTTACGGCTTTTGCCGCCGCCAGCGCATTGTCAGGTTCGTCAATAACGGTGTAAGCGGACAAATCAAGCCCTTTGTCTTCGGCTATTTGTCGTATTTTTTGCTCCTCACCGATCAGAATACCGTCTATCAAACCATTATCGTGGGCATTCATAACGGCGTCAATCGCATTGGCGTCATGTGCCGCAGCCAGTGCAAGACGTCTTCTGCTGTGACCACGCGCCATATCATGAAGTTGGGAAAGATTTTTCAGCATTTTATATTAAGATTATAAATTTTGATGCCCAAAAATAAGAAAAAGAATTGAAAATGACCGCCGGCTGCTGTTTGTATACACTAAAAAAGATGCCGGAAAGGAATCAGGACCCACTCAAAGAAACGCTGAATGGCCGGCCGGTGCGACCAGGTTTCATAATTGAAGGGGACTGATTCTTTGCGGGTCTCATTGGTATGGTTAACAAGCTGTCGAACAAGGCTTTTATGCTCGCCTGCCAGACAAATCTCATGCTGGTAACGGAAACTGCGGTAATCAAAATTCGAGGACCCCACCACAAAGCTTGTACGGTCAACGATAAATAACTTGGCGTGCAGGTTCTGCGGAAGATAGAAAAAGAGACTGATGCCCGTTTCGGCCAGCTCACCCATGTATTTCGACGTAAGCACATCCATGATCCAGACATCTGACTTCCGCGGAATATGAACAAATACCTTTACACCCCTGCGCGCAGCCGCCACCAAAGCCTTCCGCAAATCACTCCCCGGCAGGAAATAGGGCGTCTCAATGATGATCTCCCGCTTCGCCTCGTTAATGAGTTGAAGGAACTTTTTCTTTACAGGTTGATAGGTCATGGAAGGCACATCACGAATAATCTCAAAACCATTGTAGAGAAGGGGTTTGGTGTAACCCGGCTTATCATAAAAGTATTTGTTGTAAATCTTAAAATTCTCATCAATAACCTGCCTGAACGTTTTTGCAATCGGTCCCTTTATCCGGAACATCGATTCCCGCCAGTTGAGCGAGTAATTTGAAATATTGCCGGAGCCCATGTAGGTGATCTCATCATCGATAACCAGGATTTTCCGGTGATCCCGGCGGTGACTTTTCGTAAACGCATCCCAGTTCAAACGGATCTTTTTGAAAAACGTTACCTCTCCGCCGGCATCTATTACCTCCTGAAAGAATGAATGGCTCGAAGATGCCCCCCAGGAATCGATCAGCAAACGAACCTCAACACCTTCACGGCATTTATTTACCAGGTAATCGCGAAAACGAACACCAACCGGGTCATTGCGGAAACGGTAAATCTCGAGGTGAATGTAACGGGTCGCCTTTTTGATGTCGCTCAACATCAATGTAAAATAAGCCAGTGGATCCGAAATAAACCGAAACTGAAGACCCTTCTCGGTATGCTCCTTTTCGGTATGATCCTTTTCAGCATTCGTAGCGTCCATCGTTATCAGATGTCTGTGAATTCTTTATACCCTACGGTCAAATATAATGAATTTTTGAATGCATAACAGATGTTTGCATGCGTATGAATGTCATTGAATGGCACCCCACACAGCAAAAAAACAAGCGAAAAACAGCCAAAATGGCTGAATCCTGGCTGTTGAAGCACCCAAGAACAGCCAAAATGGCTGATTTTTTGCTTCTAAACACAACGGTACAGGGTTTGTATCCAACTGTAAAAAAACAAGTATAAACCCTAAACAGATAACATTATGACAATTATTCAATGGCATAAACGCCCCGTATCTACCGGTATGATGGACGAAATGTTTAACAGGAACTTTCAGTCCGGATTTGAAAAAAATTGCG
The DNA here is from genome assembly GCA_964389125.1 of uncultured Bacteroidales bacterium. Lineage (GTDB taxonomy): Bacteria > Bacteroidota > Bacteroidia > Bacteroidales > UBA7960 > PUPG01. Next base: position 3,600 of record CAYMDX010000138.1, read on the forward strand.
GTTGCATACCTGCAACCAACATCCTGGAAAAAGAAGACAGCTTTGAAATACAGCTGGCTGTGCCGGGAATGAATAAGGAGGACTTTAGCCTCAACATGGAGAACAACCTGTTAACGGTCGGGTTTGAGAAAAAAGAAGATGAGCAGGAAGGTGAATACATTCGCCATGAATATGACATGGAAGGCTTTACCCGCTCCTTTGCCATTCCGAAAACAGCCGATGTGGAGAACATCAATGCCCGTTATGAAGACGGCATTCTGTACATCAGCGTACCTAAGCAGGATAAGGATAAAGCACGCCTGAGCAAACAAATTCAGGTCGACTAATCCTGTCCCGGGTATATCGCGTAAAAACCATGATGCCTGCCAGGTATCATGGTTTTTTTTATCCGTACCGGAGGCAAACAGCGCCCGTATTTTCGCAGAAAGCGCAACCAATAACCTTGCTGGATCTCAGAGAGGCTTTCCATGATTGTTTCACCTCCCGCCGGGGCTTTTTCCGCAGGCTTTCTTAAAAAATCTCATGAACGGATTATTACGGGCTTGTTTTTTTTCCTTATGTTTGGCGAACATTTTTTCAAAATAAAATAAAACACATAAAAATAGGTAGTTATGGAAGAGAGTCAATTTACATTAAACCCCAATCCTTTAGTTCGTTTCCTGCATAAAAACCCTGCCGATTTTACCCGTCAGGACCTCATTCATTTTATTGAAGAAAATGATATTGAGATGGTTAACTTCCGCTATGTGGGAGGTGACGGCCGCCTGAAGTCATTGAATTTCCCTATTCAAAGCCGCGAGCATCTCGAACATGTCCTCTCCACGGGTGAGCGCGTTGACGGCAGCAGTCTGTTTTCCTTCCTGGAAGCAGGCTCTTCCGACCTATACGTAGTGCCCAGATACCGTTCAGCATTTGTCAATCCTTTTTCTGAAATACCGGCCCTGGATATTATGTGTTCGTATTATGATAAGGACGGGAATCCGATGGAGAGCGCGCCGGAAAATATTATGCGCAAAGCCCATCAAGAGCTGGAAGGGAAAACAGGCTATTCAATGGAGGTGATGGGAGAGATCGAATATTATGTGATCAGCGACAAAAATCCATTGTATCGTGCCAATGACCAGCGAGCCTATCATGAGTCAGAGCCTTTTGTGAAATGGGAACAGCTGCGTGTGGATGCCATGATGGCGATGGCACAGACCGGTGCTATGATTAAGTACTCTCATTCGGAGGTAGGTAATTTTTCTGATGAGGAGCATGAATACGAACAGAATGAGATTGAGTTTCTTCCCACCCATGTTGAGGAGGCTGCCGATCAGCTTATCATTGCCAAATGGATCCTGCGGCAGGTAGCGTATCAGTATGGGGTAACCGTGAGTCTGGCACCGAAGATCACAGCCGGGAAAGCCGGCAGCGGCCTGCATATTCACATGCGCATGATGAAAGATGGTAAGAATGTAACCCTCGAAAATGGAAGTGTCAGTGAGGTAGCCCAAAAAGCCATTGCCGGGGTGCTGGATATTGCTCCTTCGCTGTCGGCATTTGGCAATACCATTCCGACAAGCTATTTCAGACTGGTACCTAACCAGGAGGCGCCTACCAACGTTTGCTGGGGGGAGAGAAACCGTTCCGCCCTGGTACGTGTGCCGCTGGGCTGGGTTGGTGCCGGTGATATGGTTCAAAAAGAAAACCCGCAGGAGCAACCGTTGAATCTTGATTTCAGTGACAAGCAGACCTACGAGTTCCGTTGTCCGGATGGATCGGCCGATATTTATCTGCTGATTGCCGGTCTTTGTGTGGGTGCCCGTCATGGATTGGAGATGCCGGATGCTCTGGAGTTTGCTAAAAAAACGTATGTGGATGTTAACATTTTTGATAAGAAGCATAAGGCACGCCAGGAAACACTGGCTCAGCTTCCCTATTCCTGTTCCACAGCGGCGGATAAGCTTAAGCAGCAGGCAGACATCTTCAACAAATACGACGTCTTTCCGGAATCGTTAATTGAGGGTGTGGTCAATGAGCTGAAAAGCTATCAGGATGAAAACCTGCGGGAGCAGGTCAGCAATGACAGGGAAGAGACCATGAAACTTGTCAGGCGGTTTTTGCACTGCGGATAGCCTCCACCAGGCTGCCCGCCAACCGGCTGGCGCCGAAGCGTAAATACTTTTTTGTAAGCCACTTTTTGCCGAGCACCTTTCTGGTGAGCCAGTAATACGACAGGGCTGTTCCCGGGTCGGAGATGCCTCCGGCAGGTTTAATACCGGTCATACGACCGGTTTTTTTATGGTGCTCCCGTATTGCTTCCAGCATGACCAACATGGCTTCCGGTGTAGCCGCAGGCTTGATCTTGCCGGTAGAGGTCTTCAGAAAATCGCCGCCCGCCTTCAGGGCAATCTCGCTCGCGCGCCGGATATTGGTGGCGGTTGTCAATTCTCCCGTTTCCAGGATCACCTTGAGATGTGCAGCCTTGGAGGCCTCTTTAATGGCAGCTATCTCATCAAAGACAAGATTATACTCACCTTCCAGAAACTTGCCCCTGGAAATCACCATGTCAATCTCCTGCGCCCCCTCATCAACCGCATAGCGTACTTCAGCCATTTTCACAAAAAGGGGAGACTGACCCGATGGGAAAGCGCCGGCCACCGAGGCAGTTTTGATGTTACTATCTTCCAGCGCCTTGCGGGCAGGCGCCACAAACGGCGGATAAACGCATACAGCCGCTACGTCAGGAAATCCTTCCTGCATGGAGGAAAATGACTGTGCTTCCACACAAATGTCCTCTACCTTTTTCCGGGTATCCGATCCCTCCAGGGTGGTGAGATCTATCATACCCAGAATGTCTTTATAGACCTCAGGCAGGTTTAGCGTCTCTTCCGGAATGTTCAGCAGCTGCTCCGTGCGCTGTTTGATATCCCCGTCTTTAATCTCCGGGGTCAGGGAAAAGTCTGTCATAACCGTCTCTTTTATCATGGCTTGTTTGACAGTGTAAAGGTAACGTGTTTTTTTAAGGCACACAA
>CAYMDX010000139.1:0-6537 GCA_964389125.1 uncultured Bacteroidales bacterium
CTCGAGGTAACGGCCCAACGCATTGCCGATGCTGTAGAAGGTTGATCTTCTATCCTCCTGTATTGTAGTCACCCAAAACTTTTTGACCGATTCTTTTCTTTTGGCTTTTGGCACCTTGCAGACCTTAGTTTTTCTGAATGAGCTGCCTGACCTTACGGCGGGTGGAAAGGATGATTTGGTACATACACGGTACAATGACCAGTGTGAGGAAGGTTGCCACGGTCAGGCCAAATATGACTGTCCATGACATCGGTCCCCAGAAGCGCGCATTGTCACCGCCGAAGTAAATCTGGGGGTCAAATTCGGTAAGAAGGGTCACAAAGTTTATGTTCAGCCCTATGGCCAGGGGAAACAACCCAAGAACCGTGGTAATGGCTGTGAGAACTACCGGCCTGAAACGTGTGTGTCCTGCACGTTCGATAAGTGAAAGGCTTGTTTCGGGCTCCAGCAAATCGTCCTCATCCGCGTCAAGCTCTATTCGTTTTTGTTTGTGCAGGTAATCTGTGTAATCTATCAGTACAATGGCATTATTAACCACCACACCGGCGAGGCTCACAATCCCTACTCCCATCATAATAATGATAAAGTCCATGTTAAAGATTGTCAGCCCCAGTAAAACACCTGCTGTACTGAATATTACGCTTCCAATGATGATTAAGGGTTTAAATACAGAGTTAAACTGCGTAACCAGGATAAGCGCAATAAGGGACACGGCGATAAGTAAGGCCCTGATAAGAAACTCCATAGACTCTTCCTGCTCCTGTTGTTCTCCGGTGAAGGAATAATCATAGCCGTTGGGAAGTTCCATATCGTCCATCAGCTGCATGATCTGTTGGTTAATCCGGTTCGCGTTATACCCGGGAAGCACGTTGGAGCTGAGTGTGATGACCCTGTTGCGGTCGATGCGGTTTATGGCGCCGTATGTCTTGCTGTATTCCACATCTGCCACTGCTGATATGGGAACTTGCATGATCCGGCCCGTGCTCTGGCTCCGGAAAGTGATGCGCTGGTTCATCAGGGATGACAGGTTATGGCGGTATTCTTCCTGCAGTCGTAGTTGTATGGGGTATTCTTCTTCGCCCACCTTGAATGTGGACACCTCCAGGCCAAACAATGCTGTACGAATGGTGTTGGCAATGGAGAACGTGGAAAGTCCAAACCGCCTGGCAGCTTCCCTGTTGATATGCACCAGGATTTCAGGATTGTCGCTGTCCAGGTCTTGGCTGAGGCCTTCAATACCTTGTATCCCCACCCTGCTGATACGGCTTTTTATGGTATCGGCAAGCGCCATCAGCCGCTCTATGTCCTGGCCGCTGACCTCCAGGCTGATTGGTCTTCCGGAAGGCGGGCCGGCCATATTTTTCTCTATCATAAAATCAATGCCCGGATATTGCCCTGTCAGTGCATCGCTGAGCTCCGCCATTATATCATTGGTGTTAATGCCTCCACGCATGTCAAATTGTTCAAAGGTTACTGTTATCAGGCCGCGGTTGGGCGTTTCCCCGACACTCATCTCCATCTCTCCCACTGCACCACGGCCCACCGTGGTGAGCACCGATTTAACAATATGTTGGTAAGGTTCGATGATGTCTTCTACTTTCTCTTCCACCTCGCTAACGCGCTTGTCGGTTTCGTCAATATCGGTGCCAACGGGCAATTCCATGAGGATGTTGATGAACTGGGGTTCGTTATCCGGGAAAAACAGGACGTTAGGGTTGCGCATACCAAAGCTGATGATGGCCAGTATCAGCACCAGCAGTGTGCCCAATACAAATTTGTATGGATTCCGGCCACGCAGCGCATAGCTTAATGTGTTGTTATAGAGTTTTTCCAGGAAGGGCAACAGCACCCACTGAAACCATTTTGCCAGCCTGGCAAGTCCAAAATGTCCCAGGGCAAACAATAGCGCGGCAAGCAGGAAAAGGTTGCCAAAAAGCGTGTTACCCGCGAGATGCAGAAATGCTCCCGTCAGGATCAGTATGCCGGTAATAATCAGCTTCCGCCGGAGTTTATTCGGTGCCTTCGTATACTGAGTACCGGCTTCATTCTGTTTAGCGCTATTGCGGAAAAAGGTATAGGAAAAAACGGGTATGATCACCAGGGCTACGAAAAGGGATGAGGTGAGCACGATAATCAGCGTAAGGGGAAGGTATTTCATGAATTCCCCGGTAATGCCTGTCCAGAATGCCAGGGGCAGAAATGCGGACAGGGTTGTGGCTGTTGAGGTTATGATCGGCATCGCAATTTCACCAATAGCCCTTTTGGCCGCCTCCAGGATGGAATAATCCCGCTCTACAAAACGAAATATGTTGTCAACGGCTACGATAGAGTTGTCCACGAGCAGGCCAAGGGCAAGGATGAGTGAAAACAGCACGATCATATTGATCTGCAGGCTCACTATGCCAAATATCATAAACGACATGAGCATAGACAGCGGGATGGCGATACCGACGAAAAGGGCGTTTTTTAGTCCGAGGAAAAGGTAGAGGACCAATACCACCAGGATCACCGCCATGATTACGCTGTTCTCCAGGTTAGACAGCTGTATCCGGATTTCTTCCGACTGGTCATTTGTAATGGTTACATTCAGGTCATCCGGCAGGTTCCCGTTTTGCCTGGCAAGGTCCAGCACCTGGTTAATGTTTTCGGTGGCGGATAGCAGGTTGTCGCCGGCATTTTTTATTACCTGCAGGCTGACCACGGGCTGGTCATTGAGCCGCGCGTAGCTACTCGGGTCGGCATATGCGTCAACAACCTCTGCCACGTCACGCAGGTATACAATTTGCTGATCTTCATGCTTAACGATGATGTCCTCCATCTGGCGGATGTCTGCAAACTCACCAATGGTGCGTATGGCCCACCGTGTGCCGTCATCAAAGCGGAGCGATCCACCAGCCATGGACACATTCTCCGATGAGATGGCTGCATCAAGGTCATCAAAGCTCAGCTGGTAGAGTTCGAGTTTGTGCGGATCGGCATTAACCTGTATTTCCCGTTCCTCGATACCGGTTATCTCTACCCTGGAGACTTCAGGAACATCCTCTATCCCCTCTTCCAGGAAATCTGCAAAACGTTTCAGCTCATTCATGCTGAACTCCCCGCTGAGATTAATGTTCATGACCGGGAACTCCGAAAAGTCGACATCTATCACTACGGGGTCGTTAGGCAGGTCGGAGGGCAGGTCGTCCTGCGCCCTGTCCACGGCATCTTTCACATCCTGGAGGGCCTCCTGTATGTTGATCCCCGTTTCGAACTCCACAAAAATGTCTGAGTTATCCTGTGAGGATGTGGACCTGAGCTCCCGGATGCCGGTAATGGTATGGATTTCGTTTTCCAGCGGACGGGTAACCAGGTTTTCCATGTCGGCGGGCGGATTTCCGGGATACATGGTTTGCACAAGCACCGTGGGAATTTCTACCTCGGGAAAGAGTTCTTTCGGAAGGCTCTGGTATGAGAGAATTCCGAAAACAGCTATCAGAAAGGTAAGAAGAAAAATGGTGTTCTTGTTCCTCAGCGCGATGGTGGCTGGCTTAAACTCACGAACGGCCTTGTCCTTGTTTTTCTCACTCATCATTATCTGCATCGTTATGGGAAGGATACTCCCGGATACTATTCATAGGATTCTATTCTGATGGCCTCCCCATTGGTAACATTAAGATGACCCCGCCTGATAAGCAAGTTACCGGCTTCAAGCCCTTCTGTTACCTGGGTTTTACCTTCACCGTCTTTCCCCCTTTCTATGTATGCTTTTCTTGCTATCCTGTTTCCTGCAGGGTCTTCATCCGCCACATATACGTAATGACCCTGGGTATCATAACCGATCAGCATAGAGGGTACGACAATGGTTTCGTGTATTTCTGCCGACTGCACACTGATATTGGCCATCATATTGGGCTTGAACCTGTCGTTGTCATTCTGGATCCTGAGCTGCAAGCGAAAAGACCGGCTTTCCGGGTTGATCACATGTCCCACCCGGTGCACGGGAACAGTCATCTCCACGTCAGGGTAGGCAGGGAAGCGGAGGATCACATCACGACCTTTGGATACCTGGGGAAGGTATGATTCTGACACATCAGCGTTAATGTAGAGTTCGTCCAGGCTGATGATCTCCATTACCGGGGTGCCTGGCATAGCCAGCTCACCTTCTTTAATATAGTGCTCATCCACAAAACCATCAAAGGGCGCCTTCATCACTGCCAGATCTTTCTGCGATTGCAGCGTTTCCAGGTTGTTTCTCAGTCGCTCTGCCTGGTTTTTAGCCTCCAGGTATTGTATCTCGCTGCCTATCTCCTGGTCCCACAGCCTTTTTTGCCGCTGATAGACCGTTTCAGCTAACTGCAGGCTGGTTTTTATTTCTTCAATCTGACCCTCTAAAACGTCTGTAGATAAGCGTGCTACTACCTGTCCCCGGGTTACCGGCTCACCCTTTTCTGCATAAAGCCTTCTGATGTGTCCGCTGGTTTCCGGGCTTATGGTGGCCGAATTGACTGCTTCCACGGTGGCGCTTACACTGAAAAAATCAGCAAACACAGTAGGTTCAAGCTTCGATACAGTCACAAGGACATCATCGTTTCTTCCGGTTCCTTCGCCCCGTGCATCAAGTGTTTGATGGAGCTCGTTTACTTTTTGGGTCAGGCGGTTGATCTCCGCATTGTATTCATCTATCTGGCTGCGGATGTGATCACTGTCCTCATCTGAAGAGGAAGTTTCATTGTGGCAGGACTGCAGCCCCACGGTGAATGTCAGCAGGACGAAGAATGAAAGGCGTAGTACCTTTTTTAGTCCTCCGGGGGTCTTATGAAAATATGCTCGGTTCATGTGTCTGTTATTGTGTTATAGTCTGTTTTTTCAGCATTTTGTAGCTTCGTGGTTCTATACCGGCTAATGTCAGAGGTTAGATGTTAGATGATAGATGTTAGATGTTAGAGGGTAGAAATAATTTTTCTCCCATCACTTCTTCTGCTCTCAGCTCTCAGTTCTCAGTTCTCATTTCTCAGTGCCCAGTGCTTTTTCAATATTGTTTCTTGCATTCAGCACTTCAAAGAGTGCATGATAATAGTTTGCCTGCGTGCTTATAAGCTGGTCGTTGGCTTGCGTCAGTTCCAGGCTGGATGCCATGCCCTCGCGGAACATGATGGAGGTGCGGTCAAAAATACGTTTGGCAAGATCCAGGTTATCCTGCTCTTTTTTGTGTTGCTCCCGCGCGGTGTCAAAATTTGCCATGGCTTCCTGCATTTGCAAGGTCAGCGACTGGAATGTCTCTTCTCTGTCAATGCGTGCCTTGTCCAGTTCTATACGTGCCTGTGCTACCCTGGCTGATCGCATGCCACTGGAGAAGATAGGAATATTGATGTTTACAGCGAAATAGGTGCTGGGGAACCAGGACTGATCGCCGTCAAAAAAGTTAAATTCGTCGCGCATGGCCATTTCCTGGCGGGTGAATGATGCGGAGAGGCTTGGCAGGTATGCCGACTGCTCCCGTCGCATGATCATACGGTTCATTTCTTCCTGTGACTGCGTCATGCGGTAAGCAATATGTTGTCTGGGAGCAAATTCAGTGAGAAAGGACATGTCGTCCAGCAGTTCCTGGTGAAGGTCCTCAAGCACATCAGTCAGCCTGATCTGTTCTTCCATATCCAGGCCCAGCTGAAGCTTCAGCAGGCTGGTGGTGACATCCTCCTGGCGTTTCAGCGATGATATCCGGTTCTCAAGATTGGATACAGTAAGCTGAAGCTGGTCCACATTGATGGGATCTGTAAAGCCCTCTTTTAATAATTCACGCGTTTCTTCAAGTTGTATCTCCAGGTTGCGGAGGTTTTGACTTACTATGTCAAGATTCTTTCTTGCCAGCAACACCAGGAAATAGGTTTCTGTAACCACATTTTTGATTTCCAGCCCGGAACGCTCCAGGGTTTGACCTGCCAGGTCACGAAAAATGCGTGATGCACGCAACCCCACGATGTACTGTCCGTCAAAAATAAGTTGCTCCACGGAGGCGGTCGCAGTGATGTTTTGTTCCGTTCCAAACTGTATCTCCCGGAATTCACCAGGCTCTCCTCCAAAAAATTCTGCGGGCACAAGAGAGGTAGGAATATCAAGGTAATAGTTGTATCCTACAGAAGCATTTATTTGGGGGAGGCCCTCAGCAGTTGTTTCCCATATTTGCTTTTCTGCAATATTCAGGTCTTTCCTGGCCCGGCGCATAGCGTAACTATGTTCTACGGCGTAATGGCGCGCTTCTTCGAGGCTCAGGTATAGCGTATTACGATCAGCACCTTCTGCCCCGGGCACGGCAGGAGTGCTTACCAGAAGAAAAAAAAGAATCGTGAAAAGCCGGAATAAGTATAAAGATGGCTGCATTTTTCAGTAATTTACATAATAATATGAATAACTGTTTGACAAGATATATTGTTCAGTTTCTTCGGCCAAATATAGCCGTTCCTATGCGAAAAGGTTGCCCGTGCCCTGGATAAAACGATGACATGTGAGCGGATAGGTGTTGCCGTGGTGGGTATGGAAGTGCCGCATGCACATATT
>CAYMDX010000140.1:0-6480 GCA_964389125.1 uncultured Bacteroidales bacterium
TCTAACTTCTAACATCTGCCTTCTATGTCCGAACAACTAAAATCGACCATTGAAAAAGCCTGGGAGGATCGTGAGCTATTGAAAGATGAGCTTGTGCAGGCGGCTGTGCAACAGGTTATTGAGAAGCTTGACAAGGGAGAGCTCCGGGCGGCTTTGCCTGAAGAGGACCAGTGGGTGGTTAACGACTGGGTAAAAAAGGCGGTGATCCTTTATTTCCCGCTGCGTCAGATGGAAACCATTGAAGCAGGGCCTTTTGAGTTTCATGATAAGATACCATTGAAAAAAGGATTTAAGCAGATGGGTGTCCGGGTTGTGCCGCATGCCATCGCGCGCTATGGTTCTTATCTGGCGCCGGATGTTGTTATGATGCCTTCCTATGTCAACATTGGGGCTTATGTGGGTGCCGGCAGTATGGTGGACACCTGGGCAACCGTGGGCAGCTGCGCACAGATCGGGAAAAAAGTTCATCTGAGTGGCGGTGTCGGTATTGGTGGCGTGCTGGAACCCATTCAGGCCATGCCGGTCATTATTGAAGACAATGCCTTTATCGGTTCCCGCTGCATTGTGGTGGAAGGCGTTCATGTAGAGAAAGAAGCTGTGCTGGGAGCCAATGTCGTTTTGACGGGCTCTACCAAAATCATAGATGTGAGCGGAGAGCAGCCGGTAGAATATCATGGCCGTATTCCGGAGCGTTCGGTCGTAATACCGGGCAGTATGCCCAAAACATTTCCGGCAGGCACCTATCATACGCCCTGTGCACTGATCATCGGACAACGTAAACCCTCAACCGATAAAAAGACCTCGTTGAATGAAGCCCTGCGCGAATACAGTGTGTCGATCTAGGAATTGCCGGGTTGTTATTTTTTTGTGATGCGCATCTTGTTTGTACATACCATTGGGAAGAAAAAATATGGCGGCGGTGAACGCTGGGTGGTTCATGCTGCCGGTCAGCTTCGGCAAAGGGGGCATACAACTTTTGTTGCCGGAAAACGCGACTCCGTCCTTCTGAACCAGTCAGCAAAAATGGGTGCAATCACACTCCCGGTCAATATCATGAGCGATATCAGTCCCTATCACGTATGGAAACTGGCGCGGCTGATAAGAAAACTTCATATTGATGTGGTTATCAGCAAACGTCATGACCTCGCTGTTGCCGGCACTGCTGCCAGAATGAGTACAAGGCCGGCGGTTATCGTACGCAGTAGCTCTCCCCCAAGGTCGAGCCTGAAAAAACACCTGTTTTTGATTTCCCGGCTGGCCGACGGTTTGATTACGAACACCACCACCATACGGGATATTTACAAGTCTCACGGCCTGCCTGATGATGGTTTTATGCAGGTAATATACAACGGCCTGCCCGTATATGATGATGTGCCGGCTTACAATTTTCAGGATGCGTATCCCGGCCGCACGGTCATACTTTGTGTCGGGCGTCTTGTGGCAGCCAAAGGTTACTTTTATTTGATTGATGCTTTGGAACGTTTGTCTGAAAAGCGTTCCGACATCCTTGTATATGTTCTCGGTGAGGGCAAGGATAAGCATAAGCTTCAGGAATATGCCCGCAGAAAAGGTGTGGAAGATATGATCCTGTTTGCCGGATACCGTGAACAGGCAGTTCCCTGGATCAAAGGCTGTGACTTATTCCTGCATCCCTCTTTGTACGAAGGAATGCCGAATGCACCGATGGAAGCCATGGCATACGGAAAACCGGTGATCATGACAAGGGTAAATGGTGCTGATGAGCTGAGCCGTAATGGCAGGCTGGCAAAACTGATCCCCCCGGCCGATGCAGATGCCATCGGCAAGGCCATTGAGGAAACACTGAATAACCCACAATCCTGTCAGGCAATGGCTGACAATGCCAGCGAACACGTGCGCAGGTTTTTTTCTATGGATGCCATGGTGAATAACCTTGAGGCTTTCATCACTGACAGACAGCAAACGAAAAACAGAAGGTAATGATTATCAAAGGTCAACATCAGAAAGGCATGGGCGGCGCCAGGCGAAGCATCAAAAGACAAAAAAAAATATTTGCCCGGAAAGGTGTGCCCGGTGTTGAGCTTTGCTTTCCGGCTACCATCAACATCAATACCCTGCCCGAGCGCTATGAAGTCATGGCTTATGACCATTTCGTTGAAAAGGTCAGACATAAACTGCTTCCCATACCCCGGAAGGAAGATTTTGGATTTATAAAGATCAGGACGTTAAAGCATAATGGCATCGTTTACCACAACTGGGGTTATCTCTATTTTGCCCACAAAAGCAGGTATCATAATAGTGATCATATGTTTGAACTCCTGGGCAGGGAAATTCCCGGGTTCCATTCAAATGATGAGCTTGAACTGGAGATAAGCGACGGTCTCATGCGTACCCTAAGCACCTGATGCTTTTTCAGACTGGTTGATATACATAAGGGCAAACACCAGGCTGAAAAAAGTAAAGAAAGTTTGACCCACCTGTGCTTCTATCGGGTTATTGCCAACCATAGCCAGCAACAGGATGATCAGAAATCCCTTAAACGGGAGTAAGCGCACAACACCGGAAGACTTCACAAAAAGGATATAGGAGGCATAGGTAGCCAGTGACCCAAGGATGCCGAATGTGAGCAGAAAGAGCAGGTATTGATTGTGTGGTTTCATATGGTAGTTGTCCATCGGCGAGTCGATTTGCTCAAGTCCATAATGGATAGCAATATAAATGTCGCCCGTTCCCCAGCCAAACATTGGATGTTCCTGAAAGGCAATCAATGATGCATGCCACAACTCCAGCCTCTGTGTAAATGTATGACCGGTCGGGTTGCCGGTTTGGCGATACTGGTGTAGCTCCCATATTGTCTGATGCGTACGTACGATGAAAACAGGCCATTGTGTATACTGATAGTTCGGGGTCCCGGCCTCGATGGCTGCAATATCTTTCCTGCAGAGCTCCATCAACCCTTCGCGGTCTTTCCTGAGCCCTTTTGATGTCATATACCGGTATAGGGTTCCACGCAGCTGATTACCCTGGTGATCCTGTCCGTCAAAATCCAGGTTGCTCCGCTGATTCCATGCTTCCTTAAGCTCCTCTTCGGCCAGGAAAATGTACACCAGATGACCGTTCTCCCGTAAATCACTGTCCAAATGATGGGTATAGGTATTCCCTGCTGCTGTGGTGGCAGAAAGTTCATCATAAGGAATGGGTTTTTCCAGGGTTACATGATGGGTAAGGTATAGCAGCATTCCCGCTCCTGCCATGATGGAGCCAAACAGGAAAAGTCCGCTTAATACACGGTAAATCTTTGGGTAGCCGGATAGGATTATCTTTATCAGGAAATACACGATCAACCCGGCAAGGCAAATGATTCCGGTCAAAGCGCTTAAAATAAACAGGAAAACCAACAACCAGGCAACAACCATAAATGACAGTATGCGCCACAGGCGTTTCTTAGTCATCTGAAAACTGAGCCAGGGCAGCAGGAGCATGGCCATCAACACCATCATACTCAAATAGAGATGCGAGACGAATGGAGCTATTTTGCGTGGATCGGTATAGCTGTCTGTGATATAGATATATAAGCCGATCAACGTCGTGACAAAAACCGACAGCGAAAAAAGGAGTAATACTACGCGTATCTTATGCAGCGGTAACGAACGGCTCGTGGCAATTATCAGTGTCAGGCCAAAAACCGGTAATATGGTTTTGATCTCGCCGGTAATACCGTCAATGAGGTCTTGTGTCCATAACAACCCGATTAAGTGTATAAAAAAAATAAGACTAAACCAGAGGGCTGGTTTGTGGTTGAGATAAATGCGGAACTTTTCTTTCAGGTTTCCTTCAGCAATCCAGTTGACCCCCAGGAGCAGCTGAGCCACACTGATCATATAACGCGATGTCGGCATGGCCATCGCCAACAAACATAAACCCAAAAAATAGGCCTGGTAATGAATCGTTTCTCTGCTGAGACTGGTAATTTTCGTTAGCCCTGACATGTTGTTGCTTTGGTATGTTGCAAAATTAATACAATAAATGTGGTATCATCTTTGATCTGTTATAAATTAATCCTGTAAAAGTTTTAATGTAGGATATAAGTTTATATTTTTGTTGTATGTCTAAACAACCTGCGAAACCTGCTATGCTTGTTTTTCTTAATTTGCTGTTTATAGTTCTTGTGTTAAAATATGAGTGATACATTGGATATAAAAGAAGTTTTGTCTGTGCTTCGTAAGGAAGGTACAGTTTTATACCCTACCGATACGGTGTGGGGAATCGGCTGTGATGCGACGAATGCAAAGGCCGTCGATAAGATTTTTCGTATGAAGGAGCGCGTTAAGGATAAGTCAATGATCATCCTGGCTAAGGATATAAACATGTTGAAGCAGTATGTAACCTATTTGCCGGATGTGGCAATTGAGCTTATCGGGAGTGTCTCGGATCCATTAACCGTGATATATCCGGGAGCCCGTAACCTGCCAAAAAATGTTATTGCCTCAGACGGTTCCATTGCCATTCGCATTCCGCGTCATGATTTTTGTCAGGACCTGCTTGATGCATTTGGCAAGCCTATCGTGTCAACCTCAGCAAATATCAGTGGTACATCCAACCCCTATTCCTTCACTAATGTCATGGATACTATCAAACAATCGGTAGATTATGTGGTTTCGGAGAAATACCAGTATTTAAGCAACCTTAAACCTTCTACAATTATCAAAATTGATGAAAAAGGGGAAATGTTTATCCTGAGGAGTTAATCAACAACAAAAAGATCTTGAGGTGGAGCAATTGCTGTCAGATAAGCTGGATAATGAGATGTTGCTGGTAGTGGCTGAATCAGCGACTGAACTGGATGTGCCGGCATATGTTATCGGAGGTTGGGTGCGGGATATTTTTCTGCAACGTCCTTCAACTGATATTGACGTTGTGGTGGTAGGCAGCGGTATTCAACTGGCATCCCTTGTTGCCCGCAAGCTGGATCGGGAAAAAAAGTTGAAGGTGTACAAAAATTTTGGCACAGCCATGCTTCGCTACAAGGAGTGGCAGGTTGAGTTTGTCGGTGCACGCAAAGAATCGTACCGCAGTGATTCACGTAAGCCACTGGTAGAGGATGGCACCCTGATGGATGATATGCGTCGCCGGGATTTCACCATTAATGCCATGGCAATCAGTTTGTCCAGACAAGACTTTGGCACCCTCCTCGATCCCTTCCAGGGGATGGAAGATCTCAAAAACAGAACAATCCGTACGCCGCTCGACCCCGATATTACTTATTCGGATGACCCCCTGCGTATGATGCGTGCGGTGCGTTTTGCGGCGCAACTGGATTTTGATGTGGATGCTCATTCTTTTGAAGCGATCCGTAAAAACGCCGAACGCATAAACATTGTATCCATTGAAAGGGTGATGGATGAGTTTAATAAGATCATGCTTTCCGATGTTCCGGGTAGAGGGATTAAAATGTTGCGGTCTGCAGGGTTGCTACAACATTTTTTTCCGGAGTTGGATAAGCTTTATGGTGTTGATGTAGTGGAAGGCAGAGCCCATAAAGATAATTTTTATCATACGACAAAGGTGCTGGATAACCTTTCACGGCGCACTGATGATCTTTGGCTGCGATGGGTAGCCTTGTTGCACGATATTGCCAAGCCGGCCACCAAACGGTTTGACCCTGACCAGGGCTGGACTTTCTATGGACATGAATTTCTCGGAGAAAAAATGATCCCGGGCATCTTCCGGCGGCTGAAACTGCCCATGAACGAGAAAATGCGGTATG
The DNA here is from genome assembly GCA_964389125.1 of uncultured Bacteroidales bacterium. Taxonomy (GTDB): domain Bacteria; phylum Bacteroidota; class Bacteroidia; order Bacteroidales; family UBA7960; genus PUPG01. The sequence goes on from CAYMDX010000140.1 coordinate 5,747, forward strand.
TGCAAAAGCTGGTCCGGCTTCACCTTCGACCGATTGCACTGACAGAGGAAATCGTCACCGACTCGGCCGTCAGAAGGCTGTTGTTCGAAGCCGGCGACGATATCGACGACCTCATGATGCTTTGTGAAGCGGATATTACTTCCGGCAACCCGGAAAAGGTAAAGACCTACCTTAAAAACTTTGAAATGGTCCGTCAAAAGCTTCATGATATTGAAGAGAAAGACCGCCTGCGGAATTGGCAACCCCCGGTATCCGGCGAGGATATTATGGAGGCCTTCCAGCTAAATCCCTGCAAAGAAGTCGGTATGATCAAAAATGCCATTCGTGAAGCCATACTCGACGGTGACATATCCAATGATAGGGAAGAGGCCCTGAAACTGATGTATCAGGAAGGGGGAAAATTGGGGCTGACGGCGGACAAGTATTAAATTTATCTTTATTTTTGTCATGTAAAATATCCTTTTGGGAATGAACAGGAGCTCAGATATGCTAGTGTACCGGTTTAAAACCACTTTTGAAGATGACGACAATTTCCTGAGGGAGATTGAATTACGTGCTGATCAGACATTTGAGGATTTTCACCAGGCGATATTGGGTAACCTTGGCCTCGATCCGGGTATGCTTGCTTCTTTTTTTATTTGTGATCAACAATTTCGCAAACAAACAGAAATTAAGCTGGCAGAGAATGATCTTCACACAGACGAACAGGGCATTCAGGAAAGCGACGATCAGGA
>CAYMDX010000141.1:0-6465 GCA_964389125.1 uncultured Bacteroidales bacterium
AGCTTCGAGCTTCTTTCACCGTTCACCTCCATTAACGCGTTTATGTACTTTCTTGCGTTCCTGCTTTACCTTCCTGGCGCCAAACATGGCATACACAACCGGTACAAACACCAGTGTCACCAGGGTTGAGAAGCTCAAACCACCAATGACGGCTATCGCCATCGGAGCCCAGATTTCGGCACCTTCTCCGGTTGCGAGCGCCATGGGGATCATGGCCAGAAGCGTCGTCAATGTGGTCATCAACACCGGTCGCAGACGAGACTTGCCGGCGGTAATAACCGATCTTACCACGCTCATGCCCCGGTTATACATCAGGTTGGTAAAATCAACCAGCACAATACCGTTCTTCACCACAATACCGACCAGGATGATACCCCCCAGCATAGAGATAACTGAGAGCTCGGTGCCGGTGATGAATAATGCGAGCATCACCCCGGAGAAAGCGAACGGTACCGCCAGCATGATGATGAACGGCATGCGGAACGACTCAAACTGGGCGGCCATCACCACATAAACAAGGAATATGGCCAATGCCAATAGCAAGCCGAGATCTGAAAATGCTTCCTGCTGATCCTCAATCTCTCCGCCAAATTCTACATAAATGTTATCCGGGAGGTCCATCTGGTCCAGCTCTGCCTGGACATCAGCGGTTACGTCACCCAGTGAGCGCTCATGCAGGGAGCTCGATACCGTCAGGTAACGCATCCGGTTTTTGCGCTCGATATTGGGTGGCGAATAATACTCTTCCACCTTAGCGAATTCTTTGACGCGCACCCGATGCCCCATGGGGGTGCGGACAAAAATATTTTCAACATGATCGATGGATTCACGGAACTCCTCTTTATAGCGCACCACAACATCATACTCCTCCCCCTCTTCCCGGTAAAGCGTGGCTGTCATCCCATCGATGCTGTTACGAATCGTGTTTGCAACCGTACTGGCGTTCAGGCCATACATCGACATTTTCTCCTGGTCAGGCTCAATACGTAACTCAGGCCGTTCGGGGTTACGGCTGATGCCGATATCGCGCACGCCCTCAATCTTCTCCATTCGTTCAACAAGCTCATTGGCGATGCGGCTGGTCTCATCAAAATCATCCCCAAAGATCTCTACTTCAACAGGTGCCCCCATCCCCATACCAGGGCCTCCCTGGGTATCTACACTATAGTTAACGATTTCCGGATAGGTAGCAAGGTCCTGTCGCAAGGATTCAGCTAGTTCCCATACATCCCTGTCCCGCTCGTCCTGGGGAACAAGACGCATGGTAAGGTCGATGGTATGGCTGCCTGCTGCCGTAACAAATATGGCATCGGCACTGGCGCCGGAGCTGACACTGTACAAATCGACCTCCGGGTAATGGTTTTCAAGCAGCTCTTCCAGAGAACGGGCCGTTTTGGCCGTTTCCTCCAACCGTAATCCGATCGGCAGTTCAATATCGGCATCCAGCCTGTTCTGGTCAGCCTCGGGGATAAAGCTTGTCCCGATGAAGGGCACCAGCAAAAAGCTTGAGATAAAGATCAGCACTGAAATGATGACGACCAGCAGTTTGTGCCCGAGGGCCCAGGTCAGGATGCGTTCGTATATGTTATCAATACCATCCAGTACGCGGATGATCACTGCAGATGTTTTGGGACCGAGACCCTTGCTGGGGCCACCTCCGGAAGACATAATCTTTGATATCAGCATGGGTGTCAGTGTCAGGGCCGCCAGGGTGGAAACCGATACGGTAATGGCCACGATGAAGCCAAGCTGCCGGAAAAACAGGCCCATCAGACCGGTGATCATCGTCAGAGGCAGGAACACGGCCAACACCGTCAGGGTTGACGCCACAACGGCCAGGCCCACCTCATTGGTGCCATAAATGGCAGCTTCACGCGGGGAACTGCCTCGCTCGATCTGTTTGGCACTATTCTCCAGGACCACAATAGCGTCATCCACCACCATCCCCATGGCAATCGTCAAACTTGATAGTGATATCAGGTTTAGCGTGTTACCGGCATAGAAGAGGTAAATAAATCCGCCAATAAGCGATACCGGTATCGTCAGTATGATAATGAACGTGGCCCGCCAGCGACCAATGAAAAACAATACCACGATGGTCACAAAAATGGCGGCGTAATACAGAATGTTCACCAGGTTATCAACAGAATCGGTAATGAATTCCGACAGGTCAATGATAGTCATTAGCTCCACATCGGGTGGAAGGTTATCCCGTATGGAAGGCAGTTCTTCATTGATATCATTGGCGATTTGAACGGTATTGGCACCCGACTGCCGTTGAATGATGATCGAGAGGCTTTTCTCCTGGTTCATACGCTCCTCGATGGTCAGTTCCCGGAGAGTGTCTTTCACTTCGGCAACATCTCTTACATACACGGGGTTCCCATCAAGATTGCTGATCACAATATCATTTATGTTCCGGCTCTCCTCAAACTCACCTGTAAATCGCAGGGGATAATCCATGAGCCCCATCTTGATATTTCCTGATGGCATGTTGATGTTTTCGCCTGCGAGGATCCCGCCAATCTCGGCCACGGTAAGGTCATAGGCATCCAGTTTTTCAGGATCCACATCAACATGTACTTCCCGGACTGGCTCCCCCGATACCTGGACCGTTCCCACACCTTCGATGCGGTTGAGCGGGTTCACCACATCTTCGTCGATGATTTTCGCCAGGGCGGGATAGCTCTCATCAGCAGTAGCGGCCATAACCATGACGGGGATCATGGCCGAGCTGAACTTAAAGATCGTGGGCTGTTCAATGTCTTCAGGAAGGAAGCGCTCGATACGGTCGATCACGTCCCGGATTTCGTTGGTAGCCTCATCGAGGTTGGTTTCGTACTCAAACTCAATGATAATGGTTGACACCTGGTCACGCGATACCGAAGAGATCTCCTTCAGCTCGGACACGGTACTCAGGTTGTCCTCCAGCGGGCGTGTCACCTGCGATTCAATATCAGCGGCACTGGCGCCCGGATATTGGGTAAACACACTGATGATCGGTGGTTCAATCTCCGGATACAGGTCAACGGGAATGTTCTGGAGACTGTAAACACCTATGGCCACAACGGCCACAAACAACATTAGGGTGGTTACCGGTTTTTGTACTGCGGAACGGTATATTTTCATCGGTAATAACTTCTTTTATTGATTCACGATCTCTACTTCATCCTGATCCATCAGGTTGTGCTGCCCGGTAGTGACCAGCATCTCACCTTCTTCAACACCCTGAAGGATCTCCTGCTTGTCATCAAATGTTCTTCCGAGCTCAACCACCCGCCGGTGGGCGATACCATCTTCCACAACAAACACAAAGCGTTCGTCTGATCCTGATTGCTTACGTACGGCAAGGGCCGGCACCAACAGGCCTTCCATCTCGCCCACATTCAGCCTGACACGGGTGTACATCCCCGGTCGCAGAGCCTGATCGTCATTCTCAACCAGCAGCTCTACCTGAAATGTGCCTGACATTCTGTTAATGGTAGGATATACATTATAGACGGTACCGGTAAATGTCTTCCCGGGAAAGATGTCAAGTTCCAGCGTGGCTTCCTGCCCTTTTTCCACAACCGGGAAATAACGCTCTGAAACACCAATCATCACCTTTACCGGCTCAATCTGCTTAAGGGAAACGATAGCAACCTTCCCTTCCGGGGTGGTGGGCGACATCGAGAACACTTCCCCATCACTGAAATACCTTCCGGTGATGACACCAGGGATATTGGCCCTGATCCTGGTGTTGTCGGCCAGGTTTTCGACATTGCTTTTGGCAACCTCGTACTGTGTTTTCAGTTGGTCATAATTCTGTTGCGTCACAGCACCGACTTCCAGTAAAGTATCCATGCGGCGCAGGTCTGCTTTAAGATTATCAAGCTGCACCCGGGCCTGATGAAGCTGGGTTCGGTCCATCTGAACCAGCAACTGGTCTTTTTCTACCTGATCGCCTACATCCACCAATATTTCTTCGATACGTGAGGGGGCAGGAGCACCGACGTAGGCTTCTTCATAGGCATTAATAACACCGGTTGAGCGCAGGTCATCCGTCAGCGTCGTTGTCTCCAGCTCAGTAAGTTCAACAAGCACGGGAGAGGGTTCTGTCATGTCCTCCTCTTCCTCAAGGATGTCGCAGGAAACTACGGCCAGCAACATGACTAAAAAAATGATGATATGCTTTTTCCAAAATGCTTTCATGACTTCCATATTGATTATCGTACTATTTATAGTTGTTTGTTTTCTCCAATAAATTGATCATACGCTGCTTTTGCATCCAGCACTTCATGCTGGGCCTGAAGGAGATTAAACCGCGCCTGTGTCAGGGCCATCTCGCTGTCATTCAACTCCATGAGGGTAGCCTGACCTGTCTCATAGCGTGTCTGGGCAATCTCATAGCCTCTCTCGGCCATACGCACATTACTTCTGGCGGTGGTCGTTTTCTCCATAGCCACCCTGATGGATTTGAGGATGCTCTCGAGCTGGATACTCAGGTTATCTTCCAGGTAAGCTTTTTCGAGCCTTACCTGATCCTCCAGGATCTCAAGTTGTCTGGTCTGGTGGCGTACGGCAAAACCGTTGAATAGAGGGATGGTAACCTGAAGGCCGGCAGAAAAGGTTTCAACCCACCGAAGGTCACTGATACGGAAATGGTCGGCCTCTGTCTGATACTGATAGTTGCCGGCAAGGTTCAGGGATGGAAGGCCTCCTGCTTTGGCCACCTCCTGCTGATGGTTTATCAGATCCAGTTGAATATCCATCTGGACGAGCTGTGTGTTTTGGTCCAGACCCTCGTAGGCTGCGTCAACCCTGAAATCAGACAAACGGGAAACAGCCAGATCGGAAAGGTTGCCCCGGATGGCCAGTGGTTGCGTTTCATCGAGTCCTATCAGTGCCTTTAAATAATTCAGGGCGGTTTCAAAGGCATTTTCTGCCTCCATCACATTGGGACGCAGGTTTTCTGTCTGCACCTCCGCACGGATCAGGTCGTATTCCGCAACCACCCCTTCTTCATGCATACGACGGGTGCGTTGCAGGTTCTCCTCGGCATTTCGCAGGCTTTCTTGCATCACCTCCTTTGATTCTTTGGCAAGCAACACATCGAAAAAGGCGGTCTGCACACTGTACTCCAGCTCAATTTTGCTGCCGCGAAACTGCTCCCTGGCCAGTTGCTTCTCCGTCCTTGCGGCCCTGAGCGAGCGGTTAAGACCGAGATTTAACAGCGGCATGTTGGCGGAAAGGGCTCCCATAAAGCTGTTATCAGAGCCCACCTCCAGGTAGCCGTTTCCCCCAAACGGGCTGTCATCAGGCAGAAAGATGATGGGTCGCTTGATATTTCGGTTATAATTACCGCTGATATTCAGGGAAGGCAGGTAGTTGCCGCGAACCTCCTGAACCCCCACCTCTTTGCTTTCCACTTCCAGAGCTGCGACCTCCAGGGTCGGGTTGTGCTCCCTTGCAATGGCCATGGCCTCCTGTAGGTCCACCACAAGCGTGTCGGGTGTGTCCTGTGCCAATAATATTGAAACAGGAGCCAGCAGCAACCCTGCACCTAACAGTACGGGCATGTAACATTGCCTTATTCTTTCCATGTCAAACATATTTTCTAGATATTATCGTAAAACAATGCTTCTACCTCTTTCAAGCCTTTATCTGTAGCCAGACCCCTGATAAAGCTGATCGTAATATGCCGGAACAGCTCATGCCTTGTAAAGCGTTCCAGGGGAAAGCGCTCCAGGTCGGAGATCATATCAACCTGAGCATAAAGCAGCTTGGTAGCAATCTCCGGGTTCGTATCAGAAAGGAAGTATCCTTCTTCAATACCATCCTGTATCAGTTGCCTGGTAAACGTTTCACGTTCCTCCATGAGGGGCGCAATTTTCGTATTCCAGATCTTCGGGTGGTATTTATACAATTCATTGACAAAATTTGGATGCGTGCTATTTATCTTTTCCAGGGCATACCTGAAATGGCGGTGTATAAAATCTACAGAGTTATTCGCATCAAGATGTTGTTGCCGGCGCACAGCCAGACTTTCCGCATGTATATGGTCGATGCACTGGGATAGCAAGGCTTCTTTATTAGAAAAATGCTCATAGAGCGTTCGCTTGGAAATGCCAAGGCTCTCGGCAACGTCGTTCATGGTAACTGAACGGATTCCATTTCTCAAAAACATCTCAGAAGCCTGGGTACCGATTCTTGCTTGTACTTCCATAGCGAGGGTATCTATATTATAAAACGAAGTCTGTTTATGGGACATAGGAGCTTCCTGTCAAATTTTATACCAAAGCCGATAAAAACAAAGGCATTTAAAAGTTGTCTTTTCTTAACCGAACGGTCGGCGAAGGTAAAAAAACTTTTGAAACGTTTATAGTTTTCCGGGTAGCTTAACGTTTTTTAGCATAGGATTGTTTGACAGCGCAGGAAGTTGTTCATCTGCGAACAAGGAGCGCCCGGATTCGGACAAGGGAGGAA
>CAYMDX010000142.1:0-1518 GCA_964389125.1 uncultured Bacteroidales bacterium
CCTTCATATTTTCGCTTAACCATACTCATAGCAAATGTAAATTTAACACATGAAAAAGGCCGGCATCATATTCCCGCACCAATTATTTGAGAACATCCTTTTCAGTAACGACTGTGATAAACTCTACCTGGTGGAGGAGGGTTTGTTTTTCAGCCAATACCCTTTCCATAAACAGAAATTGGCTTTTCACAGGGCTTCCATGAAGTTTTACGAGGATTACCTTGTCAGTCAGGGGAAGAAGGTCATGTACATTGATGCCGATCAGCGTATGGCGGACGTCCGGGAATTGATTGATCAGCTGGCGCAAAACGGTCTGCGTACCCTCGAAATCATTGATCCGGTTGATAACTGGCTTGGGAAACGTATCAGGAGCGCGGCAGAGAAGGCAGGTATTGTTGTTGAAAGCCTCGGGTCTCCCATGTTCATAAACACAAAAGCCGAAACCGTTTCCTTTTTCGAAGGGAAGAAGTTCTACCGGCAGACCGATTTTTATAAAAAGCAGCGCAAGAAGCATCAGATCCTGATGGAGGCCTCAAACAAGCCGATGGGCGGGAAATGGACTCTCGACAGCGAGAACCGTAAAAAATATCCGGCCGGCGAGGTTCCGCCAGCGGTGGTTTTTCCGGACAGCAACAGGTATTACAAGGAAGCGATCGCCTATACGGAGAAACATTTTACCGATCATTACGGGCTTCTATCCAAAGAAATTCGGTATCCCTGCACGTTCGAGGAGGCAAAACGGTTTTGTCAGCAATTTTTAGAGCAGCGCTTTCATGGTTTCGGTGCCTACCAGGATGCCATTGTGCCCGGACAGCCTTTTCTACATCACAGCCTGCTATCGCCCATGCTGAACAATGGGTTGCTAACCCCGGTTTATGTGATCGATCATGCAGTTGACTTTGCATGGAAGCACGAGGTGCCCATGAACTCACTGGAAGGATTTGTACGGCAGATCCTCGGCTGGCGGGAGTTTATACGCGGGGTGTATGAGGTTGGTGGTTCCCGGCAACGCACCCGCAATTTCTGGGGCTTCCATCGCAAAATCCCCGAAGCGTTCTGGACCGCCAACACAGGTCTGCCACCGGTTGATCAGACCATTGAGACTTTACTGGACACGGGCTACAATCACCACATTGAGCGCTTGATGGTACTGGGCAACATCATGCTTTTGTGTGAATTTGACCCGGATGAGGTGCACCGCTGGTTCATGACATTATACATTGATGCCTACGACTGGGTGATGGTGCCCAATGTTTACGGGATGAGCCAATTCGCCGACGGCGGACTCATGTCGACCAAGCCCTATATCAGCGGCAGCAATTACCTGATGAAGATGGGCCATTTCCCGAAAGGGGACTGGCAAAAAACGTGGGACGCCCTCTTTTGGCGCTTCCTGAATATCCACCGGGACTTTTTCAATACCAACCCCCGCCTGCGGATGCTTGTCAACAGCTTCGACAAAATGGATGCATCCCGGAAGAATGAGCTGATCACACGCGCTGAAAAATACCTGGGTCA
>CAYMDX010000142.1:1618-6301 GCA_964389125.1 uncultured Bacteroidales bacterium
GAAGCTGAGCATAATAAAAAATCATTTACATTTGCTGGTCGTCCCAATTAATCATTGCCAGGATGCCAGAAAACCCCGAAATACCACCAGGTTTTAAAGAAAAGATCGTGTTCACGATCCAGATCCGCGAAAAGCTGGGCGCGATCCTTGTACCCTGCCTGGTGCATATGAATGATACTGGTGAGCTGGGCTATTTCTACCAGCGACTGTACCTGCATACCATCCCAAAACATCTGCATGCACTCAGCGAGGAAGAGATGCAGGTGTTTAAACTACTCGAAGAATGTAGCGACACCCATCTCTGCAGGAAATTTTCAAAAAAAGCCCAAAACCATGCCGATTTTTTTGCTGACATCGACGAGGTACGATTAAAATCACTGGTGATACCTTATGTGCAGAGCCGTATTCATAAGAGCCTTGAAATCCTTGGGAAGGCAAAAATACCACTGTATTATAAAGGTGGCAAAACGTCAGACATACGCTCCGAGCCGGTTGCCATCATGCAAAACCACGCAAAAGCACTGTTTCTTTTTGAGAAAGATGACCACGGCAGCCGCTACCGGATGGGTATCCGCTATGGTGTAGAGGCGGACACTACACATTGGGAGGAGATCAGTCTGAAAAGATCCCCCGCGCTGGTGCTTGTGAATAAACCGGGATGGGTGCTGGCCGGCAACAGGGTTTACCGTCTGGAGGAAGGTGTAGACGGCGTAAAAGCACGACCTTTTTTTAAGAAAGACTTTATCAGCATTCCTGCCACTTCTGAAGAGTATTATTTCAGAAGCTTTATAGCCAAAGCGATTAAAAACCATGAGGTGCGATTAAACGGCATCGGGATCACAGAACACAAACCCGGATGCCTGCCGGTGCTGAAACTGGAAAATGACTGGACCGGCGAACCCGCCCTGTTATTGGAATTCCATTATGACAACAAACAATGTACACAACCTGACAAGGGATCATGCTGGGTAGATGTTGAAGCGCACGCAAACAGTTACAGCTTTACAAAGACATGTCGGGATAAAACCGCCGAGAACGCTTTTGTAGATTTGCTGCTTTCATGGGGGCTGGAAAGCCGCGACAATATCGTATTCAAAACAAATAGCAGCTTCCAAAAAAGTACAGGCTCAGAAGCCTTAAACCAGCCCGAAGTTTTGGATGCTTCAGACGAAACCGGGGCATCCGGGAAAGATGCAGCCCCGGCACCCGCCGCCGAAACCGGAGATAACCCCTTGCTGTTCAGCACAATTGAATGGTTGGCAGCGTATGACAAACAGCTCAGCGATAAAGGTTTCTGTGTTAAACAAAACATACACAAACAAAGGTATTTCATCGGCAGTCCCGGCCTTGAGATGAATTTCTCCAGTAAGACCGACTGGTTTGATGTGTTTGCCTATGCGGTTTTTGGAAAGCACCGTATCCCCTTCTACAAGCTAAGAAACCATTTATTGAACGGGGAAAAGCAATTTGTCCTGCCAGACGGAGAAATAGCCATTTTGCCGGAAGAGTGGTTTGCAAAATATCATTCACTACTTGTATTTGGGAAGGCCGACAAAGAGCATATCCGATTACGCAAACATCATTTCACCATTGTGAATGAGCTGGTTCATAAAGATGATACTGAGAACGCTGCGTCCATTCAGGCCACTGACAATGACAATATAAAGCATCGTGCTGAAAAGCTTGAGCGCCTGCTCGAAAAAGACAGCATCCCGTTTCCGGACATACCGGCAGCGCTTAAAAATGTCCTGCGGACTTATCAGGCAGCGGGTTTTGCCTGGATGCACCTGCTCGGACAGCAGGGTCTTGGCGGCTGCCTGTCAGATGATATGGGGCTTGGAAAAACCCTGCAATGTCTGTCACTGTTATGGAAGCATAAGCTGGATCATGCACCGGAACCGGCAGCAGAAGAACCTGCCGGAAAAGAAAGCATTCAGCTTGATCTTTTCGGCGATGTAGCCGGTGCAACAAAGCAAACCGGACGCACCTCACTGATCGTGATGCCCCTGTCGCTCATACACAACTGGGAAAACGAGATCAGAAGGTTCACACCGGAACTGACCCATACCCGGTATTATGGGAAGAACCGCGAAACCCGTCCGGAAGTCCTGATGAAATATGACATTGTGCTGACCACGTATGGCATGGTACGAAACGACCTGGACTTTTTTTGCCGTTTCCGGTTTTTTTACCTTATCCTTGACGAGAGTCAAATCATTAAGAACCCCGACGCGAAGGTTTCGCGGGCCGTACGGCGTCTTCAGGCCGACAACCGCCTGGTGCTCACCGGCACACCGATCGAAAACTCCCTCACCGACCTGTGGTCGCAGCTCAATTTTTTGAATCCCGGCCTGCTGGGCAGTCGCAAATTCTTTCAAAAAAGTTTTGCCTCACCCATAGAAAAAACCGGTAACGAGAAGAAACAGGAAGAACTCAAACGGCTCATTGAGCCCTACATACTGCGCCGCACAAAGTCGCTGGTAGAAAAGGACCTGCCAGAACTCACCGAGCAGCTCCATTTCTGCGAAATGCACGACGCACAGAAAAGACGCTACGAGTCCAAAAAGTCGGAGATCAGAAACCGCATCTTTGCAAAAACCGGCGACGAAGATAAGTCAGGCTTGCGCTTCGACATCCTGCGGGGATTAATGCAATTGCGGCTCATCGCCAACCATCCTGATCTAACCGGAAAAAGTGATAATGCCCTTCCCCGTCAGCTCACTGATAATACTGATAATGATGACGACCTGCAACCCGGGGATAATGGATACGACATATCCGGCAAATTCGATGAAGTAATCCGTATCATCCAAAATCTACGGGCTGAAGGGCATAAGCTGTTGATTTTTTCGCAGTTTGTAAAGCATTTAAAGCTATTTAGCCACTATTTTGATGTTCACCACTGGAAATATGCCTGTCTCACAGGAGCCCAAAACACAAGCGAACGGCAACAACTGATTGAAGACTTCCGCCGGGACCCCGACAAGCTGCTTTTTTTGATATCGTTGAAAGCCGGTGGTGTGGGGCTTAACCTGACCGAAGCCGGCTATGTGCTACTGCTCGATCCCTGGTGGAACCCCGCTGTAGAGCAACAGGCCATTAGCCGCGCACACCGCATTGGCCAGAAAAACCCGGTGATCGCCTATAGGTTTATCACCAGCGGAACAGTGGAAGAAAAGATACTGAAGCTGCAGCAGAAAAAATCACAACTGGCCGGCGACCTCATCAGCACCAATAACCCACTTAGTGTATTCTCAGAAGAAGAGATGCTGCAAGTACTGGAATAGAGGGCTTCAATGCCCCGGGGCGTCTCCGTCCTTGACCGCGGTGTTGTGGCGGCATTATTGATCAGCAGATGCAGCGGGCCACTCCATTTATCTGCAATTGCCTTTTACTTTATGTTTTTGGGAAAGATCTGCCGCCATATGGGAGATGCTTTCATTCCCGGTTTACTTTATCAATTCCTTCCGGCAGGCTTCCAACGCCCCTTCATCGCGGCCGACAAGTGTTACATGATACTCCTTTTCCGCAACACCCCGCGCGATGGCTTTTCCTATGGCACCATAAGCGCCTGTAACAATAGCGCTACGCATATTTGTCTGGTTTTGTTTTATAAAAAAATAAAAGAATGAGGATAGAACGAAAAAGGGATCATTTGTGAACAAAATTCTGTTGTATGCAGTCATTTTATAAGCTATTATTGCATTCCCAAAATTCAGATACACGATCAACTATGTGGACACTACTGGCATTTTTTCAAAAGAATTTGATTTACAGCATCCCCACCTCCATGATCATCGGGGTGCTTGTGGGCTATTTCTTTGAGGTTGCTTTCCTGGAGGTATTGATACTTCCGCTGATTTTTCTGATGATATACCCCATGATGGTTAACCTTCAGATTAAGAAAGTCCTTTCGGGCAGCGATATGAAGGTGCAGTTGGTCACCCAGCTTATTAATTTTGGTGTGATCCCTTTCCTGGCTTTTGGCCTGGGGCAACTGTTTTTTGCCGACGAACCCATGATCGCCCTGGGTATACTGCTCATCGGGTTAATACCTTCCAGCGGCATGACCATTTCCTGGACAGGCTTTGGCGACGGAAACATTGATGCGGCCATGAAGATGACCGTGATCGGCCTGGTACTCGGGGCCCTGCTAACCCCATTTTACGCAGAATTTCTGATGGGCGCATCTGTCCCGATACCTATTCTGTATATACTTCAAAAAATCGCGCTGATTGTCTTCCTGCCTATGGTGGCAGGTTTTCTGACACAACGTGTCATCCTTTGGAAGTATGGCCGGGAAAAATACCAGAGAGACATCAAAAAGAAATTTCCCATGCTGTCAACCCTTGGCGTATTGGGAGTTGTAGCCGTTGCCATGGCACTGAGAGCCGAAGTGATTGTTTCACAACCGGCGATGCTGCTTGTACTGCTTATCCCGCTTATCCTGTTTTACGTGGTATGCTTTGTGTTCAGCATCCTGATAGCCAAGTATTTTTTCTCAAAGGAAGATGGTGTTGCCCTATTGAATGGTGTCGTGCTCAGAAATCTGTCTATCGCCCTGGCCGTGGCTATGACTGCGTTTGGCCCGGAAGGATCGGGTATGGTATTGATCATCTCGCTGGCCTATATCATCCAGGTACAGTCAGCTGCCTGGTATATCAGGTATACGGATAGGTTATT
>CAYMDX010000143.1:0-6269 GCA_964389125.1 uncultured Bacteroidales bacterium
TACCGTTTCGCAATTTAATGGTTTTTTTGCATTTGAAAGGAACCCCGGGTAATAATTCTGTGAGATAGGGGCTGAATAATGATAGTCAAATACACAGAATTCTTAAATTTGTGTATCTAAATCAAAATAGCAGGAAACCATGAATGAAGAACTTGAGTTTTTGTATGCCGAGGCCGAAGAAAAGATGGAAAAGGCCATCACGCACCTGGAAAAGGAGCTGGTAAAGATCAGGGCAGGGAAAGCAAATCCCCAGATGCTTGACAGTGTCACCGTCGATTATTACGGAGTGAATACCCCACTCTCCCAGATGTCTAACATCAATACGCCTGACCCCCGTACCATCCTGGTGCAACCCTGGGAAAAAAGCATGCTGGGACCTGTTGAGAAAGCCATTCAGGCAGCAAACCTGGGCTTTAACCCTCAGAATGACGGTTCGCTGATACGTATTAGCGTGCCGGCCCTTACCGAAGAAAGGCGTAAGGAACTGTTTAAGCGGGTGAAATCTGAATCGGAAAATGCCAAAGTCAGCGTGCGGAATATTCGTAGGGAGGTAAATGATGCTGCTAAAAAATTAGAAAAAGAAGGTGTCCCCGAGGATGATGTGAAGGTCTTTGAAAATAAGATCCAGGAGCTGACCAACAAGTTTACCGACAAGGTGGACAAGATGGTGGAAGGCAAAGAAGAAGATATCATGACGATCTGATGCCGGTATGCACGAAAGCATTGGTCTCGATGGCCGGCATGAGTCGTTGAAGGTGCTCCAGCGTGTTTTCCCTGTCCCGGTCCAGTTGCACTTTTAGCTCAGACAGGGAGTTGAAACGCATTTCATCGCGTATGCGTGCTAAAAAACCGAGCGTGATCTCCTGGTCATACAGGTTATCATGAAAGTCGAAAAGGTGTGCTTCGATGGTGACATTGTGCAGGTCGAGGGTCGGACGTATGCCAATGTTGACCATGCTGCTGTACCACTGACTGTGAACCCTGACCATCGCTGCATACACGCCCTGCCCGGGCAGCATTTTGCGAATGTCATGCACCTTTAAGTTCGCCGTCGGATAACCAAGGGTGCGGCCAATCATGTTCCCGATAACCACGCGACCGGTGAGAGGATATGCATACCCCAGCAGATCAAGCAGTTCTTCCATGCGGCCCTGTTGAACCATCTCCGTTATTTCGTGGGGGTTCGCAAACGACCGGTGCCGGAATGTTTCATCTGTGCGCTCCGAAAACCAGGTGTTTTGTTGTTTTTCCTGCTGAAAAAATGCCTTAAAAAAATGATTGTGCCATAGGTCGGCACCGGGAACCAGGTACCCTGCTTTTTGTTTCAACACCGCCGGAGTGGCAGGCCACGAAAGATGCATCATATTACCCGGGGCAGGGAAGGGCCATGGCAGTACGTTGCTGTATCCCATAGCCTTAAGCAGGGCAACCCGCTCATGCAGGGATAAAAGACATGGTGAAGCTTCCCGCGTACCTGTAACGGATATATCTTTTTCATAACAAAGAATAACCAGGATGTCGTCTCTCCTGCTATTGGTTATGTGAAGTGCATGGGATAGAATTTGTTGATGGTGTGCGGTCATCCCATCAAAAAAAGATAACACGCATGCCTGAAAACCCGAAGATTCCAATAGCTGCTCCTCCGCGATGAATTCGCCGCCCATGTTTTGAACCCTTTCTTTTATCATATACAATGATATATTCGCAAAGACGTTGAAAAAAGTAAAGATATAAAATATATCGGGTCAGGAACAGGCATCTCCTGTGAAAAAATTGTACATTCGTATAGCAGTTGTTCGGTGGGACATTAAGTTGCCAGGGACACCGGCTGGGAAAACATTCCGGCCGACACGGACAGGTGGTTTTTACCTCTTGCTTTCCTGTTGACCCCGTTTTGTAGACGGACAGCTGGCGGAAAAAATTCAGATGATATGAGTAAAGATCCTGACAAAGCAGGGAAAGTGGCACAGGTCATCGGTCCTGTGGTGGATGTTGTGTTTGATGACCGGAAAAGTCTTCCGGATATATATGAAGCCCTCGAGGTGGAGAATGAAGAAGGGCATCGCATTGTGCTAGAAGCACAGCAACACCTTGGCGAAGATACCGTTCGGGCCATTGCCATGGATGCAACGGATGGTGTTGCCCGGGGGATGACCGTCAAAAGAACCGGCGGACCGATAACGATGCCGGCCGGCGAGGAGGTACGTGGCAGGGTGTTTAATGTGAACGGCGAAACGATAGACGGGCTTGGCGCTGTGCAAACAGAAAGGCGCTATGACATCCACAAGGATCCGCCCAAATACGAACAGCTGAAAACCGGCGACGAGATCATGCATACCGGCATCAAGGTGGTTGACCTGCTTACCCCATATCCCAGGGGTGGTAAGATTGGCCTTTTTGGCGGGGCCGGCGTCGGAAAGACCATCCTTATCATGGAGCTCATCAACAACATTGCGAAAGAATACCAGGGTATGAGTGTCTTTGCCGGCGTTGGCGAGCGCACCAGGGAAGGGAATGACCTGCTGCGGGAAATGATCGAGTCTGGTGTCATCAATTACGGGGATGCTTTCGTTGAATCCATGAAGAAGGGGCAATGGGATCTCTCGTTGGTTGACCGGGAGGCACTGGCGACGTCAAATGCCACACTGGTGTTTGGCCAAATGAATGAGCCACCGGGTGCCAGGGCCAGGGTGGCACTCTCCGGACTTGCCATGGCCGAATATTTCCGGGATGGTGACCCACAAGGAAAAGGGAACGACATCCTGTTCTTTATTGATAATATCTTCCGTTTTACCCAGGCCGGCTCAGAGGTATCCGCCCTGTTGGGACGCATGCCCTCTGCGGTGGGCTATCAGCCAACGCTGGCTACGGAAATGGGTATCCTGCAGGAAAGGATTAGTTCAACACAGAGGGGCTCCATTACCTCTGTTCAGGCGATCTATGTCCCTGCAGACGACCTTACCGACCCGGCACCCGCTACCACCTTTGCACACCTTGATGCAACCACCGTGCTTAGCCGCAAAATCTTTGAACTCGGCATATACCCCTCCGTGGAGCCGCTCGACTCCTCCTCCCGCTTGCTGTCACCGGAAATAGTTGGTGAAAAGCATTACAAGGTGGCACAGGACGTGAAAGCCATCCTGCAGCGCTATAAAGAACTTCAGGATATCATTGCCATTCTTGGAATGGAAGAGCTTTCAGAAGAAGATCAGATAGTGGTAAAACGGGCCAGAAAGGTGCAGCGGTTCCTGAGTCAGCCGTTCTCTGTGGCTGAACAGTATACAGGCAAGGAAGGAGCCTTTGTTTCGATGGAAGAAACGATACGTGGCTTTTCCACCATTCTCGAAGGACATATGGATGATTATCCCGAAACGGCCTTTAACATGGCAGGCACGATAGATGAAGTAGAACAAAGGGGCAAAGAGCCTGCCAATGATAACCAGAAATAAAACCTGCCATGTTCCTTGAAGTCATCAGTCCCGAAGAGATGCAATACAAAGGCCATGTTAACCTGGTACAAATGCCCGGTGAGATGGGGTCGTTTGAAGTACTGGAAAATCATGCTCCCATTGTTGCACTGCTGGGGTCTGGAAAGATGAAAATCATTGATAATCAGCACAACATGGTTAATATTTCTATTACAGGCGGGGTGGTACATGTACGTGACAACCGTATAACGATCGTTACCAAAAACTGACCCCAACCCTGCCTTTTTTTTTCTTATATTTACAGAAAAAAAGAAATGGTGCGAAAACGGTGGGTGCTTACAAGGGATGATGAACATAAGGATGTCGTTGAAAAGCTTGCCACCACCCTGAAAATAGATGTCACCCTGGCCCGCTTGCTGGCGCAGAGAGGCATCCGTTCCTATGCGGAAGCATATGATTTTTTCCGGCCTTCTTTAGACAAGCTGCACGACCCTTATTTACTAAAAAATATGGAACTGGCTATTAGCTTCATTGAGCAGGCAATAGACCAGAATAAACGCATATTGATTTATGGCGATTATGATGTGGACGGCACAACAGCGGTTGCGCTGGTTTATGATTTCCTGAAGGATTTTCATGATAACCTGGATTATTATATCCCCGATCGCTATAAGGAAGGCTATGGCATTTCGTATGATAGCATTGATTATGCTGTAGAGACAGGTGTTGACCTGATCATTTCGCTGGATTGTGGTATTAAGGCGCATGACCAGATTGGTTACGCCAGGGGCAAGGGGCTCGACTATATTGTTATCGACCACCATCGCCCGGGTGCTGAACCACTTGAAGCTACAGCCGTCATTGACCCCAAGCAGGAAGATTGTCCGTATCCGTATAAAGAGTTGTCGGGCTGTGGCCTCGGGTTTAAGCTGGCACAAGCTTTTTATCAGAAAAGAAAGCTCCCGTTTGATGGCCTTGAAAAGCTTCTCGATCTGGTCGTTGTAAGTATCGCTGCCGACGTGGTTCCCATCACCGGCGAGAACCGCCTTCTGGCCTATTACGGTCTGAAACAGCTGAACCTGTCACCACGTTCAGGACTTGAGTCTATCCTGTTTTACAGCAATGTGTTCCGTAAAGCCCAGGCCGATGGCACGACCGTCTTCACACGGGAGATCCACATCAGTGACCTCATGTTTCTGATCGGCCCGAAGATCAATGCTGCCGGACGTATCAAAAGCGGCAGGAAAGCGGTCGACCTTCTTGTCTGCCAGGATATGCGGGATACCCACCAGCTGAGTATCGATATTAGCGACAACAATACCGAACGCCGTGGCCTGGATACCGATATCACCCGTCAGGCCATGGATAAGATCGCCAACAATCCGCTGTCCGAAGGCAGTAAGTCCACCGTGCTGTTTGACGAGGGCTGGCACAAGGGTGTTATCGGCATTGTCGCTTCCCGCCTGATTGAAACCCACTATCGTCCCACAATCGTTTTTACCGCGTCCAATGGCCTCATCACAGGGTCGGCCCGATCAGTCAAGGACTTTGATGTGTATAATGCCATCGACGCCTGCAGCGACCTGCTCGAACACTTCGGCGGCCACAAGTATGCAGCCGGCCTAAGCCTTAGGCCCGAAAACCTGGACGCCTTCATCGATAAGTTTACCCAGGTGGTCGAAGAGACCATCACCGATGAAATGCTGGTTCCGCAAATCGAAGTTCACTCGGAAATAAAACTCAACGCCATCGTTGGTAAGTTCTACCGCGTGCTCAAACAGTTTGCCCCTTTTGGGCCAGGAAACGCCAACCCGGTGTTTGTTTGCAGGCAATGTGTCGCAAACGGTCGGGTGCGCGTGGTAGGCGAAAAACACCTGAAGTTTAAAGTCAGACAACCAGGCTACAGCAAGGTGGAACTCCCCGCCATCGCCTTTCAACAGGGGCACCATCTTTCCAAAATGCAAAACAGTAAGTACTTTGATATTGCTTTTCAGATTGAAGAAAACAGCTGGAACGGCCGGATAAGCCTTCAACTTAATGTCAAAGACATCAAATTTTATGAATAAGGCGATGCTGTGATAGCCATACGGCTGCTGATCTCTCCGCTGGCGTGAAGTCACCGCAACGGATGGACGTTTTGCTGATGTATACGGTTATTTCCGGCCAAAATCCGCCGGGATCTCGCCCCAGGCCTCTGTTTCCCATTTGAGTAGTTTGTTTTTCCAGCTGTTGTTTTTCAGCCATTCTTCCGCCCGCCTGACAAGCTCCAGGAGCTTGCGATTTTCTGCACAGGCCTGCACCTTCGTATTGGCCTTCTTCTTTCGTACCCAGGTCAACGCCGTTTGGGAGTCTGTGTAAATCGGCAGATTAATAGTATGCTTTTTACACCATGCCAGGGCATGTACAATTGCCAGAAACTCTCCGATGTTATTGGATCCTTTGGCAAAAGGTCCTTTCTTGAATAGCTGCGCGCCGGTTTTGGTCTCGACCCCCTGGTATTCCATCTCTCCCGTCACGCTGTTGCAGGCGGCATCTACCGCGATGCTCTCCATCACCGGCTGCCCGATCTTCCTGAGGGCTTCAGCAGAGAGGCTGCTCTGGTGCTTGTCCTTGCCAAGGTAATCCGCATAATTTCCTTCAAAAGCCTCCCAGGCCTGCTCTTCCGTGGGAAATGACTTGTATATAGCTCCCTGGTAACCCTCTACGGCCTGGCGGCATTCCTCCCAGCTGTTAAAAACTCCCGTTTCATGACCACGCCATACCGTATAATACTTCTTTTTTGCCATCTGGATTGTTAGTTTCTTACAACGCTGTTGTTTGTTTTGCTGTCATTTGTTCGGT
>CAYMDX010000144.1:0-2500 GCA_964389125.1 uncultured Bacteroidales bacterium
TTCTACCTTCTTCCTGGATAAAGCTATAGAGCTACAAAACATTGAATTACTAATAGTAACGCAAATATAAACAGATGCGAAACAAACTTACCGGTATCCTGATTCCGAAAAAGGAAGCACTGCTCATAACCCTTGGGATCCTTTTCATTGTATTTTTTGGTATCCGGCTGAGCCATCCACCGAAGGTTATCCCGGCTGATGCGCCTGACAGCCTTTTTTCAGCCGAGCGGGCCGCGCGCCACCTGCCAAACATTGCCGCTGAACCAAACCCCATCGGAACACCTGCCAATGAAGCGGTACGGGACTATATAATGGACCTGCTGGAAGTCATGGATCTTGAGCCGGAGCTCCATCAAACCGAGCTATACTATGCACAGCGGGCAGCCTCCCTGGAGAACATCCTTGCCAGGCTCCCCGGAAAAGGGAACGGACAAACGATCCTGTTTATGGGTCATTACGACACCGTACGCGATGCACCGGGTGCGTCGGATAACGGAGCTGCCGTGGTCACCATGCTGGAGCTTATCCGCATGTTGCAACACCATCCGCCTCTCGGGAACGACCTGATCTTCTTCTTCCCGGATGGCGAAGAGGTAGGCCTGCTGGGCGCCCAGGCATTTATGAAGGAACACAGATGGGCCAGTGACGTTGATCTCGTGGTTAACCTGGAAGCGATGGGAACCACCGGCCAAAGCCTCTTGTTCGAAACGGGAGAAAACAACCTGAACATTATCAGGGAGTTTGCCAGGGCGGTGCCCTACCCCGCCGGCCAGTCGATAAGCGTTGAAATTTACAAACGCATGCCGAATGCCACTGACTATGACGTGTTTAAACAGAAAGGCTACCAGGGATTAAACTTTGCGTATATCGGCAACAGTTTTGACTACCATACCGGTGGGGACAATATCGAAAATACCGACCTGCGGTCAATCCAGCATCACGGCTCGCATGCCGCCGCACTGGCCCTGCATCTCGGAAATACCGCTTTCACCCCCAGGGGAACAGACAATGCGGTCTATTTTAACACCGTCAGATACGGCTTTGCCTCCTATCCCTTCAGCCGCGTGCCGGCGATTACCATATTGATCATGCTGATCGCCGGCGTGATCATCGCCGCAGGTATCTACCGTGAGCGGATCAGACCCCTCAGACTGCTATTCGGCTTCCTGGCTGTAGTCATCTACCTGGGGATGCTTTTTGCAGTATTTGATGCTTTACAACACATCATCGCAGCGGCATATCCAGCTGAAAGCTACCGGCTGATAGAATATCATCAACAGGGGATTCTCATTGGCTTTTCCCTGCTGGCAGTCGCCCTTTCGACATTCTATTTTTATATCCTGATAAAAGGTGTACGATTCTGGCAGATACTCTTGTTGTTGATCATGGTGCTGGTGCTGCAATGGTTTGGCGGTGGACTATCGTTCCTGACCGTCATCATCGGCATTGCGGCAAGTGCCTGGCTATGGTTTGTCCATCGCAAGCCCGCTTATATCTGGGAATTGCCCGCCGGAGCCATCGCCCTGTGGACTATCCTGATGGTAGCCACCGGTTTTTCTCTTCCGGGCGTAAGTTACCTGTTTACATGGCCCCTGCTGTTCAGCCTGGTGCCGCTATGTATCTCTGTTTTACGCAAACCTGCGGCATTCGACCGGCCGTTATTCTGGATATTGTTACTAATTTTTGCAATCCCGGTACTGATCTGGTTTCCGCAGTTGATGAAGCTGTTCCAGCTGTCGATGGGCCTGGAGCAGGCAGGCATAACCATGACCGTAGCGGGACTTATGACGGCGCTGCTTATCCCCCACCTCTACCTTATTTCCCGCAACAAGCCCTGGCTCCTCCCGGGAATCATTTTCCTTGCCGGCCTCTTTCTTGTTTGGATAAACACCACCAACCTTGACTACGACGAACGTCATCGCAAACAAAACCATATCATCTACGCCACGGATGTCGACAGAGAGGCTTCCTACTGGCTAAGTCTGGCAAAGGAGCCGGATGCATGGACAACGCAGTTTTTAACCGAAAACCCGGACAACATTCCGCTCGAATGGTTTATCCCGCTTCACGACAGGAGCGTGCCGGCTGCACAAAGCAGTGCCCGCAATCTGACTGCCCCCACCATAGAAGTGCTGGCCGACAGCATAGCCTATGGAGAACGGATGCTGCAGCTGCATGTAAAACCGGAACGACAGAGTTCGCGCATGACGTTCTATATTCAGAATGACGAACAGGATTTGGCCGTCCAGGTGAGCCACCTTGAGAAACACAAGCTACAGACATACGGGAACGAGGACTGGTACCGGTTTACCTACTACGCCCCGCCCGAAGAAGGCATCCGGCTAAAATTCTATACCACGCCCGGACGCGCCATTAACCTTCACCTGAATGTCCATGACGACAGCGGCATCCCCGATTTTATTAGCTATCAGGAGAGACCGCCACACATGATGGCCAGCGGCGACCAGTCGATAACCAGTAGTTTTTATGTATTTGACCC
>CAYMDX010000144.1:2600-6256 GCA_964389125.1 uncultured Bacteroidales bacterium
GAAACACGCTGAACAGCTTCCGGCGTGTTGCGCTCCTCACGGGTATAATTCAGTTTGCGCGAGACAGGATGGGCCTGCATATGCGACTGGTCGAACGGCCGGATCAACCCGGCAACAGTCTGAAGAGTGGTAGCCGGATCTACCCAGTTTTTGGTATCTTCCGGATGAATGATCAGCGGCATTCGCTTTTTCTTATTGTGAATCTGAGACATGATGGGGTTGGCCTCTGTCGTTATAATGCTAAAGGTATGCAGGATCTCCCCGGTTGATGTATCCGTCCAACGGTCGTAGAGACAGCCCAGCGAAAAGAGCTCCCCGTTCGCCGGATAGATGAAGTAAGGATACTTTTTGTTCTGAAAGGCCCGCCATTCAAAAAATCCATTGATGCCAAGCAGGCCACGGCGGGTGCGAATGCTTTTCCGAAAGGAAGGCTTTTCAAAAACCGTCTCGCCAACAGCATTGAGGGTGCCCTTGCGCAACTTTCCGGCCGTCTGATCATCTTTAACCCAATGCGGTATAAGTCCCCAATGGGAGAAGGCAATGCCTTCAGCCGAAATGACGGGCAAAGCCGGATGCGAAAAGCCACTCACAAAATAGTATGACGGCAGTTCACCGGTTAGCTGCTCATCCGACAACTGTTCGCGCCACGCCGGCGGAAGAACCTGCCGGTAACGCTCCGCCAGCTTGTTAAGCTTCTTTTCCCGAAAAGCAACCGAGTAACACATAACGTGATTAATTCATAAACTTAGTGAAGCTTTCCCGCATGGGCGGGACAGGAATTCAATTCAACAGCATGTTTTGTTCATAATTCAGGACAGGAAAAAAGAACAGGCTGTGGGTTTTATTTCTGCATTTATTTACAATCACTCAACAGCTGACAGCTCACTTCGTTTTTGCTGTCCCTGCCTGCCATAAAGTCTTCAATGTTTTGCAGGGTAATACGCGTGATTTCTTCCAGGCTTTCTTTGGTAAAAAAGCCCTGGTGGGAGGTGATGAGCACATTGGGGAACAGCATGAGTCTGGCAATCTGATCATCCCGGATGATCAGTTCCGACAAATCGCGGAAGAATAGTTTTTCTTCCTGTTCATATACATCAATCGCCAGAGACCCCAGGTGATCTTCTTTAAGGGAGTCGATAACAGAGGCGGTATCAACCAGTTTGCCGCGGCTGGTGTTGACCAGCATGGCACCCTGCTTCATGGTTTTCAGTGTATCGGCATTGATCAGATGATGCGTTTCCGGAGTCAGCGGACAGTGCAGACTGAGAATGTCACTTTGGGAAAGCACGTCCTCAAAGTCCATATAGGTCACCCCAAGCTGCTTCATGTCGTCATTGGGATATTTATCATAGGCAATTGCCTTTGCACCAAAACCATGAACAATCCGTATGAATGCCTGGCCAATCTTTCCGGTACCAATCACCCCGATGGTCTTGCCATTGATGTTAAAGCCGGTGAGCCTTTCCAGGGAAAAATTACCCTCTCTTACCCTGACATAGGCCTTGTGGGTTTTCCGTGCCATGGTCATGATCAGCGCTATGGCATGTTCGGCAACGGCTTCGGGCGAGTAGGCAGGAACCCGCATAACACGAACCTGGTATTTCTCAGCCGCTTCCAAATCAACATTGTTAAAGCCGGCACATCGCAAAGCAACAAGCCTTACGTTTATTTCGGACAATTTTTTTAATACGTCAGCATTGACCCGGTCGTTCACAAACACACAGACACCGTCAAAACCCTTGGCCAGCTGAACCGTATTGGATTTCAAACGGGTTTCAAAAAATTCAAACTGATGTTTACCGCTCTGATTCTCGAAAAATTGGCGGTCATGAAATTTCGTGGAGAAAAAAGCAATTCTTGCCATAACATATGGATTTGGTTTATCTATATAAGCAAACAAAACCAGATAACTTATTGTTTAAATTATCATGTAATAAATATGACTTTAAAACCGATGAATTGTTTTTATGTCTGACGGACTACTTGCACTCCTGGCATTTATTCCCATTCTTACCATATTTATTCTGATGGTGGGATTTCGTTGGCCTGCCACGCGGGCCATGCCGGTATCATTTGTTATCACCCTGGTGTTCTCCCTGTTTGTCTGGGGGATGCCGGTGAACTGGATAGCGGCTTCGATCGCCAACGGACTTGTTATAGCGATAAACATCTTGTTCATCGTTCTCGGCGCCCTTGCCGTATTGTTCACCTTACGGGAAAGCGGGGCCATTGCCGTGATCAACAGGGGCTTTACCAGCATATCGCCTGACAAACGCATTCAGGCTATCATCGTTGCCTGGCTGTTCGGCAGTTTTATTGAAGGTGCCGCAGGCTTTGGCACTCCTGCAGCACTGGCTGCTCCCCTGCTGCTCTCCCTGGGGTTTCCGGCCCTGGCAGCGGTTATGGTTGCACTCATTGCCAACACCACCTCTGTGTCATTCGGAGCCGTTGGAACACCCACACTTATCGGCGTTGGAAGCTCTTTAAACCTGCCGGAGATCCAGAACAGTATCGCCGAAGCTGGTATGACCTATGAGGCTTTCATCCAGCAAACAGGGGTTTGGACAGCACTGCTGCACTTGATTCCCGGGGTGTTTGTACCGCTGATCATGTCAGCAATGCTGACCCGTTTTTTCGGGGCGAAGAAAAGCGTTCGGCAAGGCCTGGCCATCTGGCCTTATGCGCTGTTTGCCGGACTGAGCTTTGTGATCCCTTACGTGTTGGTTGCGCGTTTTCTGGGGCCGGAGTTTCCGAGCATCATAGGGGGGTTAGCCGGCATGTTGATCCTGATACCGGCAACAAAAGCGGGCTTTCTGGTTCCCAAAGAGAAATGGGATTTTCCTGATCGCAGCACCTGGAAATCAAGCTGGATGGGCGCTATACGCGTTGAGGCTGACACAAAGCCAAAAAGGATTTCCCTTCCAAAAGCCTGGCTTCCCTATGCATTGATCGGTCTGCTGCTTATTGCCACCAGGGTTCGCTTTTTGCCATTTCAACAATGGCTTACATCCGTCAGCCTGAGCGCAGAAAACCTCCTCGGCACCCAGGTCGTCACCGAATGGGAACCTTTATTTAATCCGGGAATTTTTCCATTCATGTTTATAGCATTGGTAAGCATTTTGCTGTTCGGGATGAATAAAAAACAGGTCCGGATTGCCTGGGCAGAATCCCTGCAACGGGTTCGCGGCCCGGCCATTGCCCTCTTCTTTGCCGTACCCATGATCCGCCTGATGATGCAATCGGGCAACAATCCCGGCGACCTGATCAGTATGCCACTGGCCATGGCTCAGTTTATTGCCGGTCAGACAGGCGCAGGCTGGCCCATGGTAAGCCCTTTTGTCGGTGCACTGGGAACGTTCATGGCCGGCTCCAATGCCGTCTCAAACATGTTGTTCTCCCTGTTTCAGTATGCCGTGGCTGAACAAACCGGCATTTCACGCATCATTGTCGTAAGCCTCCAGAATATGGGGGGTGGCATAGGGAACATGATTGGCGTGCACAACATCATCGCAGCCTGTGCCACCGTAGGCCTTGTCGGTGCCGAAGGTGAACTGCTGAAAAAGAATATCATCCCCGTGATCATCATGGGACTGATGACCGGAGTTATTGCCATGGCAATCCTCTACGGAGCAGACATTCAACTTTTCTGACCGAAT
>CAYMDX010000145.1:0-6245 GCA_964389125.1 uncultured Bacteroidales bacterium
TCGGAAAATACTGCCTGAAGCAAGTAACGTGTTTCGGGCAGACCTCCTTCTTTGTAGTCAGCGGCACTCCATTCAAAGGCAAACAGTTCGTTTTCTTCTTCCTCTTCGGTGAGTGTGTAGGATTCGCCGCTATCGGGGTTTGTCATCACCGGCCCATCTGCGTCATCCATCTTCAGGACCGGTTCTTTATCGTCTTTCTCACAGGAATGCAGCATGCTGATTCCCAAAATGACTGCGATAATTATGGCTATTCTTTTCATAATATTGTTTTTTATTTGAACATGATACCGGCCGATTGATGAGCCGGCCGGCATCATTGGATACATACCTTATTTTAATATCCCGGATTTTGCGTCAGGTTTGGATTGGCTGTAATGTCGGAATCCGGAATCGGAAAGACGTTGAATTTTTCATCAGTAGCCAGGCCGTCACGAGCTTCGCCTTTCCATGACCAGATATAGGCGTCGCCGGCAAATTGATCAAAACGTACCAGGTCGGTCCTTCTGTGGCCTTCCCAGTAAAGCTCGCGTCCGCGTTCATTCAGGATGAAATCAAGGGTCAGGTCATTGCCGTTGATATTTCCGGAGTTGTCGCCGAAAGCCCTTTCCCTGAGCTGGTTCACGTAATTCACTGCATTGGCCTCATCGCCGCCGGCATCTCTGGCTACGATCTCAGCATACATAAGATAGGCGTCTGCCAGACGGAAAACGGGGAAGTCGGTGTCAACAAATTCCAGGTTGGAACCGGGGTTTCCGTCTCTGTCCAGGTTGCTGAACTTCTCAACCGCATAGCCAGTCTGGAAGTCGTTTAGGTCTGTTATTTCCATTGATTGTCCTTCGGTAAAGAACATGGCACGTCCGTCACCTTCTTCAAAGAGGTTTACAAACTCTGGTGTGGTGCGCAAACCACCCCATCCGTCATCGACACCATAATCGGCAACACTCATGTCACCACCAATAGATGCTTTGATAAGGAAGGTGGTGCCGCCATAGGTCTGTGTTTCAATGCCATGATAGGGCACCCGCATGATAATCTCATTATCGCTGAGGTAGTTGTCCGCCATGAACAGATACTCATACTCTTCTTCAAGCGAATAGCCCGCATTGATAATGTCATTCACATAGGGTAGGGCATCGCTGTATCTTGCTTGCCCGGTGTATACTCCTGCATTCATGTATAGCTTGGCCAGCAGCATCCAGGCGGCGCCTTTGTCGACACGGCCGTATTCGCTGGCAAGTGGCTCATGCATCAGCGGGATAATTTCTGTCAACTCATTTTCCAGGTACTCAAACAGACCTTCCGGTCCGATTTGTTCTGGAAGGAATGCGCCGATTGGATCTTCTTCGGTGACGAAAGGTACGCTCCTGAACATGTCGAGCGCCTGCCAGTAGCTTAATGCACGGAGGAATCGTGCTTCTGCGCGGTATAGCCTGACTTCCTCACGCATGTCGCCCGTGATGCCACGGTCATCCAGTTTGTCTTCACTGGCTTCGCGAATAAATTCGTTGGCCAGGGAGATCTGGTAATAAATACGATAGTACATGGCAGAAGTGAATACGTCACTTGCTGTCCAACTCTGATAAACAAAGTCTAAAATTGTCTGGTCATCCCAGCCGACAACCGCTTCGTCGGTTGACATGGACTGGTGATAAAACTGCATTCGGAGGTATTGACTAAAACCTTCGTCGATACCAGCGATATCAGCATTACCGGCAGGACCTTCCTGTCCGGTGACGGCCAATCCGGCATACAGCTTCGCCAATACCTGGCCGTAGGCTTCCGGATCATCGTAAAGGTCGGCAGCAGTGGTTTCCGTATCATCCAAAGGTCTGGTGTCCAGATCATCCATGCAGGAAGCCAATACGAAAATAAATGCTGCTGATATGATGCTTAAATATTTGATTCGTTTCATAATGGTCTATATTATGGGTTAATTAAATTTGAAGATTGACGTTGAGCACAAATACCCTTGGACGGGGATAGATATTACTGTCTATACCGTTTTGGATCTCCGGGTCAAGCCCGTCGTAATTGGTTATCATGAAAGGATTCTGAACGGTACCTGATACCCTCAGGTTAGCGCCTGTAGCCATCACGTCAAGGAAGTCATAACCCAGGGTGATGTGGTCCATTTTGAAGAATGTGCCATCCTGGATATAAAAGTCTGACAGGTAACGTGCCTGGTTGAATCCGATGTCTGGCGCGTTGGCCGTAATATTACTCAGATAAGGTCCTTCCGGACGATACAGCCGGCTGAGCTCGCCATTCATGGAGCTGACGTTGTTGTAAACGTAGTTGTCGAAGTTGGCACGTCCTGCAAACGAGAATGTCCAGTTTTCATACTCTATGCTAGAGTTGATACCCAGGTAATAGGATGGCATCGGACTTTTATGGTGACGCAGGTCAGCGGCAGTAATTTCACCGTCACCGTTCTGATCAACGTATAGTCCTTCTATCGGGTTGCCATCTTCATCGTATACCTGTTCATATACATAGAAAGCAGATGGTGTTTGTCCGACGCTGTGCATCTGTGCAGTGTTTCCTACCCCGCCTTCTATGCCGCCGGTCTCTACTCCTATATAGGTCGGATCATCGACGACGGTGAGTTTGGTGATCTCACGCTCATTGTAGGTGAAGTTAAAGCCCAGCTCCCAACGAAGGTCATCCCGGACAATGGGACGGGTAAAGATGCTGAACTCTAACCCTCTGTTTTCCATACTTCCAATGTTTGTCAGAATAAAGTTGGTGAGGTTTGTTCCGGCAGGAATCGGAATAAAGTTGATCAGGTCTTCTGTTTCGCGGAAGTAAATGTCCAGTGTACCATAATACCTGTCTTCAAAAAGGGCATAATCGATACCGGCATTGTAAGTGGTTGTTTCTTCCCATTTGATATCAATGTCGTATCCTTCGGGCCGGTAGGTAGTCATAAAGTTGTTCAGTCCGAACTGATAGCTTGCGCCTTCGCGGCTGCGGGTATAACGTGCCAGATATGGATAAAGGTCACCGGTAATATTTTGTTGGCCGGTAACCCCGTAGCTGGCCCTTAACTTCAACTCGTTAAAGAAGTCAAGCCTGTCCATGAATGACTCCTGGTCAATCCGCCACGCAACAGCGGCTGAGGGGAACAGACCTGAACGTGTGTCTGGGGAGAAACGCGATGTATGGTCATTTCTCAGGGTGGCTGTAAAGGAGTAACGATCCATCAGGTGATAGTTCATACGGCCGAAGAATGAAATGAGATAATGTTCTTCTTCATACTCGAGATCCTCAAACACCCTAAAGTCTGTACCGGCCATGTTGCCTTCGATGTTGGTTGCATACGAAGAGCCTTCCTGCCAAAAGTGCTGCCAGGAATAACCTGCCATGAGGTCCAGGCGGCTGTCAATGCCGGAAAGCTCCGTATCATAGTTCAGGTAAAAATCGAACAGGCTGTTTGTTCTTGTCTGATCGTATACACCTTCGGAACCACCTGAAACGTATGCCCAGGCAGCATAATCCGGGGTGTAGTTAGTGCCATCAGAGGAATAGTGGTCATAAGCCACGTTGATGTTGGCTGTGAGGTCAGGAAACCAGTGAAGGTCGTAGTTTATCTCAGCGTTGCTGATCAGCCTGTTTACGGTTGACTCATTATTGGTCAGATCCAAAAGCGCAACCGGATTGTCGGTAGCAACACCTTTGGGAACGTTATCTTCCTCCCAGGTATAGTAGCCTCCAAATATGCTGTTTTCATCCATCACCGGTTTGGTGGGATCAAACATAACCGCAGCGCCGATAGCGCCTTCGTTGGCAAACTGGTTTTCGATATTCGAACCACGTACGTTGATGTTCATCGTCAGGTGGTCGTCGAGCATTGTCGGATTTAGATTGATGGCCATGGATGCCCTGTCCATCTGGTCTCTTTTCAGTACACCCTCTTCTGATTTATAGCTTAACGATACGCGGTATGGGATATCTCTGTAACCACCTGAAGCGCTCACGGAGTGTTCGTGTGCAATGGCATCCTGGAAAATTTGCTCCTGCCAGTCGGTGCTATGATCACCAAGCATCTCCATAACATCGTCACGATGACCGTATCGTTCTTCGATGATGCTGCGATGCTCGTCGGCATTCAGCACGTCTACCGTCCTGATATTGGAGGAAAGACTAAAATTTCCTGAATATTGAATGCGCATGGGTTGATCTTTATCGCCACTTTTTGTGGTGATCATGATCACCCCGTTGGATGCCCTGGAACCGTAAATGGCTGTAGCCGAGGCATCTTTTAATACGGTGAACGACTCAATGTCCTCAGGATTAATGGTTGACAACGGGTTTCTCAGGCCCGGAACACCTTCACCTTCAATAGGCACACCATCGATCACGATCAGTGGGTCGTTGTCGGCAGACAGGGACGAACCACCCCTGATACGTATGGTTTCGCCACTTCCTGGTGCTCCGCCGGCTGAGGTAATTTGTACACCCGACATCTTACCGCGAAGCAGCTCCCCTGGTGTGGTTATGTTACCCAGGTTGAAGTCCCTGTCGTCCACGACAGAAACGGAACCCGTCGCATCTTCGCGTGACTGGACCCCGTAACCGATGATCACGAACTCGTCAAGAAGTTCTACATCGGCTGCCAGCGGGAAGTCCAATGTGACAGTTTCGTCGGCTTCTACCACAACGCTTTGAACCATTGGGTCATAACCGATAAAACTGGCTTCAAGAGATACTTCTCCCGCTGGTGCCTGGAGGGTGTATTCACCGTTCATGTCGGTGACGGTCCCTCTGGTCGTTCCCTCAATCACAATGTTTGCGCCGGGAAGCGTCTCGCCGGTCTCCCGGTCAGTGACTACCCCGGCCAC
Source organism: uncultured Bacteroidales bacterium (assembly GCA_964389125.1). Lineage (GTDB taxonomy): Bacteria > Bacteroidota > Bacteroidia > Bacteroidales > UBA7960 > PUPG01. The sequence continues at coordinate 4,842 of CAYMDX010000145.1, forward strand.
TGTTCCTTCTTGCCCGATTGCTGTAGCAGCGGTGATCAATACCATCAGCAATGGCAACATTTGTTTGAATAATTTTCTCATATTGTCTCTGAGTTAAGAGTTACACTTAATAAATAAAATTGTATTGTTGTTGTGTTGCTTATACAAAGTTAATAAAAATTAGAAACTATTTACGTCTTTTAACGTTGAATACCAGCTTTTTTCGGCTTTAGGAATGCAATCGTTACCGCAATCGTTTGCATGTAGTTTTTTTGTAACTTGACAGCATACAAATGAAAAATATACTAGTATAACATTTTTTGTCCGATCTTTGTTTTTTCCGAACTTTGAATATGAACGTTTTTTATATATAATCCGATGACAAAACATACGCCGGTATCCATTCACGATATTGCAAAAGCATTGGATGTGTCAGCGTCTACCGTCTCTCGCGCTTTGAAGAACCATCCTGACATTAAGAAAGAGACTTGTAAAAAGATTCAGGAGTACGCTGCAAAGGTGCATTACCGTCCGAATGTTATGGCACTGGGCCTGAAAAGTCAGGTATCCATGACAATAGGGGTGATTACTCCCGAGATTGTTCACCATTTCTTCTCCTCCGTTATCAGCGGTATTGAAGACCTGGCATACGGCATGGGTTACCGGGTGATGATCTGCCAGTCAAATGAAGACTATCTAAGGGAAGTCATCAACCTGCAGGCATTGTCGGACCACCGTGTTGACGGGCTGCTGGTATCAGTCGGTAAAAGCACGTTGGATCACAGCCACTTCCAGCGAATGATGGATAACGGGTTGCCCATTGTGTTTTTTGACAGGGTTTCTGACGACATCAAATCTGACCGGGTCACTACCAATGATTTCGCGGGTGCCCGCATGTTGGTGACACATTTAGTGAAACGCGGGTGCAAACAAATTCTGCATCTTGCCGGCCCACGGCATTTGAATGTCGCCGGTCAGCGCTACCAGGGATATAACCAGGCCCTTCATGATCACGATATTCCTTATCGTGATGAGTTGGTGCTGCGATGTGATACTCCGGACAAGGTTGCGCTGAATAAGAATAAGCTTTTATCCATGGCCGACAGCATTGATGGCATATTTGCCGTTAACGATTTTACCGCTATTGCTGCCATGCAACTCTTGCAGGAGCATGGATATGATATTCCGGGCCGGATTGCCGTAGCCGGGTTTGGTGATGACCCTGTTGCTAAATTAGTGCGGCCTGCCCTCACCACCGTGGAACAGCGTGGCTATGATATGGGCCGGGAAGCTGCCCGAATGCTCGTCAGCAGACTCACCGGCGAAAGCAATGAACCGGCACAGTCGAAGGTACTTCCGGCCTTTCTCAAGATCAGGGACTCCGCATGATGACCGGTGAACAGTAAACAGTGAACAGTGAACAGT
>CAYMDX010000146.1:0-6063 GCA_964389125.1 uncultured Bacteroidales bacterium
ACAGCGAAGCGTAATGACGCGAAGCAAAAATCTGAGAGCAGGATGCATATTACATTTTCATCGGCAGGCATTCAGGGCAACAAAATGCGGATAAAAAAGAAGTTATAATGGACAGATTCACGTATCTTGGAAATATGGATGGTTCCACGCTGGAGGCCATGTACAGTGATTATTTAAAAGATCCGGAAAGCATTCCGGATGACTGGCGTCATTTCTTTGACGGTTTTGCTTTTGCCCGGGAGCGTTACCCGGATGCTGACAGTGCTCCCCCGCAGGAGGCCGGGGTTTTTCGTAATGAATTTAATGTGATCAACCTGATCAACGCTTATCGCGAGCGCGGTCATCTTTTTACCAAAACAAACCCGGTCCGTTCGCGCAGGAGGTACTTCCCCAGCCTTGATCATCAAAATTTCTCGCTTCATGACAAGGATCTGGAAACACGTTTCCAGGCCGGCAGCGAGCTGGGTATCGGAAAAACCACCCTGAGAAACATCATCGGCCATCTTCAGCAGACCTATTGTCAGAGCATTGGTGCCGAATACATGTATATTCGCACCCCGGAAATCACCGAATGGCTTAAGCACCGGATGGAACGGGTAAAAAACACACCCCGTTTTGATCTTACCAAGAAAAAACAAATACTGACAAAGCTGATTGAAGCAGTTGGCTTTGAGCACTTTGTAAGAAAACGTTTCCCGGGCCAAAAACGGTTCTCGCTGGAAGGATGTGAAACGCTTATCCCGGCGCTGGATGCGGTGATTGAAAAGGGGGGCGGTCTTGGCATCAAGGAATATGTGATTGGCATGGCCCATCGTGGGCGCTTAAATGTACTGGGAAACATTTTACGCAAACCCTACCGGAAGATTTTCAGTGAATTTGAGGGAAAAGCGTATGCGGAGGAAACCCTGCTGGGAGATGTCAAATACCATTTGGGTTGCACCCTTGAAACGCAAACCCGCAATGAGGAACGGATCAACCTGAGTATTGCTCCCAACCCCAGCCACCTGGAAGCCGTCGACCCGGTGGCCGAAGGGATTACCAGGGCAAAAATCGAATTAAAACATGGCGATGATTACCAGAAAGTCGCCCCGATCCTGATCCATGGTGATGCCTCCATGGCCGGTCAGGGTGTTATTTATGAGCTTCTGCAGATGTCGCAGCTCCCCGGATACAGAGCGGGCGGCACCATTCACCTGGTAATCAATAACCAACTGGGATTCACCACCAACTACCTGGACGGACGGTCAAGCACGTATTGCACCGATGTGGCCAAAACCACCCAGTCTCCGATATTCCATGTAAACGGCGATGACGTAGAAGCCGTGGTATACACCATTGAGCTGGCCATGGAATTCCGGCAGCGCTTTCAGAAAGATGTGTTTATTGACCTCCTGTCCTACAGAAAATACGGCCATAACGAAGGTGATGAGCCCAGGTTTACGCAGCCGGTGCTGTATAAGATCATTGAGAAACATTCCGACCCGGCAACCATCTATATTGAACAGCTGCTGAAACAGGAAGCCATCACGCAGGAAGAAGTCGACAATATCCAAAACGGTTTTTATGAGACGCTGGAAGAAGAGCTCGCTCATAGCAAGGAAATTGAGAAGGGAGATATCGATCCCTTCCTGGAAAATACCTGGAAGGGAATCCCGAAAGCCGCCCCGGAAGATATGTTTAGTACCGTTGAAACGGGCTTCGACCTTCAAACCTTAAAAAAGCTTGGGGAGAAGGCCACCACTTTACCTGAAGGCAAGGGGTTTTTCCGCAAGACCCGTCGCATGATGAAAGAGCGACATAAAATGATCATGGAGACAAAAGAGATAGACTGGGCCATGGGAGAAACCCTGGCTTATGCCACCCTGCTTCATGAAGGCTTTCCGGTTCGAATCTCCGGGCAGGATGTGGAAAGGGGAACCTTCAGCCACCGGCATGCGGTGTTAAAAATTGAAGACTCTGAAGAAGAGTATGTTCCTTTGAATCACCTGAGTGATCATCAGGCACGTTTTGAGATTTACAACTCGCTCCTGTCAGAATATGGCGTCCTGGGGTTTGAGTATGGCTATGCCATGTCAAGTCCCAACAAGCTTGTCATCTGGGAAGCACAGTTTGGCGATTTCAATAACGGAGCCCAGGTGATTATTGACCAGTTCATTGCCAGTGCAGAAGAGAAGTGGAAAGTGCCGAACGGCCTTGTCCTGTACCTGCCCCACGGCTATGAAGGCCAGGGTCCTGAACATTCAAGCGCCCGTATTGAGCGGTTTTTAACCTTGTGTGCAGAAAACAATCTACAGGCAGCCAACTGCACCACACCGGCCAACTTTTACCACCTGCTCAGGCGCCAGATGAAGCGACCATTCAGGAAACCCCTGGTGATATTTACCCCGAAAAGTCTGCTCAGGCATCCCAACTGCGTATCATCGGTGGAGGAGCTGGGCAAAGGCTCGTTCAAGACTGTTTTGGATGATCCGAGCGCCAAACCTGAAACCATAAAGCGTGTCATTCTCTGTTCAGGCAAGATTTATTATGATCTAAAAGAAGAACAGCAGCAAAAAGGATTTTCTGACACGGCCATTGTCAGGCTGGAACAGCTCTATCCTTTACCTGAGGAAGAATTACTTCAAATCAGAGAGAAGTACCATGAAGCGGTCCGCTGGCTATGGGTTCAGGAAGAACCGCAAAATATGGGGCCGTGGCCGTTTATCATGATGAACCTGCACGGGTTCAGTCTGAGTGTAATCGCACGTCCGACGAGTGGAAGCCCTGCCAGCGGATCCAGTAAATTTCACCAGATGCAGCAGCAGAAGATTGTGGAGAAGGCTTTTGAGGAGTGTCATTGTGAAGATGTTTGCAAAGAGTGTAAACAATTATGTATCAGCCATATGACAGAAATATAAGCTTCAGGTAAGCTCCCGTTATGACAGGGATTGACCTGTCACAGGGATTGACCTGTCACAGTACTTGACCTCACACAAAGAAAAAACAGATACTTATGACCATAGACATCAATTTACCGGAAGCGGGTGAATCCATCACACAGGTAGAACTGGCAAAATGGCTCGTGGAAGACGGGGCCTATATTGAGAAGGACCAGGAGATCGCCGAAATAGATTCGGACAAGGCAACCATGACCATCAATGCGGAAGCCTCCGGAAAGATTACCATCACCGTTGAAGAGGGAGCCACCGTTGAGCCTGGCAAACGTGTTGGCACCATTGATACGGAAGCCGCCCCCCCTGCAGACAAAAAAGCAGCGAGCCAAAAGCAGGAGGAAAAAAGAACCGCCACGGAGGAATCTTCCTCCGGGCAGGCTGCCCCGGAGCAGACCGACGGCAAGTCCGCTGCTGCCGCGGCAGAGTCAACGCAGCAGCAGGAGAAAGAAGCAGCCGACGATACAGGGGACAAAGAAAAAGAAGGCAGAGATGAGATCACCTTCTCGCCACAGGCACAAAAGCTTCTGGAAGAAGAGGGCCTGTCGCTGGACTGGGATACCATTCGTCCTGACAGCAAAAGGATCACCAAGAAAGACATTCTGGCTGCCATTGCCAGCAAGGCTGAGGCCAGAGGCGACAAAGCAGGCAGAGCCGAACAGCCGGGAACTGAGGCAGGGAGCCGGGAGGAGGATCGCCGGGAAGACCACCAAAAGATGTCGACCCTACGGAAAAAGGTCTCCGAAAGGCTCGTAGCCGTAAAGAACGAGACCGCCATGCTGACCACTTTTAACGAGGCGAACATGTCGGCCATCCTGCAACTTCGCAAGAAGTACCAGAAACAGTTTGAAGAGGCCAACGGTTTTAAGCTTGGCTTTATGTCCTTCTTTGTCAAGGCCATTACAGAAAGTATCCGGATGTATCCGAACGTAAATGCATCCATTGACGGCAATCAGATCGTTGTACCAAATTATGCCGATGTGGGCATTGCGGTCAGCACACCGAAAGGTTTGATGGTTCCGGTAATCCGAGACGCTGACAAACAGAGCATCCCGCAGCTGGAACAATCCATCAATGCTTTGGCCGAAAAGGCGCGTAATAACAAAATCAGCATCGAAGATCTCAGTGGTGGTACGATTTCCATCACCAATGGCGGTGTGTTTGGTTCCGTGCTGTCCACGCCGATTCTGAATCCACCGCAAAGTGCCATTCTGGGCATGCATAAAATTACAGAGAGACCGGTCGCCATTGACGGAAAAGTGGAAATACGTCCTGTGATGTACCTGGCATTGTCTTATGATCACCGGATCATAGACGGAAAAGAATCGGTCGGGTTCCTGGTAAGCATTAAGGAGATGATAGAAAATCCCGGCAAAATGCTGATGCAGGGGAAAGATCCTGTGGAGGCCCTGATTGGCCTGTAAAGTACTGATTTTTTAATTTAATCTACGCTTGTGAGATTATGGCACTTGTAAAATCTATCCGGGGCTACCACCCCAAACTTGGCCGGGAGTGTTACCTGGCTGATAATGCGACCATCATTGGTGATGTTGTGATGGGAGACCGTTGCAGTGTCTGGTTCAATGCTGTTGTGCGCGGAGATGTCCATTACATCCGTATCGGAGACAATGTAAATATACAGGATGGTGCGATCGTCCACTGCACGTTTGAAACGGCACCCACCAATATCGGAAACAATGTATCGGTTGCACACAATGCGATCGTTCACGGGTGCACGCTTAAGGACAATGTATTGGTGGGAATGAATGCCATTGTGATGGACAATGCGGTGGTAGGCGAAAATTCAATTATTGCGGCTGGTGCGGTAGTTTTGGAAGATACGGTTATTGAGCCTGGCAGTGTCTATGGGGGGATCCCGGCAAAAAAAATCAAGGATATCAACCAGGAGCTTACCAGTGAGCTGCTTGAAAATATCTCGAGAAAATACATCCGATACGGCCAGTGGTACCGGGAGGAAGAATAATCAAAAAGCCTGCAGTCAAACACCATAAAAGGAGTGTTATCATACAGGCTTTTTGTTCGCTGTTGTAAACAAACAGCTTATATATTTTGTCAGCTGATCGAGCAGATCACATTTTAATTTCTGCCGGGCTGGTCAAAATCCAGGTCCGGCTCGCTGAGTGCCGGATCTTCCGGAAGCATATCATCCCTGTCAAGGTTCAGTTTATCCATCACCAGCGGCATAATATCTTCGCCACGTTCGTGATAGACCACAGCACCTCCGCTGGTATCGAAAATATAGGTAAAGCCGTTGTCGCGGGCCACTTCTTCAATAGCTTCACGAGCTTCATTGATAATCGGCCTCAACAGCCTTTCTTCTTCCTGCATGATATCCTGCTGGGCAGATTCCTCAAACTCCATGATACGCTCCTGCAAGCTTTGAAGTTCACGTTCTTTTGACTGTCTGACAAGCTGCGAATATGTCTCCTGGTTGTCTATAAACTCTTGATACTTTGTCTGAAACTCATTCTGCATCGACATGAAGGTTTCTTCAAGGTCCTGCGCATATCGCTGCAATTCCTCCTGAGCCTCTTGTCTTTCGGGCATCATTCGGAGCAACTCATTCGTGTTGACATGTCCAAGTTTTACGTCTGATTGAGCCAAAAGGGGTGTGCTCCCCAATAGGATAATTAATATCAGGGAGAAATTCAATACTTTTTTCATGTTGAGATTGTCTTAGGATGAATAATCGGATTTCATTTTTAAGGCACAAATTTAATCAATAATTATAAATGACTTATATTTTTTAACAGCATTTAAGACAAAAGCCTGTTAATGGCTAACAACGGTGGATACTACATTACAGGGGCAAAAATCAAAAAAATGTTTTGTAGTTTTAAAAAAAACGTATATTTGCAATCGCAATTAACGCACCAGCGGAAATAGCTCAGTCGGTAGAGCACGACCTTGCCAAGGTCGGGGTCGCGGGTTCGAGTCCCGTTTTCCGCTCAACCACAACCTCTGAGAAAGAGGTTTTTTTTTATCAAAGCATGGTAACGCTAATGCCCGGATGGTGGAATTGGTAGACACCCAGGACTTAAAATCCTGTGGCCATTGCGGCCGTGCCGGTTCGAGTCCGGCTCCGGGCACCATTACCTCCCTGCCGTTTTTT
>CAYMDX010000147.1:0-6060 GCA_964389125.1 uncultured Bacteroidales bacterium
AAATAATCCGTAATTTCGTACAACAAGAAACTTTGTATGGGCATCCTGATAGCTATAAGTATTATCGTTTTATGGGCTTTGCACCTGGTATATATTCTTTTGAATATTACGCCGGCCGCAAATAATCCCTGGATGTATCTTCATATTGTTTTGCAGGCGTATTTATATACCGGTTTATTCATAACGGCTCACGATGCCATGCATGGCAACATCTCATCCAAAAAGCAGGTTAACACTTTTTTTGGTTACCTGGCTTCGTTTCTCTTTGCCGGCATGTATTACAGGCGCTTACGCAAAAACCACGGCAGGCATCACAAATATTCCGCCTCGGTACAGGACCCTGATTTTTACGCCGGTTCACAAAATTTCCTGAAATGGTGGGCTGTGTTCATGTGGCGTTATGTCACCATCATTCAGCTGGTGATCATGGCGGGCATCTATAATGTGTTGATTCGCATACCCGGTGTTTCTGATCTGGATGCTTTGCTATTCTGGGCTTTACCAGCCATCATGGGGACGCTGCAATTGTTCTGGGCCGGGGTTTACTGGCCACACCGACTGCCTCATAAGGAGAAAATGGGCAGGCACAGGGCCCGCACCCAGTCAAAAAATCACCTCTGGGCTATGCTAAGCTGTTATTTCTTTGGCTATCACCGCGAGCATCACAATAACCCCCGGATACCCTGGTGGCAACTCTATAAGTCCAAAGGCTGAATAGCGTGTCAAGCAATGTCAGGTCATCTTTTTGAGACAGGCATGAAGGCTGTCACGCCAATGCGGTATGGTTAGCCCAAATTCCTTTTTGATACGTGTTTTGTTCAGCACGCTGAAATGTGGTCGCTGCGCCACGGGTGGGCGTTCCTTTGTCATTACGGGGGTAACGGGGCAGTCAACGCCATCGAAATCAACGATTTCTTTGGCGACATCAAACCAGCTGGCAACCCCTTCATTGCTATAATTATATATCTCACCCCGGCATTTGGACGGCAGTTTCGGGATGATGTGCATGATGGCACCTGCCAGGTCAGCGGCATAAGTGGGCGTCCCGACCTGGTCGTAAACCACCTGCAGGCTTTTTTCCGTTTGTGCTTTATTCCGGATCGCCTTCAAAAAATTGTGTCCATGAGTCGAATAGAGCCAGGACGTACGAATGATCACAGATGATTTCGCATTAAAGATCACCTCCAGCTCGCCATTTAGCTTGGTTTTTCCGTAAACAGACTTTGGGTTGGCAGAATCACTTTCGGTGTAAGGCCTGCAGGATGTCCCATCAAACACGTAATCCGTCGAGATATGGATCATCAATGCATTATGACTGGCTGCGGCATCAGCAAGAATCCCTGCCCCTTTTGCATTCACCAATCCGGCAGTGGCAGCATCTCCTTCAGCAGCATCTACGGCTGTATACCCGGCACAGTTGATCAGACAATCAACCTTCTGGTCCTTAAAAAACTGTTTGACGGCCTTTTCTGAGGTGATGTCCAGGTCGTCTCTGGAAGCAAACAAAAAGCGATGCTGCTGCCATTCCGGGGCCATTTCCTGCAGTGTGCTGCCGAGCTGACCGTTGCTGCCCGTAACCAATATATCCATAAGTGATCAATTAACAGGTAAAAAAACCAATAGGTTGGTGAAACTACTTTTATTAAAACGGTGCCATCGCCCAGGACCAGGTCTGACAATCATCAAACAATCTTTATCATCACCCGGGAACAAAGTTTATCATTAATGAATGATCATCACATACAAAAAGCCACATTCATACAGGACCTTACAGCTAAAATAAAACATTTTTATGGATATTGCAGTTTATCTGTTAATTTTGAGAAAATAACAACCGGGTTTATCATATGTCAGATACAACGATTGAACGGGAAAGCTGGGATTCTTCCAGGAAGGCCCTGTTTATTAACCTCGACAACAGCATTTATGGCTCATTTGCCGAGATAGGCGGAGGCCAGGAAGTAGCGCGTTGTTTTTTCCAGTCGGGAGGTGCTTCCGGAACGGTTGCACGCACCATATCCGCCTATGACATGGCTTTCAGCGACTATCTCTACGGGAAAAGCCCTTCCGGAAGGTATGTCTCCGGTGAACGGCTTCTCCAGATGCTTGACAAGGAATACAGCGGCCTGGTTGAATTGCTGCAGGAAGACCGTGGCAGCGACACCCGGTTTTTCGCTCTTGCCAACACCGTGGCCACGTTGAATTACCGTAAAGATAATGAAGCGCACGGCTGGTTAGGCGTCCGCTTTCAGCTTCGCCCTGATTCCGGGCCCAATGATGTCATAATGCATGTCAGGCTGCTGGAAAAGGAGAGTCTGTATCAGCAAAAAACCCTGGGTGTCCTGGGTGTGAACCTGCTTTATGCCTGCTACTATTATCATCAGTATCCGAACAGCTTTCTGCAATCATTACTGGAAGAGATTGCCGATGATGCCATTGAGATCGACATGATCCGGATGAACGGGCCCGAACTCGATTATGTAGATAACCGCCTGCTCGCCGTACAGCTTGTCAAAAACGGCATGACCCCCGTAACCATGTTTGACCGGCATGGTCAGGTTCAGCAACCTGCAGATTTGCTGTATAAAAAAAATATTATGGTATTACGGGGAAGCTTCCGGCCGATTACCTATGTGGGCTTCGACATGTTAAAGACGGGCTTTGCCCTCTTTAAAAAAGACGTTGGATATGATAAGAAGAAGAACAACACCACCGTGCTTTGCGAAATTACCCTGAATAACATTATGGATCAAGACAGTTTTGATGAACGTGATTTCCTCGACAGGGTTGATATCATTAGCGGGATGGGACAGAATGTCATGATCTCCAATTTTCGGGAGTTCTACCTCCTGGCCGGTTGGTTACAGCGTTTTCGCTTACAAAACATACGGTTGGTCATTGGTGCCCTGACATTCCGGAAGGTGGTCAACAAAGAATATTACACAAATCTGCGGGGCGGCATTATGGAGGCCTTTGGCAGGTTATTCATGGACAACCTCAGGGTGTATATCTACCCGGGAAGATTAGAAGATGACAGATCGATTATTAACAGCAACAACATGCCTGCCGACGACGACATAAAGTACCTGTACCGGCATCTGAAAGCAAATAATTATATTTTAGACATCACAAACTACCGCGAAGAATATTTACCCTATTTTTCGCATGTAGTGCTACACAAAATCCAACATAATGATCCCGAATGGGAAAGCATGGTGCCAAAGTATGTGTCGGCTTTTATCAAATCAAAAAAACTCTTTGGCTACCAGGAGGAACAGAAGGAGGAGGATTGATGCCTGGAAACAAAATGGGGGCACATGATGCTTATGCGACCCCATTCTGACCAAATCAAAACCAACAGAAACTACATCCCGAGTTCATCAAAATCAATATCTTCCTCCATGTCGGCATCACGACTACGCCGCTGCCTTTCGTACTCATTAATACGGTAACTAAAGCCAAGGTATATCATGCGGCTTTCCCGGTTACGTTCAAAATCGACGGTATAATTATCGCCATGGTTGTACATCACGAAATTCCGGGTATTGAAGATATCACTCAATCTCAGGGTAACCGTTCCCCGGCCACCAAAAACATCCTTGCGGACGGCCGCATCGGCCCAATACATCTCTTTCATCTCGCCCTGCAACATAACCGTCGGGGAGCGATAGCGACCCGTGAGCTGCGCTGACCACCCGCCGGAAAAGTTGAAGTTATTGACCATCCGTGCCGACCAGGCGTAACTTTCGTTTTCCAGCTCTGCCTGGGCGCCGGCACCTTCAACTTTGCGGTAATAGTAACTCATGGTACCGTTCACACGCCATACATCAAAAAAGCGCGACGTAATGGCCAGCTCTGTACCATAGGATGTTCCGGTATTCAGATTCTCATAAGTGGTATGGGCAACACCGCTGTCATCCATGCTGCGGAAGCGGCTGATCATGCCTTCTGTATACCGGTAAAAAATGCTCGGGTTGATCGTTGTTTTTTCACCGAAACGGGTATACCCGATTTCCATGGAGTTGGTATATTCCGGATCGAGCCGGGGGTTGCCACTGGAAATGTTATAAGGATCATTGTACCTCGGGAAGGGGTTCAGCTGTCGACCGCGCGGCCGGCTGATGCGGCGGCTATAACTGACCTGCATCGACTGTGTATCATCGAAATTGCGCCGCAGATGCATGGTCGGAAACACGCTGAAATAATCTTTGGTATACGTCGAATCCATGGTAAGCTGATCGATCTCATTATCGGCATATTCGAAGCGCAAACCGGCCTGCAGACTGTAATCACCCAGCATCGTGCTATAGGTCGAATAACCAGAAAAGCGCACTTCATCATGAATAAAATCATTGCTAAGGCTGTCATTTTCGACCCAGCTTTCCCCGTCATCTGAATTGAAAAACGCAAATTCGGAGTCCCGTTTACGCCAGAAACCCTGTGCACCCACTTCCAGCTTCCGGTCCTCGCCAAGGGGATGGATATAATCGGTCTGCATACGGATCATGGTCCTGTTTCCACTTCGCTCCGTATTCTCAAAAAACTCGCTGTTGTGGGGATACATATATTCCTGGATATTCTGCTCAAAATGGTCCATGCTGCGTACCGAATACACAAAATCGGTAGACCATTCCTGATATTGCTGATCAAATTCATGCTCATGGTTTAGGTTAATCTGATATCCGCCATGTTCCCTGTCGCTTTCAGATTGCCTGATGAACGCTTCCATGACGTCAAAGTCGTTGGTCATATTCATGTAATCGTTCATATGTTCACGAAGCATATCACGGGTATTGGAGCCAAAGGAGGCTGTAATGGTATTTTTATCATTAATGGAATAATCCAACCCTACCCGGAAATTATGCATGTTCATATCATTTTCATAATCCGACCGCTGATCGAGATGGGTTGTGTCGGATAGGAAGCTGGTACGGAAGCTGCTGCCGTCGCCAATCATATTATAAAAGCGTCCGCTGTAGCTGCCAAAGAAGTTTACTTTGTCCAACTGGTAATTTAAGTTTACCGAGCCGGTATAGCGATCACCGGTACTGGCATTGAGTGATACCATTCCGTTATAGCCTTTCCGTTCCTGCTCTTTCAGCACGATGTTGATAATACCCGATGTCCCATCCGGATCGAAACGGGCAGAAGGGTTGGTGATCACCTCCACTCGTTCGACCATTTCTGAAGGAAATTGTTCAAGCGCTTCCGAGCCATCAAGGCCCATCAGCTCAGAGGGCCGGCCATCGATCAGGATGGTTACGTTCTCGCTGCCCCGAAGACTGACGTTCCCGTCGAAATCAACGGCTACGCTGGGGATGTTATCCATAATATCAAGGGCACTTCCACCCACAGAGGTCAACTCCTGGCCCACATTAAATACCCGCCTGTCAAGACCTATCTCCATCAGTTCCCTGGTAGCTTCGACGGTTACTTCTGACAATACGGCCCGGTCTGGTGATACCCTGATCGTGCCAAGGTCATATACCGGATCCGCAGGTGTAACCTCAATGTCATTTACCGTCTGGTCGGGATAACCTACATAGCTTATCTGAACATAAAACGTTCCGGCAGGCACATCTTCCAACACAAAACGACCGTCTTCGCCGGATACTGCACCGGTAACCATCGCAGAGTCGGTAACTGTGTGCAGCACCACGCTTGCATACATCAAAGGCCCGTTATGCTCATCATCGAGCAAGGATCCCTCTACGACACCTTCATTCCAGCGACTGCCCCGGGGTCTCTGCCCCTGCTCTTCTGTCTCTGCGGCAAAAACGCCGGAAATGATCAATATAGATATCACTGAGACACCTGTCAATAGTCTCATCCACTGCATCATCATAGTAAAAAATCTGGTTTTGAATAGTATCACAATAACAGGATATTTCCTGATTTCATAAATATTGACAGCAAAAGGGTCGAAAGGTTTAATGGACAGCAGCACGTTCTTTCCCTGCACCTGTGTTTTTAACGTTATTTAACATATGTGCGCTCCTTTGTTCCGGGCAGGCCAGGTATTGCAGGGTTATTAGTGTTCTGTAGGCGTGATAGGGTGAA
>CAYMDX010000148.1:0-5963 GCA_964389125.1 uncultured Bacteroidales bacterium
AAGGAATCTTTTTTCGGTTTAAATCTTTCGTCTATAAAAATACGAATTCGTTAAAACAACTCCAACTGTTTTGGCGAATCCGGCATAGGGGATGACTTCCTGCCCCAGAAATTGAACATATCCCCATATTGCTTGTCTGTGATCATCAGGATACTGACGTGCCCTTTTTCCGGAATTATCTTTTTGATCCGCCTGATATGCACATCAGCGCTCTCGCGACTGGCACAATGCCGCGAATAAACAGAATACTGCATCATGGTAAAGCCATCTTTTTCCAGCTTTTTTCGAAAGCCAGTGGCAAGTTTCCTTTCCTTTTTTGTGGTAACCGGCAAATCGAAAAAAACAAACAACCACATAATTTGATAGGCATTTATGCGATCCCTGGACATGATTTTTGCATTACGAATCAACAATACCCGGATAGGAGAGCTTTTGCGTTTCACCGGAAAAACATCTGGCCAGCGAAGCAGTAGTTTGCGACAATCCCACCATCAACGGCCTGGTAACCTTTCCGAAAGAAACATCTTCGGTCAACACATCAAGAAGCTCTGCTTTCTGCTCTTTCTCAAGGCTAGTTATTTCCGGGTTCATAAGCCATAGCCTGTAAACAATCCTATCCACAAAAGGCCGGTAAGGCTCCATAATATCGTCGGCAAGGCAAAAGTTGTTGTAGCGGTTCCGGTGAAATATCCCGAAGGTCGGCAGCAGCCCGGAGCCGCTCAATGCCCTGGCAACGGCTGCCCGCAAAACGATATACCCGTAATTTAACAGCATATTGGGTGGCGGGCCATCCCTGTTTCTTACAAAACCGGGTCCGAATAATCGTGGCCAGTAGAGACGTGCTGCCGTGCCCTCCCGGTTGGAAGCATCACCGCTTTTTACATAGCGCGACAAGGTGAGCAGGTCTTCATGGTCAACTCCCAGCTTTTGTAACAACCCCGCCTGGTTCTTTATTTTGGCCTCCACGGTTTGCTTCCAGAGGTTTTTCTTCAGCGGCTGCGATGCGTTTATCTGGTGGCTGAACAATTCATTCTGGATCGAGTTTCCGTCAAGGTTGAGCAACATCGAGGACGGCATGTGCCGGTCATCACATACCACTACCGACACGTTGTTTTGTACCAAAGCATTCAGCAGGGGCAGGGAAACGGAAACCTGCTGGTGTTCCAGCACGGCATACCCGATATCTTCAATGGGAATGGTAACTTCCCCGCCGGTTTTGGGCCTGACCAGCATTTGCTCATTCCGCAGCGATAACCGTGCAGGGCTGCTGAAAAACACGGTTCGTTTTAGCATAGATTAAACAATTTGAAGTTGACCGGATAAGTCAATTTGTACTTTTATTGGTTTTGTGTTTTTCCAGGCTTTCATACTTACTATTCTTACTTCCCCTTTATCCGTATCCACGCCTGAAACGAGATGGTGTCTGAAGGTATAATACATCGATGATAGCTTCTGCACCCGATACAAATGCTGGCTGATCACCGGCCCGGGCAGGCGGTTCTCCTTGAGCGCCTGCTCCTGGTCCCTGCTCAGGCCAAGCAGAAACATGTCATTCTCCTGCAGGGTGGCTATCAGCTGACGGCCATCTTCCGGTAGCTTATATACCGGTTCCCCCTGGTGAATCCTTTCCACCACCTCCCAAAAAGAAACAACTTGCTCCTGCAGGGTTTCTTCACGATCCAGATAAATTACCACATGGTGATTATTATAGGGATTAACCCACTGGTTCAGATCACTTTTCAATTGAACCGCATTCCCCACGCGTTCCCGCATCCTGACTTTCTTTACCGGGACCGGATCCCCTTTCTTATTTGGCAAAAACAACGCCGGCCGTTTCTCCTTATCAAAAAAGAATCCATCCGGAATCTTATAGGTGCCGGATGGGTCAATACCGAAGTCATTCCGGAGGCGTTGATGAATCAGCTCCCTGATTCCCGGATCAGCAATTTTGTTCACGTGTTTGTGATCTTTGATCTCTGCCAGTGATTTCCTCCGGTGATAATAATACTCCGGATTCCCCTGTTCATTCTTATCAACAAAAACACCGTTTTTTGCATCAAGGTTTTGGGGTTTTCCCTTATGCTTACCAAAGTAAAACTCCCGGTGCAGCTGGCCACGTGCTGCAAAACCTTCACTCTTAAATGTCCTCCCGTTTTTTTCAATGGTTTTGGAAATTTTGCTTACGATCCTGTCATGACGGTGGTGTGAAACCAAAATCTGGTCAACGGCCTGTTTCACATCGTTATGAAAATTTGGCCAGGGCAGCGCAAAGGTCGGCCGCTCTCCAATACCCCGCTCTTTTTCTTTATATACGCCGAAATATCTGCTTAACTCATTTAAATAACCCTGGTTTGTAAATGCCACCGTTATGGCATCCACCGCATGGTGGCGGTGATCATCCCGGCTTTTTACAGGGTCGAACATGATTTCGCCTGTTTGCTTATTGGCCCATACCGTACCTTCAACAATTGTTTCGCCTTTCTTTTTCGGCGGGGGTTGGTTATGTACAGGACAGAAACCTCCGGCAGACAACAGATGAACAACAGCAAAGTATTTCCCGCTTTCCTGAGTGGTTTTTTTCTGATAGTGCATGTCGGCTTCTGCTGCAAAAACCCCCTTATTATCAATGTTTCCTTCAATAATGAATTCATTGTTTGAATGGATACCGGGCCGGTTAAATGCCGGGATAAATTCTGCTGATTCGTAATCTACATCAAGCTTCGCCCAGTATTGCCCGGGATCAAGTCCTGCCTCACAGGCATAAATATAACTGGAGAACCAGTTGTTTTTTATCTCTCCGAACAGCAACACCTGATTCGCTTTGGTGTTGGGTTTTTGCCTCTTTTCCGGACGAACGAATGTCTTCTGTTTAACAGAGAGTTTTACCCAATAGGATCCATCGGCAAGGTCTGTCTTTATTTTTTTCGGAAGGCTGTTGTGCGCGAACTGGCCTTTACTGACCCGTCCTCTATAAGCAATAGAGCATTCGTCGGTTGGCGGCCGTTCATTGTACTTTTTTACAAAACGAATGGGATCCGACACATTGATTTTGGCCCAGTATTTCCCTTTGGGTAAGTCTGTAGCCTCAATATCCAATTGTAAAAAGGGTTCATTTATCGTAGGGAAAAATTTGTTTTTGTCAATTTCTCCAGGTATAAGAAGCTGATTAGCTGTTGTTTCCGGTCTTTCGGCCAAAACAGGCTGAATAGCCTTTGCTGCGCCCTGCTCATCAATCACCACATAATGCGGCAAGCCTCTATGCGCATCAACATTATACCCCTTCAGATCCAGGGGCTCAATCGGTTGTATTACATTATTCAACCCCCACAGCCTGCGAAGTTCCGAGGTAAGCTGCCCCGGCAACACCCTGACATCATCACATATCTCTGTAAGGATCCCGGCCGCTTTTTTACTCATATAGCGGGTATCGTTTAATTGTCGTTCAATAAAATCGGAGGTGTCAGGTTTTGCTTTACTTGTGAATTTCCTGGCTTTTCGGTAAGGTAACAGGGCATAGGCCCGTTGTTCAATTTCATCCCAGGAGTTGGCACCCCATAGAGCCGGATCGCTATTCTTCTGATAGAACGCATAGGGCGTCAGCTCACCTTTCAAACGGTTGAAGTTGGCTTCACAAAGGGTTTTGTTTTGAAAACTATCATCCAATGAAACAGA
Organism: uncultured Bacteroidales bacterium; assembly: GCA_964389125.1. GTDB lineage: Bacteria > Bacteroidota > Bacteroidia > Bacteroidales > UBA7960 > PUPG01. The sequence continues at coordinate 3,673 of CAYMDX010000148.1, forward strand.
ATGAGGAATAATGTGCTCAATCTGGATACGATTATCCTGCCCAAGTACATCACTGATTTTGATTGCTTTATTCGTATAAGGACAAACAGCGTGGGTGTGTTTTTCTTCAATTTCCTTAAACAGACGGTATTTGGTAATGTTTTCCCTGCCAGGTTTCAAGCCAAATTCTGCCAGACGTGCCCGGGCCTCCTCGTTGGCCTTTTCGTTCTGACTGATTTTGAACATCATCTCCTGTCGTTGATTCTTACCGGAGCGCAAATCCCGGCCCAGCTCTACATGAATCTTATCAAAGCCGAAACCTGGCCCATAGTGCGATGGTGCAGAATAGGTATCCAACAATTCATTCACCAGGCGGCGCATCTCATTCAATCCTTTTTGCACGATCGGATTTCTTAAATTTTCAATTTCAGATAGTCGCCTTTTAAGGTTTTTCTTCTCAATATCCTGTGAATGGTGATACAAACGCCGGAATGCTTTGTCATTTTCCTGAAAACCAAAATTATTGTCCGGGTTGGCTAAGTAGGCTTTTATTTCGGAAATCAACTCGTACTTTTTCTTGTCTTTGTTGTTTATCAGCGATTCAACAGCCTGAATAATTTCGTTGTGAAACTCCTTAAAATGCTCCCAACGCTGTCCAAATGCGTTTTTTACGCCGCCCAGCACTACCGCCGTTGAATAAGGGAAACCCATTTCAAGGAAAGGCAGGATGTTTCGGATCGCTTTTAATGAAACGCTGCCATAGCCTTCCTTTAACTGCAGCTTGCCAGCCCGTTTGGCATTTTTCTCATTCAATCCATATGTGTTTGCCAGTTTTTCTGCAAGCAAATCGGGGTCGTCATAAAAATGAAAGCAATGCCAGATGTCATACCTGTATTTTTCCCATTGTTCCGCCGTAAAAAGGGCTTTTAGTTGTTTGTGTGTTTTATTACCGGCAACCTTAAAGCTATCTTCATAATTAAATTTTTCATAAGAAAGTTCCAGTGCTGCGGGAATCTTTTTAAAGTCAAACAGGCCATCGTGTTTATTTATCTCCTCCAGCACGGTTTCGCGCTGAACATCATTTAAAGGAAACCCCCGGCTACCGAATCGAATATTGTTGACAAACTGGTAAGCACGGAATAATTCAAAATCGGGATGAGAGAGCGGAGCAGGTGACGCGCCAATTGTTCTTGTTTTGCCCGTTTTTTTGTCATAAAAATTTCGACTCTCAAATGTGCACTTTCCCAGTAATGACTTTTGTGAGCGTAAAGGTCTTTGCCAGAAAAGGACACTTTCATTGCTTTTAAACTTAACTCCCTCTTCGGTATGCTCTATATCACCGGCAATATATTCCTTAAAAGGCTCTTGAAATTGGACAATAACACGGTTATTTTCAACCTTGAGGTTTTCTTCTCCGTGTTTTTCCTTTAAATGGGAGATTTTATGTTGATTGCGTGAGGAGTTGCCTGAGCCTTTAAGAAAAATGGTTTTCGTGTCTGTAACCCACAAATCTGTAAGGCCGAGGTTAGCGGCCTGCTTTTCCCAAATCTTCTCGAACTCTTCTATATACATTCGACGAAGCGTATATCGTGCACGCACCCGCACTTCATTACCATTGCTATCATGTATTCTTTTATAAGAGACGCGTTCTTTGGGCAGGAACTTGTTTAACTGTTGTCCAAGGGTTTTACCCTCAATCAATTCCTCAGTCTGGTTAATGCCCTGCAGTTCGCCTTTCCCTTTGTATATAGCCCCGTCATCCTTGCCTTTTCTGGTGCTGAGGAACCCGCGACGCTGAATAAAATGATATAAAATCCTGCCGAACTCCTTCCGGGTTATAGGCTCACGAAGTGCTTTGTCCCTTAAATGGTAAGGATTCATTTTTAACCACTCGGTAAACGCCGGCTCAGAAGGGAAAGCTCTGCCTTCTGATTTTTCAGAAGGGTCCCAGTTCTTCCACTTCCGCAGGTTTTCTTTGGAAAGCGGACACATTTGATGGTTGATCAATACCCCGAGCAGCTTTATTTTTCGCAATCGCTTCCGGAAGTGCAATCTGCGTGACATCCGATGCTCCCTTCTTTCGGCATTTTTTGATTGTTCACTTTCTCCCTTCCCGATATCTTTAACTCCTGCAGGGAAAACCCTGACGCCGGCATCCAGTATCCTGGATTGATCTTTATCGATGATGGCCCACCCTATACTATTGGTGCCCATATCAAGGCCTAAAATTTTTGTCATACCGGTTGCTTTTTTAAAGTATTTTTTATTATATTTGTTCTATAAGATTTATTTCCAATTCAATCTTATCACAA
>CAYMDX010000149.1:0-5958 GCA_964389125.1 uncultured Bacteroidales bacterium
ATTTTGCCGTGCTGGGCGAGCCGCCCGTGGTGGATGGCGGCCATGAAACCTTTGATAATTTTGAATATACCGGGACGAATTACGCTTCGGGTACGTTTCTGGGGCAGGATGGGTCTGACTGGACCTATGTAGAATGTCGCGGCGATTTTGATATTAACGGAAAGGCCATTACGCTCGGCCCTAATCGCACCCCGCAGTCAAATGTCTATTCCGGCTTGCTTGAGGGTGGGATCGGCGTGTTGTCATTCGACTATATGCAGGCTTTTTCCTCAGATGTTAACTTGCGGGTGCTGGTGAATGATCAGGAGGTGGCTGTTGTCACCACAAATGACCAGCAGGGGGTCGTTCTGCACTCCGGGGATATTCCGGTTCATACTCCTGAGGCTGCGGTGATCAAATTTATCGGGGTGACCAACAGTGCCGGGCAGGTGACCATCGATAATGTCATTTGGTCTTTTTATGATGAGTCAGTAGTCCCGGAGGTGGTAGAAGTAGCTTCCGTTTCTGAGCTGCGCACCAAGGATCCTGATGAGTTTACACACTACCGCATACCCGGTGAGGTCATCGTAACCTGGTCGCAACCTGCCGCCGGTAAGTTTTACATCCAGGATGAGACGGCAGCCATTGTGCTCTGGGATGCGGATGGTCTGTTATCCGAAAGTTATGACCTGTATGACGGCATTTCCGGCATCGAGGGCTACCTGGTCGAAACAGATGGCATGTTGTACTGGGTGCCGGTTGGTGACCCTGGTGCGGCTTCGTCGTCAAACAACACGGTTTCTCCGCAGGCAGTGTCGCTGTCACAACTTTCTGCTGATCCCGGAGCGTATCAGGTGCAGTTGGTGGAGGTGGAGGCCGTCTCTTTTACGGATGCATCCGGAACCTTTCAGGCCGGGGAGTGGCTGGAGATTTCCGATGATACCGGGGTGTTTGGCTTTTATACCCTTTTTGCGGATGCGGACTATATCGGAAACCCTGTTCCTGATGAAGCGGTTACCATCCGTGGACTCGTTGGGGCCAACGCGGCGGGGTATTTTGTTACCGCCCGTAACTCAGGTGATATACAGGATGAGACGTCCCCGTCGGCTTTCTCGGTGGTGTTTACGGTGATTGATGATAGCGAATCGCTTGAGCATGTTGACCTTGCCGGTGACATGACGGAGTGGGACTTCGTGTCTATGCTTGAAGACCCGGCATTCAACTGGTCCGTGACCCTGAATTTGCCACCTGGTTCCTATGCCTGGAATGCCGCCGGGGATAACGGGGCAGACCCGCCCTTCTGGTTGATCCCGGAATCGCATCTGAACGTAACCGTAACGGAGGACGGCAGCACCACAGGGGATGTGAGTTATGTGTATATGGTCACGGCTGCGGGTGATGCGTCGGTTCGTCTCTCTGTTGTAAAAATGTATCCCAATCCGGCTGGTACGTATCTGCATGTTGATGCTGAAGCCACCATCACTGCCTTGCAGGTGCAGAATGTGCTCGGGGAGGAGGTGTACAGCAACAACAATGTCGCTTCACAGCATTATGAGCTGAATGTGGGTCAGTTTGCGCCGGGGTTTTATGTGGTAACGGTTGTCACGGATGATGGGGTGGCGGCTGACAAAGTGCGTTTTGGAAAGTAGGAACACATCCCGGGCCGGACGGGTAGAGGTTTGATTGCAGGGTTGCCGGCCCGGGTGAGGTTCCACGCCCACCCGTAAATACTACTTCTTGATCATTGTTGCATTATAAACACTTTCGTCACCTTCCAGCAAAATAAAATAAACACCGGGATTAAGGTTTTTTGTGTCAATACTGCCCCCTGAAGCAGTAAAAGGGGTATTTATCACCTCTCTGCCAACATTATCAATAATACGTACCGTATTCACTTTGGCTTCGTTCAATATTTCAATAAACAAACGGTCACTGACGGGATTTGGGTATACTGATACCTTGTCAGAAGCATCAAAAACATGGTCAGCGATTGTTGATGAATCCTTCAAAGATATTGAAACGTTGGAAACCGAATAGCTGGTATTATCAAGTCCACCTTCAAAGGATAGTTTCATTGAACTGAATCTTTGTGCTTCAAAGTCAAAAGAGAAACTTTGCGCTTCGGTGGTTAGGTTTATAATCGTTGCTCCATCATCAGTAAGCAGTGATGTATAGGATCCTCCATCTTCGCCAAAAAATACGTCTATATCCTTATCCTCTTCCGCTTTTGCTTGAAATGATAATGTATAGGTTTCATTCTCATTGATGGAATTAATTTGGGTTTGATTTAATTCCTGACCAAACTGTACCCACCATCCTTCGCCACCTGCATTTGAAATATCCTCGACGGTAGCCCAGCCATCTGATGTGGTTACGTTTGCTGAAACACCTTCATGATCTGCGACATAGAGAAACCAATGTTCATTCCATGGTTCCGAAAAGTCGCCATTAATAATTATATTATCTCCAACATCACCCAGGACTCTGACGTTAACATAATCCGTTCTTGAAATATCCTGGTCATCGGTAACAGTAAGTGCAAATACATAACTTCCCTCTTCCAGTTCTTCTATATTGGTTTGGGCAGCTTCAGGACTAATGATGTTTGCCGTGGATGGTCCCCTGTATTGTGTCCACAAATAATTTTCTATCACACCATCAATTGAATAGCTGGCAGATCCATCCAATGTGGTGGATGCGGTTCCATCATCCAGTACCTGGTCACTTCCTGCATTCGGTACTGCTCCTGTTATGTCAGGCCCTGTGTAACTTCCTTCATCATCACGTTGGTAAATACGAACCCAGTCAACGTACATGCTGGCTGGCATTGGTGCCGTAATCCCCCCGGGAGTGGTGATTCCCGTAAAAGAACCGCCAACAGCAAGGTTTAGAATAACATAATGTTCCCATTCCGTAAATTCGGACATTCCTTCAATATTCATCTCATGCACCAGGTTGCCATTCACGAATGCCTTTGTTATAGTTGGAGTCCATTCAAGGGTAAAAATATTGTACTCGTATAATGACTGATCTGCAGGCATAGTATAACTGCTGGAGTGATAGGCGTGGCCACCTTCATCCCAGTGGTTAGCTCCTATAACATGACGTTCTTGTGTGCCGGCAGCAATGCCGTCCATATGGCCGGTTTCCATAATATCTATTTCGCCGGATTTTGGCCAGCCAATGTCATCAATATTGTCACCCAAAGTCCAAAATGCCGGCCAAAAACCATCTTCCAGAACAGGCAGTTTAATACGGGCTTCAATTTTACCGTATAAGGCTGTAACTTTACCGCCGGTATTTACGCGGCCAGAGGCAAAATGGGCATCGTTGTGAGCATCATCAGGCAAATCCTCACTGGCAGTAAGTATCAAAGCCGGATAGCCCTCCGGGCAAACACCCACTTCAACATTTTCTTCGGAATACTGCTGCATTTCCTGGTTAGCTCCCCAATTCCATGCCCCCCATTCAGTTTCAATGTTCCATACATCGGTGTTAAGAGAAGCGCCTTCAAAATTTTCTTCCCAAATTAACTCATAATCCTGTGCATTAACCAGCAAAGTAGCAATTGCGTATATAATAACCCCGGTTAGTAGTTTTTTCATGTTGTAAGGTGTAAAGTATAATTTCGTAAATTAGCTTCAAAAATGTTATATTTTTTTTTGCTAGCCAAATTTATTAGTAAAAAGGACATTGAAAAAAGGAATGATGTATTTAGAATTGATTAAATCTTGAAAGTGATGTAATAGAGATGTATTTATTTAGTTGTGTTTTATTCACTAATATTGTTGTTTTGTGATGGCATGATTTTTTTTTGTTAAAAAAATAATTAACTTTGATAAGTAATCATTACGTTTAGTTTAATACTAACCAAAATCAATTTACTAACTTAAATTATTTGAATTATGAAAAAACTATTACAATTTTTTGCAACATTTTTGCTGTGCGGCGTTTTAAGCTTAAGTGTGGCGGCACAGGAAAACCTCATCAGAAATGGTGATTTTACGGAACCCATCGTAGAACAAGGCTGGGTAAGTATACATGATATTGAAAATACGCCGGAGGGCGAGGACGAGTTCTGGCATGTGCAGTTCAATCAAGGACTTACGGAAGATCAGATTGATGCTATAGAAGTTGGTGAAACGTACGAATTAACTTTTGATGCTAAAGCAGATGATGTAAAAGAAATAGCCGTGTTTTTTGGTGAAGATGGAGGTGACTTTCACAACTTATTGGATCCTGATCAAGAAGATGTTGGTATCATAACGCTTACTATGGAAGAGCAAAATTTTACGCTCGAGTTTGAAGCGAACACCTTTGATGCAATGAAACTTGGATTTGAAGGTGGTATGTGCGATGTAGACTATTCAATAGGAAATGTTTCCATATTGAAAAAGGTAGAAGAGGACGAAGATGCGGGAGACAATATTGTTAATAATGGCCATTTTGGACCAGCAGATTTTGAAGACACATGGTTTGTTTGGTATGCTGATTGGTATGATCCTCCTATTACGGTTTCAGTTTCTATTAATGATTGGTTCTTATGGTTCGCTGACTGGCATGATCCCGTTATCGCGGTTGATCTTACGATAGATGAAGGTTGGGCTAATGTTCATAATATTGAGAACAATCCCGGAGACGAAATTTGGTATGTGCAATTTAATCAGGGACTTACTGCAAGCCAAATTGATACTTTAGTAACTGGTGGAGAGTATACATTAACATTTGATGCTAAGGCAGAAGACGAGAAAGAAGTAGCTGTATTTTTTGGTGAAGATGGAGGTAGCTATCACAACTTATTGGATCCTGATGAAGAAGGTGTTGGTATCATAACGCTTACTATGGAAGAGCAAAATTTTACGTTCGATTTTGAAGCGAACACCTTTGATGCCATGAAGTTAGGATTTGAAGGTGGACTTGACGATATTGGGTTTTCAATTTCTAACGTTGAGATTCTACTTGAAGATTTAGAAGCATATGGTCTTACTGTTTCTGTTGAGGGTGAAGGCACCACAGATCCTGGACCCGGGACTCATTATTTTGCCTCTGGTTCTGAAGTCGAATTAACTGCCACCCCAGAGGAAGACTATGAGTTTGAGAAATGGGTGATTAACGGTGATGAATTTACCGAAGCCACAACTAATGTGACTATAGAAGATTCAGATGTTGAGGCAGTGGCACATTTCGTAGAAATACAAGTAGGTTTTGAGGTTACGCTGAACGTTGATATGGCAGACGCCGTTGCTGTAGGTGACGTTGAATTTGATCCTGATATTCATGACGTATGGGTAACCGGCACCTTCGCAGACTGGGCAATGCCCGGAGAAAATGTAGATTTTCAGATGCAGCCCGGCGATGGGGCAAAAGATGAACACGAAGAGATGCTCTATCCCGGCAACTGGACAGATGATACAGAAGCAGTATTGGGTCATTGGGCTGATGATGGAGGTCCCATTTTTGGCACAAATACCTATGGTGATGCAGGTTATGGCCAAATATTTGAAATTGATCAGGAATATCATATTGATGCAGCCAAATTTTGGATAGGGTCTGTTGCCGGCGAAACAGGTGATGTTGTCTTTACTATATGGGATTATGCAGATGGCTCGGTCGGAGAAGTTCTTGGAGACAAAACAATACCTTTAGCTGATATTAACGCGAGTGAGGATCTTGAAAATGCTTTTACTGTTCAATTTGATGAGCCAGTTTATGTTGACGGTGATTTTCTAATTGGTGCGGATATATCTGATTTAAATGCTTATGATCCTGATGTTTATGAATTGGCCAATATACACTCTGATTTTGGTGCAGGTGGCGGAGCAGGGTTAGCGCTTGTTTTAGAGGGTACGAATTGGGTGACGATATTAAACTATGATGTCGACGTAGATGTTGCTATCTTCCCAATTCTTGCTGAAGATGATGCGGAAGAAGATATCTATACCATCACGTTCGACGCAGAAGAAGGCGACCATGAGTATA
>CAYMDX010000150.1:0-5835 GCA_964389125.1 uncultured Bacteroidales bacterium
CTTTGATGAAGGAAAAGGTTTTGCATAAGTTGAATATCCTGGCTGATGCTGCCAAATATGATGTTTCCTGCTCTTCCAGCGGCAGCAGCCGGGCTTCGGAAGGTGGGGCAGGGACTGCCAAAAGTGCCGGCGTCTGTCATTCTTTTACCCAGGACGGGCGATGCATTTCCCTGCTAAAGATCCTGTATACCAATCACTGCATTTATGACTGTGCCTATTGCGTGAACCGCCGAAGTAATGATAAGCCGCGTGCAACCTTTACGGTAGAGGAACTGGCTGACCTTACCTGGCAGTTTTATTCCCGGAATTATATTGAAGGGCTTTTTCTCAGCTCTGGTGTGATCGTCAGTCCTGATTATACGATGGAACGGCTTACGGCTGTTGTCAGGCTGCTGCGGGAGGGATATGGTTTTAACGGATACATTCACATAAAAGCCATTCCGGGTGCTGACCCCGAACTGGTACGGCAAGCCGGTCTTCTGGTTGACCGGATGAGTGTCAATATTGAGATACCGTCTGAGCAGCAGCTGGTAAGGCTGGCCCCGGAGAAAAACTTTCAGAGTGTATTCCAGCCGATGGGGCAGATCCATCAGGAGATGCTTGTCAGCAAGGCGGAACGGAAAAAGTACAGGAAAGCACCCCGGTTCACGCCGGCCGGCCAAAGTACGCAGCTGATCATCGGTGCCACGCCCGATACGGATCACACCATCCTGAAACTGGCTTCGGGGCTGTATAGTGACCATCAGCTCAAGCGTGTATACTATTCCGGCTTTGTGCCTGTTAACAGCGAGGACAGCAGGCTGCCCGTACTGAAACAGCCTCCGCTGGTTCGCGAGAACCGGCTCTACCAGGCCGACTGGTTGATGCGATTCTATGAGTTCCGGTACGATGAGATCCTGGATGAGAAAAGCCCCAACCTGGATCCCCGCATAGACCCCAAGCTGGCATTTGCCCTGCGTAACCCACACCTGTATCCTGTTGATCTTGACAAGGATCCGTATGAAACCATACTGCGCGTGCCGGGTATCGGAGTCAGATCGGCCAAAATTATTGTTGCCAACCGTCGCTTTGGACGCATTTCTTTTTCCCATCTGCGCCGGATGGGAGTGGCACTGAACCGGGCAAAGTATTTTATCAGCTGCCGGGAACTGCCAGCTCATGCTGCTTCCCTCTACCCTGAGCAGATCAGACGAAAGCTCGTGAAAAAACAACCTGATAACACCAGGCAATTAAGTTTGTTTTAAAGTCGCACACCATGTCCCGGGTAATATATACATATGACGGAAGTCTGGAGGGCTACTTTACCGTGGTGTTTCGTGCTTTTCAGGACAAGCAGGAGCCTGAGGCCATTTTGTCGCGTAACAGGCAGCTGCAGATGCCAATCGGCGAGTTAATCCATGTGGATACAAACCCTTTGGAGGCTGATCGCGTCCGGAGAGGGATTGTAAAACACTCTGATGAACGTAATGCCCGGTTGCTGCATGTTGCATTTCTCTCAGAACAGCCCGAAACGGACATGCTGTTATGGCGCTATCTTTGTAAATTGTTTGAGGCACCTGCGGGGCACTTTTTTAAGAATATGCTCGATGCGGATGTGTACGGGCTCGTTCAGACAGCCAGAAGGGTTCGCAGGGAGGTACACCGTTTTCACGGGTTCGTGCGGTTTCAGAAAACGGCTGACAATATGTATGTGGCCGCGATAGATCCGGATCATGATATTGTGAAGCTGCTGGGGCCTCATTTTAAGAGTCGCTTCCCGGAGCGTCACTGGTTAATCTATGACCTCCGGCGTAACCGTGGCATCTATTTTGATACCCGGGAGATCAGGGCAGTGGAAATGCAAAATCCCGCTTTTGACCTTACAAAAGGAACCCTCCATCAACATGCCCGGGCGATGGATGAAGACTACTATGTAACGCTTTGGCAACACTATTACGATGCCATCAATATTATGGAAAGAAAAAACCACCGGCAGATGCGTGCGTCTATGCCCCGGCGTTACTGGAAGTATATGCCGGAGAAGCGTAGTGGGTACAAGTAAAAAAAAAGGACGTAACAGATTTTAGCGAAGTCGTAAAGACTTCAAAAAAATTATCAATTTTGTAGCTGTGATGATCAGATAGAAGCATGGAAGCCAACAGAAACACGAAGCAACGGGATAAGCTCAGGCCTGTGATACAAACATTGCCGGAGAAGCCCGGCGTATATCAGTTTTACGACCGTCATGGCAAGGTGATTTATGTGGGGAAGGCCAAGAATTTAAAGAAACGTGTTTCTTCGTATTTTGGGCGTGAACACTATGAGAGCAACCGTGTGCGGCTGATGGTCAGGCGGGTGGCTGACATCAGGCATATCGTGGTGGATACGGAGGTGGATGCCCTGCTGCTGGAAAATAATCTGATCAAAAAATACCAGCCGCGTTATAATGTTCTTCTTAAAGATGATAAGACCTTTCCCTGGATCTGTATAAAAAATGAACCCTTTCCGAGGATTTTTTCCACCAGGAACCTGGTGAAGGATGGTAGCAAATATTTTGGGCCCTATGCTTCTGTCCGCATGATGAATGCGCTGCTTGATCTGATCCGTCAGCTTTTTCAGTACCGGACATGCCGTCTCCAGCTGACCCCGGAGAATATTGCCGCCGGGAAGTTTAAAGTGTGTCTGGAATACCATATCGGCAACTGCAAAGGACCATGCGAAGGATTGCAGAGCGAGGAAGATTATCAGGCTACCATCGATCAGGTCGAACAGATATTGAAAGGCAATCTGGGCAATGTGATTTCCGAACTGAAGGCCTTGATGAAAGAAAATGCGGCGAAACATGCGTTTGAGCATGCTGCGATGATCAAGGAGAAAATAGTGATGCTGGAAAAGTTCCAAAGCAAATCCACTGTGGTTAATCCTGCGTTGAGCAATGTTGAGGTGTATGCTATCATAAGTGACACCGGACATGCTTACGTTAACTATCTGCGGGTGGTCAACGGGGCGATTGTGCAGTCGCATACCATTGAGATGAAAAAGCAGTTGGATGAACCTGACGGGGAGCTCCTGGAGATGGCGATTGCCGAGCTTCGGCAGCGCTTCGAAAGTGGTGCAGGGGAACTCATTGTGCCGTTACGCCCAGCTACCGGGATCCCCGACGTGCGATTTGTCGTTCCCCAAAAGGGGGACAAGAAAAAGCTGCTGGAGTTATCGGAGCGGAATGCCAAATACTATAAGTTGGAGAGGCAGAAGCAGAAGGAGCTGGTTGACCCGGCACGTCACGGTCGCCGGCTGATGCAACAAATGCAAAAGGATCTTCGGTTAACAAGTCTCCCCGAACATATAGAGTGTTTTGATGTAAGTAATACGCAGGGCAATTATACGGTAGCCGCCATGGTGGTGTTCCGGGAGGCACGTCCCACCAAGAAAGAATATCGCCATTACAATATTCGCACGGTAGAAGGTCCCAATGATTTTGCTTCCATGGAGGAAGCTGTGTTTCGTCGCTACAGGCGGCTTAAGGAAGAGAACAAACCCCTTCCGCAGTTGGTGGTGATTGATGGTGGCAAGGGACAACTGAGCGCAGCCATGAAAGCGCTGGAGCGGCTGGAAATAAGGGGGGAAATGGCTATTATCGGTATCGCCAAACGTCTGGAAGAGATTTATTTTCCGGGTGACAGCATCCCGCTTTACATCGACAAGAAATCGGAATCGCTTAAAGTGATCCAGCATATGCGCGATGAGGCGCACCGCTTCGGAGTTACACATCATCGCCAGCGTCGTCAAAAGGGAAGCATGCAATCCCAACTGTCCGAAATCAAAGGTATAGGGCCGGCAACTGTCCAAACATTGTTGCGAACTTTTCATTCTGTAGCCGGCGTTAAGAAAGCCGGATATGATGATCTCGCAAAGGTTGTCGGACCTGCAAAAGCCAAAATCTTGCACGCATATTTTTCTGAAGAGAAAAATATGTAATTTTGTCAGGTTATGGGGAATAAAAGCTGGATTGATCGGTTTTTAAGATGGAGGAACACGAATATCAGCGAAAGACAAATGCTGGTGTTCCTGAGTATCTTCATTGGAATTTTTGCTGCCATCGCTGCGGTCGTGCTTAAGACGTCCGTTCATTACCTGGAAAACTGGGTGCGCTCTGTACCCGGCGCCTACATAGGAAACTGGCTGTTTCTATTGTTTCCGGTACTTGGCATTCTCATTACGGTTTTCTATGTAAATCGTTTTATCCGTGAAGATATCAGTCACGGGGTTTCCAGCATCCTGCATGCCATATCCCGTAACAAAGGGGTGATGAAACTGCATAATATCTATTCTTCCATCATTGCCTGTACGTTTACCGGAGGTTTGGGTGGTTCTGTCGGGATGGAGGCGCCCATAGTATCCACAGGGGCTGCTATTGGGTCCAACATTGCCAAATCAGCCAAAATGGGATTCCGGCGCACCAGCCTCCTGATAGGTTGTGGTGCTGCCGCTGCGATTGCGGCGATCTTTAAAGCTCCCATCGCCGGCCTTATCTTTTCCATGGAGGTTTTGAAGCTCGATCTGACCATGACCTCCCTCATGCCGCTATTGGTCGCAGCTGTGGTGGGAGCAATTTTCTCCAGCCTGTTTCTCGGGGAACAGGTAGATTTCCATTTTACGCTACAGGACCCGTTTAACTATTCACATATCCCATTATATGTCGTGTTGGGCGTAATAACCGGACTGGTTTCACTCTATTTTATCTGGGTCAATGAGCAGGTCGAAACAAAGGTAGGCAGAATCGGACCTCCTTACCTCAGGGTATTATATGGCGGTATTTTGTTGGGTGTGCTTATCTTTCTGTTTCCACCGCTGTTTGGAGAAGGCTACTATTCCATGCGTGGCATTCTGTCAGGACAGCCTGAGCAACTGCTGGACGATAGCTTTTATGGTCATCTTATTGAGAGCGGCAGCATGCTTTTTATAGGCTTTATGGTGCTGGTATTGTTTTTTAAAGCCATTGCCACCTCGCTGACAATCGGTGCGGGTGGTGTCGGCGGGGTATTTGCCCCCAGCCTCTTTATGGGGGGCATCGCGGGGTTCATTTTCTCACGTACGACCAACTTTTTCAGTAACCTCAATATTTCTGAGAACAATTTTACGCTTGTGGGGATGGCCGGCCTGATTGCCGGGGTTATCCATGCCCCGCTGACGGCAGTATTCCTTATTGCCGAAATCACCGGTGGCTACGAGTTAATTATCCCGTTGATCCTTGTGGCCTCTATCTCCTATATGACGGTGCTCTACTTTAAACCCTTCTCTTTATATGAAAAAAAGCTTGGGGAAAAAGGACACCTGATTACCCACCACAAAGATCACGCAGTGCTGACATTGCTTAACGTGGAAAATGTGCTGGAAACCAACTTCGATGAACTGTCGCCCGATCAGACGCTTGGTGACCTGGTCAAAGCAATCGCCAGAGCCAGCCGAAACATCTTCCCGGTGACCGATGAACAAAAACGGTTTCTCGGTCTGGTTCGCCTGGATGATGTCCGCGAGATCATGTTCGACCGCAGCCAATACGATAAGCTCAAAGTACGTGACCTGATGATACAGCCGCGCGCTACAGTATGCCCTTCTGACAGTATGGAAACTGTCATGCACAAATTCCGGAACTCAGGCTTGTGGAATATGGCAGTAGTTGAAAACGGCAAATACAAAGGCTTTGTATCCCGGGCCAATGTATTTAATATCTATCGTAAGATGCTCATAGAAGTTTCCGAAGTATGATGCTGACTTCCGCAACGGGACACCCTTACAAATGTCTGATGCATGATTTTCATGCCATATTGATCATTGCAACTTTCCCTTGTTCGT
>CAYMDX010000151.1:0-5638 GCA_964389125.1 uncultured Bacteroidales bacterium
CTTTTTCCGTCTTGATAAGCACGCCCGCCAGAAAGTCGCGAAAGACATACCAGGCGAGCCCGGCGATCAGCAGCACCGCCATCACCAGGATTATGAGGTCATAATAGGCATAATGGCCGAAAAAGAGATGCACCCCCCAGAAGACATACACGATCCAGAGGAAAAGCTCCGCCAGTGGCAGGAAACGTATCAGGTTTTTTCTGGCCACTTTTCTGGCATGCATGGTCCAACTGATCCGGTTCAACAGACGGAACAGGGAAAAAAGCAAAAGGCCGGCAGCAATGAACAGCAGCAGATTCATAGTCGCTTTTTCTTTTTCAGTTCATGAAGAAGATAAGCATCCAGGCCTGAACGAATGGCGTAGACGCCTTCAAATTTTTCAATGAGGATCCCCGCCCGCATCAAACCATGAACGATGGCCACTACCTTATCTTTGGATGCTTCCAGATTGGTGGCCAGCATGTTTGCCGACAGGCGGCGGTGTAACACAAACTGTTGTATGTAGAACCACTGTTCCGGGGTGATCTGGTCAAACACCTTTGCTTTTGGCAGACGGAACGGGTCCATATGGATAACCTTGCCGGATACCTTACTGATGGCGGACAACCACAAGATCGTTGCCGTTCCCGGGTTCCCATATGACAAATTAAACAGCGCATTGAACAACCGGGCTTGTTCGAGGGTGGTCATGGCCTCCTCATCCTTCTTTTTATACCGGAAAGACAACTCCCCTGCCTGGTGCCGGCGCATGACCATCTCTTTGAGCTCACGTGCGTCAAAGGCTTCGCAACTGACCGTAGCCAATGCGTAACTGGCAAGCCGGTTCTGCGCGTTGATGAGTTGCAGCGCATGGCTGTTCACATTGATAATAAACAGGCATTTGTGACCATACCGGTCGATAAGGCTTTTTACCCGGTCCACAACGGCATTGCCACCGGGACGCCGTTCCCACCAAAGTTCAATGTCCTGAATGATGATCGCCTTACCTGCAGGCATGGCCAGGAATATATCATCCAGGCTGCTGGAATGTGCGCCAAGCGCTTCGGTTAGCTTACGCGAAAACAGGTTGACATCGGCCGTGCAGCCCTGTGGCGCGCGAACAGCATGAATATTGTCGCGGGCAAAATGGTCTTCGGCAATCTTCTTGGAGAGGCTCGACTTGCCCGAGCTTCGAACCCCGGTGATGAACAAAGCACCGGCGAACCCGGCTTTAAACCGTCTGACAGCCCTTGTACAATCGCGCAGCTCCGTTTCCATCCCGACCCAGAAATCTTCTCCGGCTCCTGACTTTCCGGCAAACAGGGAACGATAAAAGTAAGGCAGCTCATCCAAAACCGCCGGGTTGGGCGTAAACGTCTCCACCAACGTCAACAGGTCATTGTTGGACCAGCCTTCCGGTTCATCATCCTTCTCTAAATGACTGATCCATAGCTGCCCCTCACTTTTTCTATACAAGATATCCACCAGGCGGTCACGTGACTGGTTACGGGCTTGCTGCCAAAATCGTTGTAAGCGGCCTGAGAACTCCTGCTTGTCGGCTTCCCTCGCCCGTTTCCTGACAGAAAGGCTTGTCTGACTAATGGTAGAAGAAGAGAGCGGCTCAAAACCTTTTTTAAGCCCTTCCTCAAAAGCGTCTTCCACTTCTTTGATGATTCCCCGGACTTTTTCCTTCTCTGCCCGGATTTTTTCCAGAAAGCTGTTAAAAAGGTCCTTTAACTGCTCTTGCCTGTCTGCATCATCCGTATCCTCCTGCTTATAATCATCCTCAATGCTGAAATTCAACAGCCGCACCATGTCTTTTATGGCAGTCACACGCTTCTGAAGCTGTAACTCCGCATCATGTGTCCGTTTGATCGTGAAATCAATCAGCTCCGTTCCGGTGAAATATTCAACTGACTTACGGGGGCTCACCTCCACCTTCCCGGCTTCGGCAAATGCTTTCTTACCAATATTTTCCGCAAGGTGTTCATCGCTGATCTCCATCTTGTCGGGCATCTCACGGATCACCTCTCCGATCTCGGCATACAGCCCCTGGTAGATCTCCGGAACAGCCACGGGCTTCAAAGCCGCGTGATCCAACTTTTTTACCCCGGATAATTCTTTGTCGGTTTCCTGCAATAAGCTGACGGCGGATGCTTCAAACGCTTCAATATGTTTAACCAGGCCAACCTCAATGGCGGCCGCAAAATCATTGTTGTATTTTTTGATTTTGGAATGAATACGGCTCTTCAGCGACAGGATAAAGAAATCCAACAAGGCCTTATTGATGAAAAAGCTTAGGTTCTTTTCCCAAACCGGGGCAAAACCCTTAAGTGCCTCCACCTTTTCCGCATCATGTTTGGTATAGGAGAAGTAGCCTCTGCTGTGGATGTTGGCACCCGTGCTTTCCAGATGATGACTGAAACGGCCCAGGTCAGCCGCCAGCTCGTCAAACAGGCGACGTCCTGCCTCATAATAAAACTGCCGGTTCTGATTTTCCATTACGGTAACACTGGCCAGCAACCGGTTGCGTTCCAGTTTCACCCGTTCAAGGTTTTTCGCTTTATTATCCGGTTCAAGCCTCGCCTTCTCAATAAGCTCATACACATTGTTAAATAACTTCCGGAGCTCAACCACTTCGGTGACAGAGAAGTGCGAAAATTCCGACATGAAGGTCTGCAGACTCCTGAGCCGGTTGTGATACAAAAAGTACCGTGCAGCAGGCAAAACACGGATTTTATGACTAACCGGCCTCCGGGTAACGGAAGCTACGAAGATCTTGCGTGCCTTATACAGTTTGGTCTTCAGACGGTCTTGCTTTTTGATGATAATCTCACCAGGCTGAAGCCTGATACGAATCTTTTCCGGCATCACATTCATCATGGCACGCAGCTCGTTCAGATAAGTCTGAGTGGCGCCATCCAGGATTTGTCTGGCCGTCGTCACCCGCTGATCACGAATCTGCTGTATATGACGTTGTGAATGGAAAGAAAAGTCATTCAGGATGCGCAGAAACTCCCGCGGCTTATCGGCTGGTTTTTTCTTCTCGGCTACCTTTTGCAGGGCATCCAGCGTTTTTGAGGTGAAACTCCGCAGCACCGGATAATACTGCGCGTCCAGCTTCAACATGCCTTCGGGACCCTGTTCAAAGTATTTCTGAATAAAATGGCCGGCCTTCTGACCGATATTCTCAACCTTCTGGGAAATAATTTCCCGCGAGGCCGGTTTTACGTTTTTCAGCACATCTGCCACAGGGCGTTCCGGAATGTCACTGTCAACGATCTCCGCGCCGGATTCTGTCACGGGCTCCCTGATAGCCTCAAAAACAGAGGAGGGTGATAGCAGGAGTGCGGAATGGACCACCCGGGTAAGGCCGTTCACCCTGTCGGTCAGACCTTCTATCTCCCGGTGTTTGATGTCGGGGAGCTCGAAGATGGTCAGGTCGGTGTCCTGGGATTCGGCTGCGATGATTTGCTCTTCCGGCAGCTGCTCCACACCGTTATTGATGACTTTCACAACGGCAGGCATACGGTTGTTCTCCAGCATCTGGCGGATGAGGTTGTAGAGGGTTTCCGTGGCCGAGCTGTCATCATTGATCACCAGGATGCGCAACCGTGCATGGTGCCATTTCCCGGCGGTGGTCAGAAACCGCAGCAGCGATAAGGCAAGCGACAAGCCTCTGCCCGACCCTTTCCACCAAACATCGATGGTCTGATAATGGCCGAAGCCATGTGTTTTGTCATAGTTCAGAAATACACAGTTGTGGTCTTGTCGCTTCAGGCTCAGCAGCAACTTTTCAAACTTCTCCGGATGCCTTGTGTTTCCGGGCCATCCCATCAGCACGGTGTTGGGCTCGAAGCCGGTAAAGCCGTAAACCCGGGATATGATATCAATCCCTTCGTAGATGTCGCGACAGCTATGATGGCGCGTAAACAAACTCTTGGTGCCAGCCGCTTCAGGTGGGCGCTGCATCTCTTTCACACCAAACAGGCTGTCGCCTGATGGCCGTTCGGTAAGTTCAAAATTGGTAAAGACGCCCATCTTGCCGACCAGCGCCCTCCCCATCTCAAGAAGATGTGGCCGGCTTTTCTCACCACCACTGAAAAGCAATACATTGGGACGCCAGTTACGTACTTTTTTGCTGCTGGCGGCCAGCCTGGTCAGGCCGGTCTTAACGACAGAAGACCAGATCCCCATCCAGGTGTCGCCGCTCTGAAGGGTCAGCTCTTTCTTTTTCAGAAAAACAAACAGGCCAAACAGCAGGATAGAAGCCAGGATAAGGGCCGGCAGGTCGAGCTGTATCATAACGATGATACATGCCAGGGCGCCGATGATGCTGATAGACCGCGGGATCCTGAAGGAAGGGCGAAAGTCGCTGCCGGCCCAGCTCTCCAGGGTATAGGTGATGTTCAGAAAGCCATATATGATGATGAAGAAGATCGATATCAGGCGGGCGATCACATTCAGGTCGCCGATGAGGATGCCTGCCAGTGCGATGAAGAAAGCCAGGATGAGGGCATTGCGGGGCTCTTTGGAAGTACCGTAGCCTTTGGCAAAGAAGCCGGGCAGGATGCGGTCCATGGCCACCGCCTGCAGGATGCGGGGGGCCACCATAATGGCTGCCAGTCCGGAAGAAAGGGTGGCACCCAGGATACCGGCAATCACCAGCTGTGGCACCAGTGAGATGTTAAAAAGAACCTGCGGGTCGTTGACGAGCATGTCGCGCTCTACCGAATAAGCGAAAAAGAACGCCAGTCCGATATAAACCAGCAGACCGACAGCAATGGCCATCATGGTTCCCATAGGAAGGTTTTTCCGCGGGTTCTTAAGGTCGCCCGACATCGACAGACCGGCCTGAAAGCCGGTTACGGCAGGGAAAAATACGGCAAACAGCCCAATCCAGGGCAAGGCATCCCCTGTTGGCTTCATCAGAGGCTGACCCGGCACATAATCATGGCTGCCCAGGAAAACCGATATCAAGGACAGCACTATTGCCGCCATGATCAGGTATTGGGTACGTATGGCCAGGGACGTGCTGATAAACGTCAGGGCGGTTACCAGCAACAGGATGAGGGTACCCGCTATCCGGATGGTATACAGGCTTACCTCAAAGCCGAAGTAGGCAAGGAAGGTTTCGGCAAAACCAAGGAGGTACAGACTAACACTGAATGACAGACCGATAAAGAGAGCCACGCCAAGGGTGCCGCCAATGGCCAGTCCCAGGCTGCGGGAGATGATATAGTAGCTGCCGCCGGTTTCAACCCGCTTATCCGTTGCTACCGATGAGACACTCAGGCCGGTAGCTATGGAAATGACATGCGCCACCAGGATGATCCCCAGGGTGTTCCACAGCCCTGCCTGCCCAACTATCCATGGCATACGCAGGAACATGATCACCCCGAGGATGCTCAGGATAGACGGGGTAAACACCCCGCTGAAAGCACCAAATTTCCTGGCTTTAGTCAATAGATACGGTTTTATATACCTCCCAAATATACGTTACAATTTTCAATTTTTTACGATCAGACAAAAATAGGTTTGTAAAAGCAGATGGGGTTATTTACCTTTGGATGTGTATATATCAGGTATTACAGGGTAGAGGATAGAGGTTAGACAAAGAAAACGCCCGTGTCGAAGATCCCGATTATTCGGGAACAGG
>CAYMDX010000152.1:0-5606 GCA_964389125.1 uncultured Bacteroidales bacterium
CTGGGGAAATTACCGCTGAAAATCATAGTGCCAATTACCGACTGGAAAGACAGATACGGAACAGCATCTTGGATGACAAAATTGGAGCCTGACAAAATGAATGGATTAACAAAGGCTTTTTCAGCGGACAGTTTTCAAATCAGGTCACTTTCGCAGGAGAGATTTGTAAAGCAAATAGGGACAGTTTCCGACACCATTATGGAAGAAATAAGGCTTGGACCTGCGAAAGTCTTATCCATCGACAGTGAATAACTACGCTGCACAACATGCAAAAAAATACACTGCAAACTTTATTATCTGTACTTAAAACTGTATTTTTGGTACGAATAAAATGAATATGGGACAAAATGCACCACATTATAGACTTGCCAAACTACATCCCAGGAATGCCCTATGCATTTTATCTGCCAGACAGCAATCCTATAGAAACACCCAATAGTCGCAGGTATTTCATAGGATAGTGATGAGGTTAAAAATAGATTTCTAAATAAACTATCATGAAAAAAACAGTAAGCCTGCTGCCCATCTTAATGATTTTTATATCTTTATTATGTATAGCCTGCTCCGGAAACAAACAGAAAACCAAATCCATGGAACAAGACACACAAAAAACCACAACAGTTGATCTTTGGAATGGGAACAGGTCTGCCGCACGCCAGGTTTATGAGCGCAAAGTATTAGAAGCTATTCTGGATGCAACGAAGGAAGAATGGGGAGCATGGGAGATCGAGGAAAGCCTGGAAGAGTATCCCGGCAATGAAGAATCGCTGGTATTTACGGAGAAAGGCCACGATCTGTTTGTGACAATCGCCGGGAATCAAAAATTTAAGGAAGGGGATATGATTGTAATCCCTCACCTGTTAACGAAAAATCTGCTGGGATACCGGATTCCGATTATAAGGAAGGAGGATGCCGGTTTATTTGGCGGGATCAGTCGGCCAGCAGATCTGCAAAAGCTGGATCATGGTATACCCGAAACATGGAGTGACGCCACTATTTTCAGACACAACGGCTACAATGTGGTTGAAGAGGGCAATTTTGATGATATCTTTGACCGGCTGCAAAACAGACTCTTTGATTACAGTGCCTACGGTGCAAATGAGGTTTTAGGTGTGTATGAAAACCGGGCGTCAAAACGTGAAGGCCTGATCATCGATCAAAATGTATTGCTCTTCTACCCTTTTCCCCTTGTGTTTTATGTAAACCCGGACCTTCCGAAAATGGCTGAACGGATGGAGCAAGGGCTGCAAAGCATTATCGCTTCAGGCAAACTGGATGCCATTTTTGATGAGCATTACGGCGAAATTACAGAACAGCTTAACCTTGACAGCCGCCGGATTTTTGTGTTAGACAATCCGCTGATACCCGATGAGTTTCGCGACCTGGCCCCCGATCTTGAAAATCTGTAGAGTGCCTGTTTTGCTGTTAAGCATATTAGGGGTTGTTGCGGATTTTTACAGCATCAGGATTAATGACCAATAGAGAATTGTATTTCAGCGGATTGACAATAATGCACACGACGTTGAGATAATGGATTATCATTAAAACTCGGAGACACAGATATTCCACAGACACGGATTTCTCAAATTATTAAAGGGAAAAGAAGAATTACTGCTGATACAGCGGTCAAATTGGCATCTTATTTTGGGACAACGGCTAAATTCTGGCTTGGATTGCAGGATGATTATGATATTGAGGAAGAGTAAGAAAGTAAAAAAGACATTTTGATTAGAATAAAGAAAAACGCACCACAATATACAGGAATATGAGCGGTCTGCAAGCCTGTCCAGTTCGTACGGAACCCAGCGAGTATTCCAGGACCGTTGCCTGCTATGCTAAAAATCCAAACCTGCCGTTTACATTAAACTATTTACATTTAGTCAAAAAAAGATAAAAACATTTTGAATGGTTATATCAGCAGAGAATATTTTTTTAATAGGTTCAATATTATTGTTCATTTCTTTAATTGCCGGTAAAACTTCTTATAAATTAGGTGTCCCAACACTGATTTTTTTCCTGGCAATTGGAATGTTGGCAGGTTCAGAAGGTATTGGCGGCATCTATTTCGACAATCCAAAAATTTCTCAGTTTATAGGTATAGCAGCTTTGAACTTTATTCTTTTTTCCGGTGGTCTGGATACCAACTGGCAATCTATAAAGCCCGTTCTTTGGAAAGGAGTTACGCTGTCTACATTTGGAGTTTTATTAACTGCTGTTTCTGTGGGTGCATTTGTTTATTATGTAACTGATTTTACTATATATGAAGGACTTTTGCTGGGAGCAATAGTTTCATCGACAGATGCTGCAGCGGTTTTTTCTATCCTGAGGTCAAAAAAACTTGGACTTAAAAATAAATTAAGGCCCGCGCTTGAGTTAGAAAGTGGTAGTAATGACCCAATGGCATACTTTCTTACAATTGCCTTTACAGGTTTGGTTATTAATCAGGATGCTAATTTGATAAGCATCGTTCCTTTGTTTTTTAAACAAATCCTTATTGGGGGTATAATGGGTTTTCTTTTTGGTAAATTAGGCAAATTAGTTATAAATAAAATTGACCTTGATTTTGAAGGATTATACCCTGTTTTAATGATAACATTAATGTTTTTCACCTTCTCTGTAACTGATTTTATTCATGGAAACGGGTTTTTAGCTGTATATATAACAGCTGTATACCTTGGAAACCAGGACCTTATTCATAAAAAATCAATTTTAAAGACTTTTGACGGTTTCGCCTGGCTAATGCAGATAATACTGTTTGTTACCTTGGGATTACTTGTTTTTCCAAGCCAGGTTTTGCCAGTTATGGGTATAGGAATGCTAATTTCCTTGTTTTTAATATTCGTTGCTCGTCCAATAAGTGTTTTCTTAAGCTTACTATTTTTTAAAACAAAGAATAAATGTCGTTGGTTTATTTCCTGGGTTGGTTTGCGTGGTGCGGTACCTATAGTATTTGCTACTTACCCTTTGATAGAAGGTCTTGAGAAATCACAAATGATTTTTAATATTGTGTTCTTTATCTCAATTTCATCATTAATCATTCAGGGCACTTCCATTCCTTTAATTGCAAAATGGCTACGAGTTTCTTTACCAGTTGCCGCAAAACCCAAAACGCCATTGGAACGGTTTTTAGACGAAGGTGAAAAATCAGAATTTCTGGAATTAAAGTTGAGTGATAACTCAAAAGCGTTAAATAAAAAAATATTAGAACTTAAATTTCCGAAAACAGCAATTATTGCATTAATAAAACGAGACAACAAATACATAGTTCCAGATGGCACAACAAAATTACGAACGGGGGACTTTTTGGTTATTTTATCAGAAGACAAAGGAAGTTTAGAAGAAGCATCAAAATGTTTAGAATAAAGCACGACGGTATAACAGCCAATTAACAAAATTGACATGCGGAACTTATTCTTTGAGACCATCGCCGGGAATCAAAAATTTAAGGTAGGTGATATGATTGTAAGGTGATATGATTGTAATCCCTGTCAGAACAGAAATTATAGAATTCTGCTAAAGCATTGTTACTAAAACAAAACAACAAATTCACAATGGAGAGCATTGCACAGAAGGTAGATAAAGATACATTGAAGAAGGAGCTTGATAAAAGTTTGTTTGTCAGGACTACCAATTTTGAAAACAACGATATATATATATTTAATGCTCATCAGTGTCCTGAACTTATGAAGGAGGTGGGCAGGCTTAGAGAAATATCTTTTCGGAACTCCGGGGGTGGTTCAGGCAAGTCCATTGATGTCGATGAATATGATTTGATGGACAATCCCTATTGGCAGATTATTGTATGGAATCCCAAAGAGGATGAAATAGTGGGAGGCTATAGGTTTTTTAAACTCAGAGATGCTGAAAAGAAAAAAGATGGCCTGCACAAAATCTTTACCGTCAAAAAGTTTAAGCCCTCTGACAAATTTGTAAAAGAGTACATGCCTTATACGATAGAACTGGGTAAGTCTTTTATTCAACCAAAATATCAACTCGCTGCAAATTCTCGTAATGCGGTCTTTTCTCTGGATAATTTATGGGATGGACTCGGGGCTCTGATTGTTGATAACCCGGATGTCAGATATTTTTATGGTAGTGTTTCCCTGTACCCGCATTACGACCGAAAAGCAAGAGACTTTTTGCTCCAATTTATGTATAAATATTTTGATGACAAGGAAAACCTCGTTGAGGCTCATAACCCCCAATCTATGGTTTTCAGCGAAGAGTATCTTGATTCTTTTTTTACCGGAGAGGATTTCAATGATGACTTTGCCAAACTCAATAAAGCCGTCCGTGCCAGGGAAGAAAGTATTCCACCGCTCATAAAAGCCTACATGAGCCTCTCTCCTACCATGAAATCTTTTGGAATAGCCCGTAATCATGATTTTAGTGATAATGTAGAGGGTATTGGTATTTTGCTGACCATCGATGATATTTATCCTTCAAAAAAACGCCGTCATGTGGAGACCTATCTGAAACAAAAAGAAGAATAGGCCTCTTAACAGGGAATCGTATATGCCTGTCAATCGGTTTACCCGATAATGATAAAGCAGGGTTATGGATCCATATATTAGCCCTAAGAAAAGTCAGACAACAACACTAAGAGTCTGAATGCAGCTAAGAAATACCTTAAACAGCTTTGAAGATTCAGGTGTTTTAATTCCTGAAAAAATTGGCAAGGAAATAGTTTATTTGAACATTGACCTATACAACCTTTTATCTGAATCGTAAAAAGGTACTGTGCACAATCGATTAGACGGCCGGCAGAGTCTCAAACAAATTTCAAAAAAAATGTATTGAAAACTACAACTTTGCTATCATTTACCCGTCTTATTTATATAAATGGCAAAGAGCAATTCAGTACCCACTTATTTATCAATGGGTCTGAATTGGTCACTATGGAGACATTATGAAAAGTCAATACAATAATTGGATATACCGGACTATATTGCCCCCCCTTATCCGGCAGAAAATTGGCTTTTTTGTTGCGTGCCATTACAACTTTTTCCTGCTTATATCGTCTTAAAAGTAGACAACATAAACTTAAAAACTTTAAAACAAGAAAGACATGAAAAAACAATCATTGATTCTGACAATTTTCAGCCTTTTCATTATTGGAATTGTCCTGGTTGGATGCGAAAAGGAAGAAGATATAAAAAAACCAACCTTACAACTGGAGTTTAATACAGTAACCTCCGTGGCAGATCTTAAAAGTACTCCGGCCAACAGCCTTCAGTTTTCTGAGGGTCATATTATCCTGGAAAGCATAGAATTTGAGGCTGAATCAGATGTTGACAGCCTGGAGGCAGAATTTGAGATTGAATCATTTATAACCATTGATTTTGCCACAGGGGAAAGCAACCCCGATGTTTCAGATATCCAAATCAAGCCTGGCACATACACGGAAATTGAAATTGAACTTGAACTTTGGGACGAAGACCATGAACCGGCAATCGATCTCGACGGGATTTGGACAGATTCCGAGGGCAATGAGCACACCATCAGGTTTTTATTTGATTCCGGTCAGGATTTTTCCCTCGAAAAGGAAGGAGAATTCACCCTGACCGAGGGTACCACAATGATCGCGGAAATCACATTTGACCCGA
>CAYMDX010000153.1:0-5519 GCA_964389125.1 uncultured Bacteroidales bacterium
GATAAAGGCATAGAGTCGCAATACATTGATATACAAATAGTAACGCAAATATAAACGCATGAACCAGACCATCAAGATCGTACATTATAAAGCCGGGAATATTGCTTCGGTGCAGAATGCCTTGCAACGGCTTGGCGTGACAGCCGGACTGGCTGCTTATCCGGACGACCTGAAACAGGCTGATAAATTAATCTTTCCCGGTGTCGGACATGCAAGGCCCGCCATGGAGGTCCTTAAACAACAGGGTATGGATGAAGCCATCAGCAAGTTTAATGGCCCTGTGCTGGGTATTTGCCTTGGCATGCAGCTTATGGCAGCCTCTTCTGAGGAAGGTAATATGGAGGGGTTGGGAATATTCCCGGAGAAAATAAAACGCTTTACGGGTGGACTCAAAATACCCCATATGGGATGGAACAGTCTGTTTACATTGAAAAGCCCCCTGTTTAAAGGCGTACCGGAGAACAGCCATGTCTATTTTGTACACAGCTATTACATGCCCCAAAGCAGCCGGGCGATCGCCTTGTGTCGGTATGATCAGCCTTTTACGGCAGCTATCAGTCACGAACAATTTTTCGGACTGCAGTTTCACCCCGAAAAAAGCGGCAAACCTGGAATGCAAATCCTTCAAAACTTTATTGACCTATGATCGCTATACCAGCCATTGACATTATGGACGCTGCATGCGTCCGTTTGCTGAAAGGACAGTTTGACCAGCAAATGACCTATAAAGACAGTCCGCTCGAGACAGCCAGGGCAATTGAAAAAGCCGGCATCACCAATTTGCACCTGGTAGATCTGGATGGTGCCAGGCAGGGTAAACCTGTCAATTTGCCGGTACTTGAAACCTTGTCGCAGGAAACATCTTTGCGGATAGATTATGGTGGCGGGATACGCAGTATGGAGTCGATCCGCCAGGTTCTGGAGGCCGGCGCGGAGAAGGTGAACCTGGGAACTTTTTTATTTACCGGGCCTGATATTCCAAAGAGGTGTATCGATGCATTTGGCCGGGAAGCATTGATCGCGGCGGTGGACATAAGGGAGGGTCGTCTGGCTGTGAAAGGCTGGCAGCAGTCTACCGGCATGGATACAAATACAGCCATCGAAACTTTGCTAAAGGCTGGATGGCGCTATATTTCCGTGACAGATATCAGTCGCGACGGCACCATGGAGGGCCCTGATCCCGGCTTTTACAGCCCATTGGTAACCAATTATCCGGAAGCCAGGTTTATCGGTGGTGGTGGTGTCGCAACCATGGCAGACCTTGAATTGCTCAGATCTTGTGGGTTATATGCGGCCGTGACCGGCAAGGCTATCTTCGAGGGAAAAATTCCTTTGGAGGAGCTCAGCCAGTTCAACCGCAACCCGCCCTGATCTTTGTTTTGCTGTTTAGCTCACACCCTTTGCAAGGAAAAGAAGTTTAATCGTTTTAAGACTCAAATTTTCTCAAATTCATGGATGACGAATCTTAAAGAGAAATGCCTACTTAAAAAAATAATTGACAATGAATCTTCTCCTCCAACTTCTAACTTCTAAATTATAACTTCTAACATCTAACATCTAACTTCTAACTTCTAATTTTTAAGAATCTATGCTTACAAAACGAATCATACCCTGCCTTGACATCAAAGAGGGACGCACCGTTAAAGGTGTTAGCTTTGGGAACCTCCGGGATGCCGGTGACCCGGTAGAGCTGGCTGGACGGTACTCCGATGAAGGGGCGGATGAACTGACGTTACTGGACATTACCGCCACCCTGGAAGGACGCAGCACTTTTATGCGTGTGGTAGAAGATGTGGCTGCTGCCATTTCCATTCCGTTTACCGTTGGCGGCGGCATTGCCAATGAAACGGAGGTAGAACAATTGTTATCAAAAGGGGCTGATAAAGTATCTGTCAATACCGCTGCCATACGCGATCCGAATCTCATCACCAGGCTTGCCGATGCCTTTGGCAACCAATGTGTGGTTGTGGCCATCGACGCGCGTCTTATCGAAGGGCAATGGCAGGTGGTTAGTCACGCCGGCACAAAAATAACGGACATCAATGCCATTGATTGGGCAAAAGAAGTTTGTGAACGTGGTGCCGGGGAGATACTGCTCACCTCTTTTACCGCCGACGGAACCCGGGAGGGCTTTTCTCTCGATATCACCAGTGCTGTGGCTGAAACAGTTCCTGTGCCGGTGATCGCTTCAGGCGGGGCAGGTATACCCCGGCACTTCCTGGATGTGTTTACCCGGGGTAAGGCCGATGCTGCCCTTGCCGCCGGCATATTCCATTACGGCATCATAAGTATCGAAGAAGTAAAAACATTTTTAAACAACCACAACATTACAGTAAGGCTATGACACACAATAATCTCAATGAACTCAACTTCGAAAAAACCGGAGGCCTGCTGCCTGTTGTTGTGCAGGATGCCGCCACAAATGTAGTCCTGATGCAGGCCTGGATGAACAGGGAAGCCCTTGATCAAACGCTGGACACCGGCCGGGTTACTTTTTACAGCCGAAGTAAGAATCGCCTCTGGACCAAAGGGGAAAGCTCAGGAAACGTTCTCCACTTGAAAGAGATAATGGCAGACTGCGACAATGACAGCTTGCTGGCAAAGGTGGAACCGGCCGGACCGACCTGTCATACTGGTGATGATACCTGCTTTGGTGAAGATAATAGGTCAACCGGAGGGATGTTGTCTGATCTTGAAGGTAGACATGGAAGCCTGGACTTTCTGGAAGAACTGGAACAGTTGCTGGAAAGCCGGAAATCCGCTGATCCATCAAAAAGTTACACTGCCAGATTGTTACAGGAAGGCCCTAAAAGGATAGCTAAAAAAATGGGGGAGGAAGCCGTGGAGCTTATCCTGGAAGCAGAAAAAGGTGAAGATCAGCGTTTCATTGAAGAGGCTGCCGACCTGCTGTATCATATGGATGTGTTGCTTGTAGCCAGGGAATTGAGATGGAAAGATGTGGTCAAAGAGTTACAAGGCAGGCATCAAACAAGACAATGAAACTAATATTCCTGAGGGGTAAAAAACATGATTCAGTTTTTTAAGGGCTCAGACAGAAAGTCAGTTTTTCTGACTAATTATATGTATATCCGGATTTTATATTAGGATTATTTGTATATTTGTTTATACGTTTTGCACAGAAAAAATAACTGACCATGACGCAGTTTATCATTAACAATAATAACAATAACGGCCCACCTTAACAGCAGGCGGTTGCTTTGTTATGTTTGATATTTTACAGCCCGCCTTTTGGTGGGCTTTTTTTTTGCATATTCACTAAAACCCGAATCATGATGTCTAAAGCCCAAAACATTTTACAAACAGAAAAAGCAATAGAATTTGTAAAGAAAACTTTCGAGGATCACTTATCCAAACAGCTAAACCTGGATAAGGTGTCTGCTCCCATAGCCCTATTGGAGCACACTGGATTAAATGACGAGTTAAACGGTGTGGAAAAACCTGTGTCTTTCGGAGTCCCGGCCCTGAACAATAAGCGTGCTGTAATTGTACAGTCGCTGGCAAAATGGAAAAGAATGCGGTTGAAGGAGTTGGAGATAGAGCCCGGAGCCGGAATTTTGACAGACATGCGGGCATTGCGTCCGGATGAGGAGTTTTCTCCCATTCATTCTATCTATGTGGATCAATGGGACTGGGAACAAACAATGCATGACACCGACCGTACCCTGGAATACCTGAAAAAAGTCGTCAACAGCATCTATGAATCAATCAAAACGACAGAGGTCGAGGTATGTTCATTTGATCGGACGATAAAACCCATATTACCTGATCAGATTCACTTCATCCATGCTGAAGAGTTGCTGGGCCGGTATCCGGGAATGAATCCGAAAGAGAGGGAGAAGATGATTTGTAAGGAATATGGGGCTGTTTTTATCATTGGCATTGGTGCTGCTTTGTCGGACGGGAAGCCTCATGACGGTCGCGCCCCTGATTATGATGACTGGAGCTCTGACAATGAAGATGGTTTTAAAGGACTGAACGGGGATATACTTTGCTGGCATCCGGTTTTGGGAAATGCCTTTGAGCTATCTTCGATGGGTGTACGTGTTGACGCTGCGGCTCTGGACCTGCAACTGGAGATGCGTGCATGTCCTGAGAAGGCGTGCTATCCTTTCCATCAGAGGCTACTCCGCGGTGACCTCCCTCAAAGTATTGGTGGTGGTATCGGGCAATCCCGATTATGTATGTTATTGCTCCGCAAAGGCCATATTGGGGAAGTACAGTCTGGCATTTGGCCGGAAGACGAAAAAGAACGTCTGGCAAAACAAGGGCTTAGCATCTTGTGAAGAAAGTTGCTAAACAGCTATCAAAAATGATAATACAAATGCCTGTTATGCCAACGGCCGGAACAGCCATCCTCGGTAGAGGCTTCTTATGCGCTATATTCCGGATAATCCACAAAGCCCTTCGGACCGCCATGGTAAAAGGTTTCCTTATCCGGCTCGGTTAGGGGAAGATCCTTTTTTAACCGGCGGACAAGGTCAGGGTTGGAAATAAACGGCTTTCCGAAAGCGATCAGGTCAGCATGACCCTGATCAAGCATACGTCTGGCACTTTCTCCGCTGTGACCGCCGCAGGAGATCAGGGTACCGTGATAGATCTCCCTGTAATAAGGCACAATAGATCTGACCGCTTCCGACAATCGTTCTTCAGGGGTCATCATCTCACTCAGGTGCAGAAAAGCCAGCTTATATTCATTAAGCTTTTCCATGATAGTTCCATAGGTTTGTTCCGGATGGCTGTCTGCCATTCCCGGTTTCACCGATTTTGGGGACAAACGTAAGCCTGTTTTGTCTGGTGGGGCGTATTTCAGCACTTCCTCGATCACTTCGAACAGGAAGCGGGCCCGGTTTTCAATTCCGCCGCCGTATTCATCCGTGCGTTGGTTGGTGCCATCCATAATGAACTGATCGATCAGGTAGGCATGTGCCCCATGGATTTCTACCCCGTCAAAACCTGCATTAAGGGCATTTTTTGCCGCATGTCCAAAATTTTTG
Organism: uncultured Bacteroidales bacterium; assembly: GCA_964389125.1. Lineage (GTDB taxonomy): Bacteria > Bacteroidota > Bacteroidia > Bacteroidales > UBA7960 > PUPG01. The sequence continues at coordinate 5,016 of CAYMDX010000153.1, forward strand.
ATGGTTGCTTTGATCTCTTCCCTGGTAATGGGACGTGATGGTTCGTAGGAGAGACGGCCCTCAGGGGTAAGGACCTCTCCTTGCGGGCAAACAACGGAAGCAGCTACGGGCGCTTTGCCATCAGGTTGCAATAGCGGATGCGAAAAAGGTCCGACGTGCCACAGTTGCAGTACGATCCTGCCGCCTGCCTCGTGTACGCGTTCGGTAACCTTCCGCCATCCTTCGATCTGCTCCGGTGTGTGACAACCAGGAGTACCTGTATAACCAAAGGCCTGCGGTGATATTTGACTGCCCTCGGCAATAATCAATCCGGCGGAAGCGCGCTGCACATAATAGTTGGCAATCATATCGTTTGCCACCAGGAATGGCTCCGTGGCGCGGCGCCGGGTCATGGGAGCCATTACCACACGGTTGGACAATCTGAGGTCTCCGGTTTTGTATGGGTTAAAAAGTTTATGCATGGTGGATCGTGGTTGATGAAGATTTAGAAGTTAGAAGTTAGAA
>CAYMDX010000154.1:0-5473 GCA_964389125.1 uncultured Bacteroidales bacterium
GAAGCTGGAAGGAAGAAGAAAAAAGAAAAGAGAAAAAGTGAAGGAGCCGGGAACGGAGAAAAAACGATTGTGGATTTGTTTGTTTCGTCAACCCCGACACGGGTGAAATGGAAGAGGTCAACCTCCCGCAGAAACAACCCCGTCCAAACAATCTTTCCGCCACAACCACGTTTCGCATAATAGATTAATTTTGCTGTCGCAAAACCAAATTTTATATACATCCTGTTATGCGTTTTATTATAATGGTGTCCATCAGCGTGTTGGCTTTCGTTCACGCCTACGCCCAGTCCAATGAAAATAGTGAATCAGCCGGCATTGAGCCCTTTACCTGGCAGCTCATTCAGTTTACTCCCGAATCCGCATCCGACTATATCGACAACCTGCTGCAGCTGGATAGCTTGTGGAGGGAACCCGGGGACACCATTCACCTGTCCTTGTCCAGACTGGTAGACCATTACCATGAGCCTTTTGACAGCGTCGGGAAACGTCTGTTGCGCTTCGACTATGAAGCGGCACGCCCGGAGCTGACAGAACTGACCCGGCACGATACCATCCCCCTGCGATGGCTGAATGATACCGTGTTTATCGTGGATACCATCCCGCTCGAAAAGGAGCCTTTCATTACCCAAAAGACCATCGTTACCAGAAAAACCATCGTTACCAACGAGGTAGACACCATGGGCGTTTCAGGCACGGATACCATTCCCCGCATTCAATTAGTGCCCGATTCTGTAATGCAGGCCCGCGACACCATTACAGAGGTTTTTATCGACTCCCTGTACCTGGAATCAAAGCACATCACCTTGCACGAGCTTGTCGGCCAGGACATACAGCCTCCGCTGTTGCCGGCGGAATCCCGCAAAGAGGTTGATTTTTTTCCCGACTCCACGCATATCGTCATCTCAGAAACATACCAGGAATATGTAGCCGACGAAGATTCGCCGTTTTATGTGGTGCCGGGGACCATGATGCCGGATTCGCTCCGGCAGGCAGTGGAAGAACTGCTGGACTATACCGATACTCGTGACTCCATCCCGGTTTATATAAGCGATGCCCATGGTGACCGGCAGCCTTTTTGGCTGACCACCGAACCGGATGACCTGAGGCGGTACTGGGTGCGCAATCATGAAAATGACTCGATCACCATATGGATGGGAAACCCGTCTAAACATGAAATCCAGCTTGTTTTGGAGGAAGATATCCATGTGGAACGCATGGGAAAAGTGGATGCAGATGAAATCCCCATCACGACGCTGGAGCCGGAAAGGTCGCTCGTCAGCTTGCGTGAGCTGGAAGAAGTTCCCGGAACCTGGCGCTATGGCCTGTCAAGTGCTTTTACCCTGAATCAGAACTACCTGTCTAACTGGGCCAGGGGAGGGGAGAGTTCACTGTCCAGCCTGCTCGACCTGAGAGGGACGGCCGAATACCGCAACATCGAATCCGAGATCAACTGGACCAACAGTGCCCGCCTGAGATACGGGAACGTCATCTCAGAAGAATTTGGGTTCAGGACCAACGCCGACATCCTTGAACTCAACTCCCAGTTGAATAAAGACATCAGTGAGCACATTGATTTCAGTTCGGTGTTCTACGGCAAGACCCAGATCTCTAAAGGATACGACTATCCGAACGACTCCATCCCCATTTCCAGGTTTCTGAGCCCGGGAACGTTCACCATCGGTGCAGGGGTTGAATATGAACCCTTCCCGAATACCACACTGAACTTCTCGGCACTGTCATACAGAAATACCTTTGTGCTTGATACCACCCAAATCGATCAGCAGAAACACGGGATTGAAGCTGGTAAACGGGCCCGGCAGGAAATGGGAGGTCAGTTGGTGATCAAAAACAAGATGTCCCTGCTGGATGACTTCACCATCGAAAATTCAGTCAGGTTATTCTCCAACTACCTGGAAAAGCCGCATAATGTGGATGTAGACTGGGAAATTGACCTGGAGAAGCGAATTAGCTGGTATTTCACGGTCCGCATGAACTTCCATTTTATCTATGATAAAGATATTCTTTTCCCTGTCCTGGATGACCATGGAGATCCGGTAACTTTACCCGACGGGAGCGGGAAAAAAGAAACCCGGTTACAGCTCAAACAATTCCTGGGGGTGACCATGTCATTCAGCATCTGATTCGTCGTCATCTGATGACGGACTATCAACGCCATCAACCCTGTTCGTAAGGTCAAGAAGGGTAGATAATTCACGGATGACCTCAAGCGTTTCAGGGTCCTGGGTTTCAAATTCCAGGGCTTTATTGAGCCACCTGGTCGCTGATTCCAATGCCGCCGTGGAGCGTTCCCTTTCTTCCTGCACCAGTATGTTACGGTCTATAGTCCTGATATGTTCCTCAATCTCTACGGCAACATTGAAATAACAGGTGGCGATATTGGCATGGATGATGGGTTTTTCCGGTTCAAGCTCCAGTGATTGCTCATACGCCCCAATGGCTTCACCATATTGACCTTTTTTTTGCAATATCAGTCCCTTTGTATAAGGAAGCTGGTAATTGGAAGGATAGGCTGCCGATTTGCGGTTAAGAATATCAAGGGATTCCTCCACATTCCCCTGCTCAAAATGCAGGTCAACGAGTAGCAGGATCAGCTCTTCATTGTCATCATACTTTTGGACGCCGTTTTCCAGAACCCTTTGGGCCTCTAAGGTATCACCCTGATTCAGATATTCCTCATATAACAGGTGTGATACATTGGTGTTATAGTTGTATGCATCCAGCCGATTGAGATACTGGATGGCTTTCTCGCGGTTATTGCCTTCAATGGCGGCCAGTGCCATATTGTACACCAGGTTGGTGTCGGTATCCAGATTCAGTAGTTTGCTTTGCCTGATTTGTTCAATCGTCTCAAAAGCCTTCAGGGCTTCATCATATTTTTTTTCATTGAACCGCTTTTGCCCTATGGAGCGGAAATCGTTTGCCAACAACACATATTTGGGTGTCAGCTGGTTGCGTATGCCACTTCCTGCGTTAAGCGACAAGGCTTTTTCATAAGATTCGTAAGCGACAAAAAGTTGTCCCGGCACCATCTCATACAGGTCCTTTTGATTTTTTCTGATCCCGTCACGATAGGCATTATGGTACAACAGACCCCTTGCGTGCCAGGTGCGTGGCCACTGGGCAGCTTCTTGGTCTTCTATCATATTTTCCATAAACTCATGCCCCTCCTCATACCTGGCATCCTCAATCAGGTGAAAGGCGGTGATCAGCTTGCTTCTTTGCAAAGGTGTTAACGTGGTGCATCCTCCCAATATGATGACCAGAAATAGAAGTCGTTTCATTATGTTCTAAAACCTTTATCCGTGTTTTTTGTGAAATCTGTCCGTTTTCAGGAGTGAAAAACGTGCCCGGCGGTCATAAATTGTGTGCCGGTTTTCCTTTGGCGTTCTTTTCAGGCCGCAAGATACGAAAAACAAACCAGGAAGCCATGTCCCCTGGCGGTAAGCTTTATGGTGTCAGGCTGTCGTGTTTCTCCGCGAGGGGGAGCTGTGGTGTGGTGTGGTGTGGTGTGGTGTGTCAGGCGGTACTACATTAGGTTTCCTTCTTCCGGGGGCCATGTTGACCTGATGAATCGTCCTGAATAACAGCTTTAAACCCTGGCAATTGCCGCTGTGAGATTCCTGACAGATGCTGTTGACATTGTGGCAGCGTTATCATTGTGGCAGGCTTTTTGTAGAGATGTTATTGTATTAACAACTTAAAAAAATTAGATATGTCAGACTTAAAATTTAAAATCAACGCGCATAGTGAAAGTCCTGCAAGGACCAATGTAAAAGCCAGAAACTTTGAGATCATTGTGGATGAACCAAAAGACCTGGGGGGTAGTGATCAGGCGGCAAACCCGGTTGAATATCTTCTGGCTGCTTTCGCGGGCTGCCTGAATGTGATGGGTCACCTGGTTGCCAACGAGATGAACTTTGAGCTGCGGGGCCTGGAGATCGACATTGAGGGCGACCTGAACCCGGCAAAACTTTTCGGCAAGAGTGATAAGGACCGTGCCGGCTATAAGGAGATCACCGTTTGCCTGAAGCCTGATTGTGATGCGGACAAAGACACGCTTGATAAGTGGGTACGCACGGTGGAAGACCGCTGCCCCGTTAGCGACAACATTCAGAATGAAACGGCGGTTAAGGTAAAAGTGGATGATTAGCAGTCTGCGATCCAATAGTGACTGATGTATTTTGTCGTTACATCAAATAAATAGTTTTATATAGTTGTATTTGTGATTCGTAACGACAAACATATAGTCGCCCTCATCCTGGCGTGTCTGTTCCTGTATCCGACCATCTATCAGTCGATACATATTTTTGAGCACAACCATGATACGGATTGTTGCAGCGGCTGCTCCGTTCTGCACACTAAAAATTTCGTACCCGACAATACCCCTGATCAGGGGCCTGGGTTTTAACCGCGTGGTGGTAGCAGAGCATGGAATCAAACATGAAAGCCAGCAATGGGGTGCCGATCATGCCCTGGAGGTTGACCAGTTTGCCTATGTTTCCAACCCATGGCGAGCACCTGCAGCGGGCTGCTGCGTTAGATAGGATGTTTGGTAGCCTGAGTGGAATGGCTGGTGTTAATTATCACTCAGGTGACCTCATCCTTAGAGCCAACCTTGGAAGAAGCTTTCGTGTTCCACCGGCCAAAGAGCTGTCTGCCAATGGCGTAAACTATCATCATTTCAGTTACGAAGAGGGGAATGCGTCGTTAAAACCTGAAACTGCCTGGCAATTGGACATTGGCGGCGAATATGCTTTTGCAAACTGGAGCGCACGCTTTAGCCCGTTTCTGACCTGGTTTCCAAATTATATCTATCTCAATCCAAGTCATATGTTTGACTGCGATCACGGTGCCGGAAACCAGATATTCCACTATACAGCATCAGAAGTCCTGCCTCTGCACTTGCTGGTTTTTCATGGTATCCGGCAGGCAGACAAGCCAAAGGCAGCTTGCAGCAGCTTGCATTTGTAAGCTGCAGCGAAGATGATGACTTTCCCGCGCCGGTGATCAGCGACCTGGAAGTGGAACTTGATAACAGCCAGGTGGGCTATCTCGGTTCAGACCTGCATATTGATGCCGATATCGTGGCCGAAGGTCGTATCGACCGTATTATGATAAATATCCATTACGAAGAAGACCATCATCATGACGAGAAGTCTGGTAAAAATGGCGACCATGATGACCATGGCTGGGGGCTTATAGCATTGACATCCATCATAACTTTGATCACCACAGCCACAGCACTGATTATGACGAATGTGAACAGGATCCGCCTAAAGACCCTACCGATGACGTGTTTCTCTTTATTGAGACCTACACGATACCTGATGGTCAGATAACCTATGATGCCGAGGTGCCCATAGAAGTGCCTGAAAATGCAGATCCCGGGGACTACCATCTGTTCGTGGCCCTTACCGACAAAGAAGGTTGGCAGACGGTCAAGGGGTTTGGT
>CAYMDX010000155.1:0-5398 GCA_964389125.1 uncultured Bacteroidales bacterium
GACCTTTCTCCTTACATCTACACCAAATTGGCAAACCCCATAAATGACAGGGCCAGGATACCGGCGACCACCAGCGCGGCAGGAGCGCCTCTCATCCCTTTTGGCACCTCTACAACATCCAGATGTTCGCGGATACCGGCAAACAAGATGATGGTAAGGGCAAAGCCCAGCGCATTACCGATGGCAAAAACAACCCCTTCCAACAAGTGGAAACCATAATCCTCGCGGACTGCCAGGATGGTCACACCCAGGATGGCGCAGTTGGTTACAATGAGCGGCAGGAAAATCCCCAATGCCTGGAAAAGTGCCGGACTAACCTTTTTCAAAATAATTTCAACCATTTGCACCAGGGATGCAACCACCAGGATGTAGGAAATGGTTTGCAGGTAGGTTATATCCAGTGGGACCAGTATATAGTTAAATATCAGAAAAGTAACCAGCGTGGCGAGTGTCATGACAAACATGACAGCTCCGGACATACCGATGGACGTGGAAACGCGTGCTGAAACACCCAGGTAGGGGCAAATACCCAGGAATTGGGCCAAAACAATGTTATTGACAAAGACGGCACCTATGATAATGACAATATATTCCATTACACTACGATTTAATACAGTTTCTTTTTAACAATATTATTCAGGGCTACCAGATAGCCGAGGCCAATAAAGGCACCTGGTGCCAGCACAAATACCAGCATTCCATCACCGGGAAACAGGGTCAGGCCAAAAATCTCACCGGCACCAAAGATCTCGCGCACACCGCCCAATATGGTCAGGGCAAAGGCAAATCCGAGGCCCATTCCTAATCCATCAATAGTGGCGCTCAGGGTATTGTTCTTGCTTGCAAATGCTTCCGCCCGTCCCATAACCAGGCAGTTTACCACGATCAGGGGAATAAACAGCCCTAGGGAGTCGAAGAGCGCCGGCATGAAGGCCTCCATGGTGAGCTCGACGATGGTCACAAAAGAGGCGATTACCACAATGAAAGAGGGAATACGCACTTTTGCCGGGATCACATTTTTAATAACCGAAACAACGATATTTGAAGAGACCAGCACAAATGTAGTGGCCAGCCCCATGCCCAGACCGTTAAATGCTGACGTGGTCACACCCAGAGCAGGGCAAAGACCCAGGAGCAACACAAATACCGGATTGTCTTTGATAAACCCCTTACTGAAATTTTGCAATTGTCCCATATCTTATTCTTCTACTTCGTTATTGATGATAGAATCTTTATTGGCCATGAAGGTGTTGAAAGCGCGGTCGATCGCATCACAGTAGGCTCTTGCGGTAATGGTGGCTGCGGTAATGGCATCAATATCACCACCATCTTCCCGCACCTGCAGCGTCTTTTCACGCGGATCCAGCCCCCGGAACTGGTTGCTCCAATCGGACTTTTCTTTCTCAATCTTATCACCCAGACCAGGTGTTTCCGCATGGTCAAGCGGCACCACATCAATGATTTCTGCCGATGGCGAAAACCCGACCATCGCCCGGATACGGCCGCTATAGCCCATGCCGGTATATGTGCCGACAGCTACACCCACAAGCTCATCGTTTTTGTATGCCATATTAAACTCCAGTGAGTCGCTGCCGGTCTCCGGCATAAAATAACGTGTTTTCAGTTCGTCAAAATCAGGCAGGACGATGCTGATCGCTTCCTGACGCGCTGCTTCACGGGCTTCTTCAATAGGTCCTTTTGTCAGGTTATACACTGTGGCCAGTGTAAAAGAAGCCGCCGCTGCCACGATGATCAGCGTCAGCACCATATTTGTAAACGTGGATTCTTTTTTAGCCATTGGTCACCTCCTCCCCAAAACGTTTTGGTTTAAAACCGCGATTGATCAGGGGAACAAACGCATTCATTATTAAGATAGAAAAAGCCACACCTTCAGGGTACGCACCAAACAATCGTATGATCATGGTAATCAAGCCACATCCGACTCCGAAGAGGATCATACCCCGCGGCGACATCGGGCTGGTGGTATAATCTGTGGCCATATACACAGCACCGAGCATCATGCCCCCGGTAATCATATGAAATAGCGGATCAGCATACATTTCCGGGTTTATCAACCAGAAGATGGCTGCAAAAGCCGCAGCCGACCCCAGGAATGAGACCGGAATATGCCAGGAAATAATTCTCGTAAAGAGCATGTATATCCCGCCCAGCAATATGGCGATGGCAGACACCTCGCCAACAGAGCCGCCAAGATTACCCATCATCAGCTGGGCATAATCAGGCACCTGCGGAAGCAGTTCAGAGACCTGTTGCCCCCGGCTTACCCCATCCTTCACAATCTCAAGAGGGGTTGGCCCGGTAACGATGTCGGTCAGCTTACTGCTCATGGGCACCGGTCTGGGATAGCTGGTCATATGAACGGGAAACGAGATAAGCAAAAAGATTCGTCCGACCAGGGCAGGATTGAAAGGGTTTTTCCCCAGTCCGCCGAAGGTCATCTTTCCCATTCCTATAGCCACTGCAGATCCGATCACCACCAGTCCCAATGGCAGGTTTGCAGGGACATTAAAGGCTAATAACACGCCGGTAATGATAGCGGAGCCGTCGAATATGGTCAAAGGACCCTTAATTAAATACTTCTGAATAAGAAACTCAAACAACATGCAGGATACGACGGCAGTAAGGGTTACCAGAATGGCGGCAAGACCAAAAAAGTAAAATGATACCAGCATGGCCGGTATCAATGAAAATACCACGCCATACATCAACTTACTCACCGACTGATTTGCATGAAAATGGGGCGAGCCCGAAACGGTCAATAAACTCATATCTCCTTTAACTTTGCGAAACCATAATTGCGTTATGCACTTTTCCTTTTTAATTAGATCGTTCTCGAATCATTTGTCCGACCATGTTCTTTCCTACCCGGATATTATCGAGTAATTGTTTTCCGGCGGGACAGATATAATGGCAGGAGCCACATTCCATACAGTCCATGATGCGCTCATCCTCACAGTCCTCCAGGCGCTGTTTTTCAGCAAGGGAGGCAAGCAGGTAAGGTTCTAGTCCCATCGGGCATATGGTAAGGCATTTGGCGCAGCGAATACAGTTATGCTCCACCGGCCGGGGCGTTTCAGCCCTGGTGAAGAGCAGTATTCCGGAAGTTCCTTTAGCCACAGGCACATTCAGATCAGTTAATGCCTTCCCCATCATGGGGCCGCCATTAACCACTTTCCCGGTATCTTCGGGCATGCCGCCTGCCGCTTCAATCAGCTCAGACACCGGTGTTCCGATGCGAACCATCAGGTTGGATGGTTTTTTGACGTTGGTACCTGACACGGTTACCACCCGTTCCATCAACGGCTTATTTTTCTGAACTGCTTCATAGACGGCAAAGGCCGTACCGACGTTATGAACCACACAACCCACTTCAATGGGCAATTTACCGGAAGGCACCTCCCGGTTTATTAAGGCTTTGATCAACTGTTTCTCCGCTCCCTGGGGATATTTCACCTTAAGGGGTTCAACAGAGATGCCATGGTAATCCGCCGCCAGCTTGCTGAGATGCTGAACAGCGTCCGGCTTGTTATTTTCGATACCGATAATGGCTTTTTCAACGCCCAGGGCTTTCATCTGAATGGAAATACCTACCATAATCTCCTCACCTTTCTCCAGCATCAGCCTATGGTCGGAGGTCAGGCAGGGCTCACATTCAACACCGTTAATAATTAAATATTCAGCGGTTTTTCCTTTCGGCACTTTCAGTTTTACATGGGAAGGGAAGGTAGCACCTCCCATACCGACAATACCGTTTTGTTGTATCTTATCAACTATCTCTTCGGAGCTCAGGGCGCAGTCCTTAATGAGTGTCTCATCCCTGTCAATATCTTGGTGCCAGTCGTCGCCTTCTACATTGATCAGAACAGCGGTTTTCCGGTAACCACTGGCATCCATTACGGCATCCACTTTGGCCACTTTCCCGGATACCGATGAATGGATATTGGCCGATATAAAGGCTTCCCCTTTAGCGATAAGCTGTCCGGCAACCACCATATCACCCTTGGACACTACCGGTTTGGCAGGGACGCCAAGATGCTGTGACAAGGGAATAGCAACCGTTTTAGGTAGAGCCAGTATTTCAATAGGTTGATTTTCAGCTAACTTATTCTCAGGTGGATGAACACCTCCTAATGCAAAAGTTTTCAATGTTATATCTGTTTAGATTCTACATCAAATTCTAAGATATCTGTATGCGTATATTGATGCATGCGTCCGGAACTAATCATGACTCTGATACAGATGCCTCTTTTTCTTTTTTCGGTTTTCTTGGCGGAAAGTTCACCTCATGGATGGCATTTGTGGGGCAAACCGGAGCGCATTTCCGGCACATGGTACACTTGTTGTAATCGATATAGGCCAGGTTATTTTCCAGGGTGATGGCATCAAACTTGCACTCTTTCACACATTTACCGCATCCGATGCATGCTACGCTACAATTTTTCCTGGCCACCCCGCCTTTTTCCTGGTTGATACATGACACAAAAATGCGTCTGTCTTTCTTGCCTTTTTTGCGCATTTCAATGATGTTACGCGGGCATTCTTTGACGCAGGCACCACAGGCGACACAATTATCGCTGATGATAACCGGCAGGCCAGTTTCTTTATCCATATACATGGCATCGAAGTCACAGGCAGTCACACAGTCGCCGCATCCCAGGCAGCCGTATGGACATCCTCCTTCTCCGGCAAAGAGCGAGTGGGCGAAGTGGCATGTCATGGCGCTGTCATACTGCACCTTCGGGGGAGCAAACTCCCTGGTGCCATTACAACGCACCACAGCGACCATGGGGGTTTGCTCACCAGCTTCCCAGCCCATGGCTTTGGCAATTTCCTGCATCACATCATTGCCGCCGGGTGGACAGCTAAAGCCTTCCAGACTTTCATCTCTTACAATGGCTTCTGCGAGGGCGCGGCAGCCGGCGAATCCGCAACCACCACAATTGGCGCCGGGCAACAACTCCTCTACCTCATCTATACGGGGATCCTCCACAACCTTGAACTTATGCGCCACCATAAACAGGACAATGGCTGCTACACCACCCAGGGCGCCCAATGAAGCGACAGAAAACAACGTGATTTCATTCAATATTTCGTTCACTGTTCCAGGTTTTGTTAGTAAATGCAATAATCTTCCCGTGCATCAACAAGCACGTTGTTAAGTTATGTACCACTTAACGTGAGGCAAAAATAGAAAAGATAATGAAAAACCTCACCTTTGAAGATGGTTTTTTAAGCTTGCACAACCGATTGATTCCCAAACGCATTAACTAATATACACTTGTGCACTGCGTACAAAAGGCTGACATACAGGCTTCTGCAGTCTTCTTTAGAATAACTATAAATTGGAGTCTCAGGGTTGGGAGAAGCTGGAAGAAGT
>CAYMDX010000156.1:0-4081 GCA_964389125.1 uncultured Bacteroidales bacterium
TGTTCCCGAATAATCGGGATCTTCGACATGGGCATTTCATCTGTTTATATTTGCATTACTATTTGTAATTCAATGTTTTATGACGCTATACCTTTATCAAAAGAACAGCTATCAGAAACTCTGAGCGGGCAACTGAACGCCTGTGGCGGCTTGCATTTCTCCTGTAGAGAAGGTTTTTTCTACTGTTTCGGTTACCGGGTCATCTTCTTTGGTCATGGCATTTATCCAGGTGCCATTTTGATATTCTTTCAGCGTGGCGGTAACGGTAAATGTATAGCTTGTATCCTCATCCAGGTCGTTAACAGGCGGGCCCGATGTGGGTGGCAGGTCGCCGTATCCGGGCGGTGATGGCTCCGGGGGGTATGGCAGGAGAGGCATGTTGCCCATGTCCAGTCCCGGTGCTGCCCCTGGTCCGCCACCTGTCTGGCCTCCTCCGGCGGGTCCTGTAAGGTTGGGGGCAGCTTCTACACCGCCCATACCGATGAGGTTAAAGATGGCACCGCCGCTGGGACCGAAGTTTGAAGTCCCGCCCGTGCCACCATACCCTCCTGTAACGCCGCCGACCGGCCCTGCCAGGTTCTGTCCGGGACCAATCCCTTCAACTTCCTGGATGGTGGTATAAAGGTATTCTCCCAGGTTATTGGTTGTTTGATTGAGCAATTGTGGTGACAAGCTGCCATTTTCCAGTTCAACCTGCAGGGAGACAGATTTCTCCATCTTAAATGTGCGCATGATAATGGTCCCGTCGGCTTGCTGTTCGGCCACGTCAAACACCTCATCCGGCTCCAGGCCGTATTTGACGGCCAGCGGTGCATCGGTGGGGAAGTTATATGTGCTGGGTGGTTGTATATACTGAACCAGCTTCTCTTGTTGATCGGCTGCCACATCCCCGGGTGTCACGGTCACCGATGAACCAACCGGGGAGTTTGTACAGGCGGTTCCCACCTCAAACTCACTGTGGAAGTGAACATTAATCAACTTAAACACATAAGCGTGGCCTGATATGGCTCCTGCAGCATAGTAGGGGTTGGGAAACTCTCCATAGATCCAGGCCCCTGCCGCGAGGTCAAGGAGTTGCCAGGTTTTGTCGCCGAAAAGGCCGCCCTCACGTCGCACGTAAGCACCGGCTGTGGCGTAAAAGCCAAGCCCGCCGCTTGCCCGCCAGCCATTGATGCCAATGGGGTTGTTACCCGCACAATTGCCGGAATAGTTCATAAAAGCCAGGTGCAGTTCTGCGCCTGCCCCGAGATTGAACCCGGCGTACCAGTCACCTGAACTCAGCGGGTTATCTACACCAAACTCGCCTGAATGATCAAACATAAACCCCAGCCCCGTAGCAAAACCAGAACCCGTATTGGTATGTGGCCCGACGCCACCCTGACCTATGCTGCCGGTTCCGGGCCAATGGTTTACGGCATTGTAATAGGCATTGGAAAAGCCCGGTGTAAACCCTGAAGGGAAGGGAATGTCGTTTCCGAACATGAGGTAGGAATAGAGATTAGCGCCAAAAATACTTACCGTGTTCGGATTGTTGGGCTCTCCGAATTTGAAATACCATTGGTTTGTCATTCCGTTGATATCCAGTACCAGTCCTACCGGGTTGGGTGTGCTTATCGGGGGTGCATTCACATTCACATTGGCAAACAGGTTAAAATGTTTTTGCGGGAAGTCATAAGTGACGCCCAGATCACCAGCCACGATGGCCTTGGCACGCGACTGGCTGTTTAGCTCTGCACCAACCCAGAAATCGCCGGTGAAGTTGATAAAGGTGAGGCCATTGGTGTTGGTGTTGAATTCGCCTGCCAGGTTCACATCGGCGTTAAAACCATCTTCTTTCGGTGTTGTGGCCAGAACGGCTTTCGCCTGAAAGCCAAGTTGTGATTTAAGCGGTGAGAATGTATACGTGGTCCCTGCAAGGCTGGCTTCCATATTGTAGTATGCGCCACCACCAAATCCCCTGAAGGCCATACCCGGCAGAAAGACGACGCCCGGCGCCGGTAGCACAAGATCCGCCTCCACGCGCCAATACCGGTAAAGTTCATTGCCATTCTGGTAGGTTGTATTTCCAAATTCTGCCAGCGCAGAAGCCTGTATGCCGGCTGGCTTAAAGTCCGCACTGATGGTGCCGATGAAGCCGTTCCCAAACACCGGGTCTTCATTCCGGAAACCAATTGCGCCCTCAATGCTTACCGAAGACATATTGGCCTGCACAGCAATGGAGTCCAGCCTTGTCCCCAGATAATCGGGATAAAACTTTTGTTCCGGCACATTATCCAGGAATGCTATCTCGACGCCCAGGCTGGTCATGCCCCCAATGTCTTCCGAAAGGTTAAAAATAACATCAAACCCGATCTCGCCCCGCATCCATTGGTTCTGCTGTGGCGACATACTTGTAAAACCTATGTTATCGATGGTTACAGGAAAGTTGGCCAATAGCTTCTGCTCGCTGGCAAAGGCCCAGCTGCCGATCTGGAAGGTAAAAGCATTATTCTGGGAGGAGTCATAGAACATGCCCAGTCCCTGAAAATCAAGTCCGAGCTCGACATCCTTCACGGGGCCAAGGTCAACGGACGCCCAGTTAAATGTACCATTCAGGTCAATGTCAAATGTGTTTTTGTTCTCATCAAAGTAGGCTACAATGTTGGAGGTTTCTGCCAGAACGAGTTCTCCTTTAAGCATGTGTGCGGGAATGGGTCCCGTGGGTGAAATCGTCAGTTGAAAGTTCACAGGATCACCGGGTGCCTGTGGGTTATTAAACAGTGCCACATAGGCCAGCGGGTCGGGTAAAGAGTCTTTCTTGCTGGCCGGCAAGCCGATCTGCCCCTTAACACCTGCCTCCACGAGAGACCCGGCCACCATCTCCACATTCACCGTATCTATACTGGCAATCAGGTCAGCCACTTCAGCATCAGGAAACTGCACGATATTGGTAGCCTCGGCGTACATGGTCAGCCCGGTATCGTTAATGATCATGTTATACGCGGCCACCTTGGGTGGTCCGCCTGAATGAAGCTTCCACCCCTCGGGCATCTCCATCTCAAAAGCACTCATATAAAAGCCGCGAAACAGTTCGGTGGTATCACCCGGATAATTTTCCGGGAACACAATACCGGGCGGATTGAGCACATCAGAAAAATCATAATAGATACTGTCGGCCAATATGGTCATGCCGTTGGTACCCACGATCTCAGCACGCTCCAGGGTGCCGCCGATAATCAGCTCATCCCATGAAGGCCCCTGGGCAGACAAACTGGCCGCTACCTTCGCACCAGGGTCGTTGTCGGGTGATGGCAACAGCCAGTCGCGTGTAAACAATACCGAGAGCTGAATGCCAAATTCGGAAAATCCTTCATCATCCCATTCAATATAGCAGCCCAGGTTGTTGTTGTCCGGCTGATTAAACTGAAACACCATCTGGTTGTTCACGTTGCCAATACTGAAATCCTCAACGAGCTCCAGCCTTTCCATCGGCATGCTTATCCCGGTGGGATGGAATTCGATGTTGCGTGCCAGGAAGCCCAGACGTTGCGTGCCCATATCGTAGGGCAAGGCAAGGGCGCTTACGGCATTAAACTCCGACTTATCTGCACGAAAGACCATTTCTGTGATGGCCACCTGACTGCCCGCGGTCCAGTTAAAGCCCAGTGGCATTTTCACAGGCTGAATGACCTCCGTGGGATTCATATAGGGCAACAGCTGCCCGGGCGTGTTATCCACCCAGGCCGATACTACATCTGCTTCCGAATGGGTAAACGCCATATTGGCTGCTCCCTGTGTGGCCCATTGGAGCGGGTACACCGGAGCATTATCGTCTGTTACGGAATTGATGACACCTGTAACAAGCAGGTTATCATCATCAACCGTGATGCTGTCAAAAGCCACTTCCACGCTGGCATTAAGCCAGTCGATAAACACCCGCCCATCTCCGGAAAAGGTACCATTCGCTTCCGCGATATTGGATGCGATGACCATAAATTCACCGTTGTCGCCGGCATATATCGTATCTGTTGCGGCCAGGGTGCCCTCTCCGGGATCAGGTTCTTCTTCCTCCTCTTCTTCTTCTTCCTCCTCTTCTTCTTCT
>CAYMDX010000156.1:4181-5264 GCA_964389125.1 uncultured Bacteroidales bacterium
TCTCCTTCCTCCGGAGGGTCCTCTTCCCCCTCTTCGCCGGTCTTGGGGGTAAAATCATCCGGGATAACAGTAAAAGCACTTACATTGGAAAAACCGGCATTGTCGGCCAGGTAAGGCTCATCATCCAGGGTAACAGCCTTAACGCCCCAGACCAGCTGTGTCTCTTTATCGGGGACATCAATATCAGGTGGCCAGATCATACGGGTAGCACCAAATACCTCCTCCTCGACAAGCGGGTAGTTCACAAAAAATGCCTGGGAAGGACTTTGTCCGGGCTGCACCTCCGTGATCACCATCACATATTTTAATCCATCCTGAACCGGCGGTCTGGGGGTCATCGGACTCCATACAAACTGCGTTGCCATCAACTCCATGGCATTGATATCCGTATTGCGAACCGGGGATATAAGTTCAGGAGGCTGGTAGCTTGTAATAAACATGTTCCGGCATACTTCCTGCGGGGTGGATATCACATTGTTATTCATATCCAGCAGCGAGACACAAAAGGTGTAATGGCCCGCAGGCAGCATACCTGTTTGCATAACCGTGTTCTCATGATTGCCATATAGACGGACTGCCTGATAAGAGATCACTTCATCAGCCAGGAAGACATCCGTGCCCAGCAGCAACGAACGAGGTGGCACGGAAGGCAAATGGGTTTCGGCAACCAGGTTTCCGTCCAGGAGCAAGCGCATCTGGATACGGTATGACATGCCCTCTATCTCCGGGCTAGTGTTGGTTACCGTGAGTATAGCCAGCTCATCCCGCTCCACCCAGTCGGAGATGCGTGGCGAAGGGTTGGCGTCCACATTGAGGTTGATCTGAACCTGGGCAGAAGCTTGCGTTGCCATCCCCAGAAAAAACATGAGTAGCAGGTAATGGATTGTTTTCATCTGTATATTTTGTTTATTTCTGATTTGCAGCGTTTTGCGGCTTGCTGTTTTTATGTTTTAAGTTGCCCTTTCAGGGCGCACGGGTACGCAGCCCATGTGCTGCGGCTACCATTGCTTCTTTTTTATAAATGGTACGTCGGCCGAGGTCACGCAGCCCAAGTGCTAAGACTACCACCATATCTCTTTTTCA
>CAYMDX010000157.1:0-5204 GCA_964389125.1 uncultured Bacteroidales bacterium
GATGTACTTGGTCAGGTTGTTTATACCGGTACGGTCAATGACACCCGGTATGAGATCAACGTTGGCAGCATGCAGGCCGGTGTCTATTTTGTACAGCTTACCACAGAGGCAGGCGTTGTTACCCACCGGGTACAGGTTACCCGTTAAGGGCTAATAACAACTGCTTATACTGCTAACCAACAAGCGGGCTGCTTCCTGAGGGAGGTGGCCCGCTTGTGTTTCGTTAACTTATTAATAAATATCTGGTGTGAATTTGTTTTTTTGATTATTAATTTATATTTTTGGTAGGGTCAATCGGTAAAGATTGGTTGCTGATGGAATTTGATTTCTTCGGTTATGGGGGTAGACATTGTGTTAACCGTGACAAGAATTTTTTCAAATATTTACATATTTCTTTCTTTTTCTCTATTGTCTCATTAAAAATGTTTAACTATGAAGAGAATTACTTTATTACTTGGTCTTATTTTTGTCTGCCTGTCTGTTTTTGGGCAAGCAGAAAGGATGACTCAGGAAGAGCTTGAAAAACAGCAGATCGAAATGGATCAGCAAAAAGCTGAGCCAGAACAACCCTCCATGAAAAGGGCGCCCATAAAGGACACAGACCGGCAGCCCGGTTCGGTTCAACCCATTTTCAGGGATGGCCATATGGGGTACGCCTGGAATATTTATGAAGCCGGAGCCGGAGTGCCGGAGGGCCCTATAAACGTCAATCTGGATGATGGAAGTATTTCATCCATTGATGATGTTTCTTCCGATGTGATCTGGATGGCTGCCGGCGATATGGCAGAGGATATCTGGTATGTTGTCAGTTATGACGAAAACAATGCCGGCCTTTATACCGCTGATCCTGCAACCGGTGATTATGACCTTGTCGGTAATACAGGTTATAGTATGACAGGCCTGGCATATGATC
Source organism: uncultured Bacteroidales bacterium (assembly GCA_964389125.1). GTDB lineage: Bacteria > Bacteroidota > Bacteroidia > Bacteroidales > UBA7960 > PUPG01. The sequence continues at coordinate 914 of CAYMDX010000157.1, forward strand.
CTGCAACCGGTGTCATGTATGCCTCCGGATATGATGGTGCCAACAGCCAGCTGTATACCCTTGATCTTAGCTCCGGAGATGCCACGCACGTTGGTCAGATTGCCTCCGGTATTGTCATTGGTATTGCTGGCGACGTCGATGGCAATCTTTATGGTATAAGCCTCGATGACAATCTGCTCTCTATTGATTCTGGCACGGGGTCCGGTACAGTGATTGGACCGCTTGGCTTAACTATCAATTATGCACAGGATATTGGATATGATCGCGATAATGACATCCTGTATGGTACGCTATATGCCAATAGCGGGGGATTGTATGAAATTGATACCGATACCGGATCAGCAACCCTCATTAACGATTTTGTTGCCGAAGTTGCCGGTTTTGGTATTCCCTACACGGTTGCCGAGCCTGATGCTCCAGGCGAAGTGGCTGATTTTACTGTTGCTGCCGGTGATCAGGGTGCCCTTCATGCTGATCTGTCCTGGGATAATCCTGATGAGACAGTAGACGGTGAAGCGCTGACCGACCTGGATGCCATCCATGTATACCGCGATGATGATCTGATTCATACGATCGATGATCCGGTGATTGGTGGTGCAGAGACCTATCAAGATGATGCTATTGCTGAAGCGGGCAACTATACGTACAAAGTATTAGGCGAAAATGATGCCGGTGAAGGTCTGTCTGTCATTGCTCCTGTATACATCGGTGAAGATGTGCCGGCAGCCCCTGGGAATATCGTTCTTACTGCCGACGGTGATGATGGTGTGATAAACTGGGATGCACCGACCGAAGGTTATTTTGGTGGCTACTTTACCGGTGACAACCTGACATACACCGTCGTGCGTTATCCCTGTGACGTAATAGTGGCAGAAGATATTACCGAAGAGCATTACACGGACACAGAGGTGCCTGGTATCGGAAACTACTATTATACCGTTACCGCAAGCAATGATATCGGCGAAGGCGGTACCGGTGAATCCAATGTTCTCCTGCTAGGAGCAGAGGATATACTCATTTATGAAACGTTTGAAGATGAGGGCGTATTTCCGCCGGTTGGATGGGAATATGTAAACGGTGTATCCGGTTCCTATTGGGAGCAAAGCAGTGTAGCCTCTTATGTGGGTGAATTTGCTGCCCGTTCTTACCAGGGAGTCTCATCCGACTACCAGGCTGACGAATGGCTGATTACCCCCATGATCGATACGGATGATCCAAATGCAGAAATGCTTAAGTTCTATGGTTATTCTAGTCAGTCTCCCGACGGTGTTCGTGAAAACATGCGTATCCTTGCCGTTGATGAGTATTTCGATAATGTGAATGACCTCCATGACAATGCAACCCTGCTTACTGTAGTGCCATTTGAAGATGACTGGACCGAGCATGTCGTTGATATAAGTGAACTTAGCGGAGATCAACACCTGATCTTTCATTATCATATCACTGCGGAAGATGACGCTTCCTTTAACTGGATCTATATCGATGATGTTCAGGTAGGTGATTTCGAAACCTTCACACTTACCATGGATGAACCTGATGGGGAAGGCAGTGTCATACCTGAAGTAGGTGATCATGTATACACCGAAGGAGATGTTGTGAACCTGCAAGCTTCTGCAGATATGGGCTGGGAGTTTGATCACTGGGTAGGCGATGTCGAAGATGAAAACAGCGCTGCAACTACCATCGAAATGGATGAAGACAAGACGGTGAAGGCTGTATTTGAGGTATTTGAAGCTATGGAGTTGCCCTTTGAGGAGGACTTTACCGGTGTACCTGAAGGTGAACTCCCCTCAAACTGGTATCGCGACGTCGATAACTGGGCGGTAAACGACACAGATAACGCTGGCGGTGAAGCGCCGGAAATGCGTTTCAATTGGTCACCAAGTACGGAGGGTGAATTTTACCTGACTTCTCCGAAGATTGATACAGAAGGGGAAGATGCCCTTTTGTTGACGTTCAACCATTATATAAACAATTTTACCAGCCCCGGCCCCTATACACTTTCATTACTTGCCATTGCCGGCGACGAGGAATACCTGATTCACGAATGGGTGGCTCCCGATAATGTTGGCCCGGAAGAGTTCGAGGCGATTCTGACGGAAGCCGACCATGGTGTAGGCTCTGATGATTTCTATATTGCCTGGGTCTTCGATGGGAATTCCTTCGACATCAACCAGTGGTATATTGATGATATCTATTTGGGCGAAGCCCCGGAGATGTATGATGTCACCTTTGATGTGATGGATGAGGATGGCAATGCCATTACCGATGCTGTTGTCACCCTTGGCGAGGAGACCAATGAAGCCGGTGATTACTTCTTCGCGTATGTTGAGGAAGGCACGTATGATTACGTTGTTCACAGGGAAGGATATCATACCTATGAGGATGAAGTACTGGTAGATGATGATATTACTGTGGAGGTTACCCTCGTAGAGATAGAAACCCATGAAGTGACTTTCCATGTAAATGATGAGTTTGACGATCCGGTTGAGGGTGCTGAGATCACCATTGAACCGGAGAGGGCAGCAGCTTATGTAGGTTTGACCCGGAGGTCAGACATGACCGATAATGGTAAGTCAGTCAGTGGTTTTTCTGCTTCACCGAATTCATCCCCGGCTTCCAGGCCTGCTGAAACAATGGGTGATAGAGAAGGTGAATGGCTGAAATACTATGAAGACGAAACAGCCGGAGGCAATGCCCTTGGCTTGAATGATCCCGGCACATTTGATGTAGCCGCTCGTTGGGAGCCGTCTGATCTTGTTGACTATGAAGGTATGGCCATTACCAAGATCCGTGTTTATATGAGTGATTTACCCACCAGTGCTGCTGCCAAGATATGGCAAGGACCCGATGATGCGAGTCTTGAGCTGGAGGTCGAAGAGACCATGAGCACTGAGGAAGACTCATGGGTAGAGGTTGAATTCCCTGTTTATCCCATAGATACCAATCATGAGTTATGGATTGGTTGGGAAGTTGGTGATCCGGGTGCAGATAACTTCCCTGCCGGCCTTGATGAAACCACTGGCCAGCATGTTGGTTATGGCAATCTTGTTAAGCTTGATGATGAGTGGGATGTTTTATCAGATTTTGGTATTGACGGTAACTTTGTTGTCGAAGCTTATGTAGTTCCCGGCGCATTTACCATTCATACGGATGCATCCGGCCAGGCAAGTATAGACCTTGAGCCAGGTACATACAGCTATAGTGTTGAGAAAGAGAACTATTTACCATCAACCGGAGACTTCACCCTGACAGATGCCGACCTGGATATCGAGGTTACGCTGGAGGAAGAAGTAGTTCATCCGAGCGTTACCTTTAATGTGGATATGACCGATGCTGAAAATGATGCCGGCGAGGAATTTGATCCTGCAGGCCATAGCGTTCATTTGACTGGCTCAATGGCTGGATGGGCAGAACCTGGTACGGAGGGCTCCATTGAGATGAATTTGATTATGGATCCCAAAGATGAGTTCCAGACCATATTGTATGAGAATTTTGATGGCGGCAGTATTCCTGATGGTTGGCTGAACCTGGATGAGAGCGGCGACGGATATGACTGGAATGTCGTAACAACTCCCGGACATGATCCCTATGATGGCGACTATGCAGTTATGTCAGAATCCTGGGACGGATCTCCGCTGACCCCTGATAATTGGCTGATCACTCCGCAAATTGAAAGCGTGAGCGATGACTTTGTGTTGAGCTATTATGTTAAATCGCAGGATCCGGATTGGGCTCAGGAGCATTATGGTGTATTTGTCTCCACAACAGGAACAGATCCGGACGACTTTACCGAGATTTATTCTGAAACCCTGAGCGATGATATATGGAGTGAGGTTGTCATTGATCTGGATGATTTTGCCGGAGAAGATATCTACATAGCCTTCAGGCACTGGGATTCTACCGACTGGTTCCAGATCGTACTGGATGCCATCAAAGTCGAGGGTACTCCCGGCGACGTTGAATATCCTGACGAGCTGATCTACACAGCGACGGTTCCCGTTGACCCCGGCGATCATGAGTATAAGTATTTCTCTGACCTGGTTGGTGAAGGCTGGGATGGTGGTGAATGGGATGGAGATCCCAACCGGACCATTACCGTTGTTGAGGATGAAGATATGACGGTACACGACATCTGGGGTGTTCATGATGATCTAGACCCCGAAGAGGTAGAAACCCTTGCCGAACTTCGCGACATGCCCGATGACGGTACGATCTACCAGTATACCGGCGAAGCCGTGATCGTAGCCATGGACGGTTTCCGTAACCGGAAGTTCCTCCAGGATGAGAC
>CAYMDX010000158.1:0-5166 GCA_964389125.1 uncultured Bacteroidales bacterium
AGCTTCGAGCTATTTTCTTCCAGCTATTGTTCTTCACCCTTGATATATACCGTTTCACCGCCTAAAACTGTCCGTAAAACCTGGATCTCGTGGATCTCATCTTCGGGAATGTCAAAATAGTCCCGGTCGATAACCACGAAATCAGCCAGGTTATTGCGTTTGATCGCTCCTTTTTCGTTTTCCGAAAACTCGAGGTAGGCCGGCCAGACCGTATAGGCTTTTAATGCCTCTTCGCGGCTTAAACGCTGTTCGGGAAACCAGCCACCAGGTGGGTTTCCTTCTCTGTCCTGACGTGTAATGGCTGCATGCATCCCATAAAATGGATTGTACGGCGATACGGCATAATCAGATCCGGCGGCAATGATACCATCGTTATCGAGGATGCTTCGCCAGGCATAGGCCCTGGAGGCCCTTTCGCTGCCAATACGATCTTCGGCAAACAGCATATCTTCCGTAGCGTGTATTGGTTGCATGGAAGCTATGACATTTCGGTCGGCAAAACGCATCAGGTCATCTTCAGACAGGATCTGGGCATGTTCTACAACCAGTCTGGCTTCCTCAGGAGTTTTTCCGGTCATCTCCATGGCTTTTTCAAAAGCATTGAGCGTGACGTAATTGCCCCGATCTCCGATAGAATGGGTGCGCGTACTGTATCCAAGTTCCAGCAGATCGGCAACAAGTGACGAATAAGCCTCTATATCCTGTCCAAGCTCACGCAAAGAGCCGGTTTCCTCAGGGGCGTCATCATAGGGTTCTTTCAGAGCTGCACCGCGCCCGCCCAGGGAACCATCGATAAATTTCTTCACCCATCTCACCGTGTACCGATCATCATAAAGACCGATCAGCGGTCGTCCGACCTCCATGGCTGTAGAATCCGTTACAGCATCCATCAGGCGCACTTTCAGGGCTTCTTCCTCATAGGCATCACAACGAAGATGAATATCATCCAGGGTGGTGGCAGTCAGGTCGTGAATGGTGGTCAGACCTGCAGCAAGGGCTGCCTCACTGCCCATTCCAAGTGCCTCTGTTCGTTCTTCTTCCGACAGTTCGGGGGCTTCGGGCACATGCTGGTTGACAAGCCGGCCTGCCGCGGAGACAAGTACGCCTGTAGCCTGCCCTTCGTCATCCCGCACAATGGTTCCGGCTTCCGGATCACTCGTCGAATGATCAACACCGGCAATTTCAAGGGCTTTGCTGTTGACCAAATGGGCATGGCCGCAATATCGGCGCAGTACAACCGGATTATCAGGGCTAACCCGGTCAAGTAACCGGCGATGAGGCTCCTCTTCCCAGATAGCATCATTGTAGCCACGGGCAATAATCCACTCACCAGGAGATGCCTGGGCTGTCGCTTCTTCTATTGTTGCCAGGAGTTCTTCCAAAGGTAACCAGTATACATCCAGTGGCGCAGCATACAAATTTCTGCAAAGACTTTCAAAATGCATGTGGCTTTCTGTAAGTCCAGGGATGACCGTTTGTCTTTCAAGATCTACCACCCGGGTTTTATCACCGGCATATTCCATAGCCTCTTCATTGTCGCCAACAAATAAGAACCGATCGCCGCGAACGGCTATCGCAGCAGCTACAGGTTTATCCACATCCATGGTATGAACGCGGGCGTTGGTATATATGATATCGGCACGTTTGCTGTTACAACCGGTTAGCATAGCAAACAAAATTACCGGAAAAATGACAAGGAGTAATAAGCGTTTTTTCATGTGTATAATGTCTAAATGTTGAAATGTCTAAAGTTAAACAGACATGCAATTTGCAATAATAGCGTAAAAAAAGCAAGTTTCCTCATTACATTTAGATCAATTTTAAAGAAAAGTGAATCACTTTATTCTTTTACCTGATTAAAAATAATGCTTGGTCCTTGTCTTAGCGTTGGATATTATCAATTATTTCAATAACTTTATATAACTAAAAAATTTGTTGGTATGAAAATACAATCTTTTATTTGTTTTCTGTTTGGTTTGCTGATCATGCTTACCGGCTGTAAAGAAGAGCAACTGCCGGATATGCCAGAGATAGAGGAGCGTGGTGAGCTGATTGTCATCACCAGTTACAGTCCGTTAAGCTATTTTGTGTATCGGGGAGAGGTGATGGGCTATGAATATGAATTATTACAAATGCTTGAGGATGAGATCGGTATTCCGGTACGCATTAAACTGGCCAGGGATTTTAATGAAATGATCAATATGCTTGAGGAAGGGGAGGGCGACATGATCGCCTATGGCCTGACCGTTACATCCAACAGACGGGAGCGTCTGGCTTTTACGCAGCCGCTTAATATGACGCAGCAGGTTTTGGTGCAGCGAAAACCTGAAAACTGGCGGCAGATGAAATTGCATCAGATTGAACAGCAATTAATCAGGAATCCCACCGAGCTTACAGGTAAAACCATCCATGTCAGAAGAGGCTCAGCCTACGTGGAGCGTCTGGAAAATCTGAGTCAGGAAATTGGTGCTGAGATAGATATTGTTGAGGCTGATGAAGGAGTTATTACCGAGGAACTTATCATTCAAGTTGCCGAAGGAGAACTTGATTATACCGTCTCGGATGAGAATATTGCCCAGATCAAGTCCGCTTATTACCAGGACTTGGATGTATCGATGGCCGTGAGTTTACCACAGCAGACAGCCTGGGCCACACGGCATGAATCCCCTGAATTGCTGGAAACGGTAAATGACTGGTTGGACAAGGTTAAGCAGGAAACCGATTATTATGTCATTTATAATAAGTATTTTGAGAACCGCCGGGCATTCCGTTCACGTTACAGCTCCGAATACTTTCCTATTACAGGGGGGCGCATATCACCCTATGACAGCCTCTTTCAGAAACATGCTGATGAGGTCGGCTGGGATTGGTTATTGTTGGCAGCCCTCTCTTACCAGGAGTCACAGTTTGACCCAAATGCCAGGTCCTGGGCAGGTGCCGTCGGGCTGATGCAGCTGATGCCCAATACAGCTAAAAGCTTTGGGGCAGATAACCCGCGTGACCCACAACAGAGCGTTGCAGCTGCCGCTAATTTCATTCAGTGGCTGGAGGACTATTGGCGTGAACATATCGAAGATCACCGTGAACGGCGCAAATTTGTGATGGCCTCCTACAATGTCGGACAGGGGCATGTTCAGGATGCACGCCGCCTTGCCGAAGCCCACGGTGCTAATCCCGATATATGGGAAGGAGAGGTTGAAGAGTATATGCTTAAAAAATCCAACCCTGAATATTATAACCGGGAAGAGGTTCGCTACGGATATGCGTCCGGTTTGCAACCAGTTACCTACGTCCGGTCGATCTATAATCTTTACAATCATTACCAACTGTTTGTGGAGTAAATAATTGCAAGGCAGGGATTTTTACTGTCCTGCAATATGGCACCTCAAACCCTTAAGTAAAGCGAACAAGTACCTTAATATATGTGTTTATATTACTATAAAATTATATCAAATAATACATATATAATCAGCATGACACAACAAACCAATAACAAGTACATAACAGGTATCCACCATATAACCGCCCTGGCAGATGATGCCCAGCGTAATATTGACTTTTACCCGGGGATCCTGGGGCTGCGGATGATCAAGAAGACGGTAAACTTTGATGATCCCGGCGTATATCACCTTTATTATGGCGATGAAACAGGCACTCCCGGCAGTATTCTTACTTTTTTCCCCTACGCGGGGATAGGGGAGGGACGAAAAGGGAACGGTCTGGTGAACACAACTACTTTTTCAGTACCCTATGATGCCATAGGTTATTGGGAAAACCGTTTCAAACAGTATGGTGTTGCCTACAAGCCTGTACAGGAACGATTTGAAGGGGAGCCCTATCTCTATTTTGAAGATCCTGACGGCCTGCCACTTGAGTTAGTGTTTACAGAACAGGATAACCGGCAGCCTTTTACCTATGGACATGTTCCGCTGGATTATGCCATTCGCGGATTTTTTAGCGCGGAACTATGGGTGTCTGATCAGGGACCTACAGCTGCTCTTTTAACCGATGTTCTGGGACATCAATTGGTGGCTGAAGCGGACGGACGATACCGCTTTGCTGCCAGCCAAATGCCCGGAAAGTATATCGACTTACGGGTTTCCCCAGCAGCGGGACCGGGCATCAACGGCTCCGGAACCATTCACCATATAGCTTTCAGTACACCTGACCAATCCACTCAATTGAAGGTCAGAGAAGCGGTGCAGTCATTCGGAATGCGACCCACCCCGGTCATCGATCGCCAGTATTTTCGCTCTGTGTATTTCCGGGAACCCTCCGGGGTGTTGTTTGAAGTAGCTACGGAAGGTCCCGGATTCGCTATCGATGAACCAATGGCTGCACTAGGAGAGGAACTGAAACTCCCTCCTCAATATGAGGAGCGCAGAGATCAGATTGAAAAAATGCTTGACCCGGTCGAAATAAACCTGAACTCCTATCAATAATGCATAAAAAAGATATTGTCTATGCCGGTGAACGGCCGGAAAAAGCAAATAAAGCAATTATTCTGCTGCACGGAAGGGGAGCGTCGGCTGAGAATATCCTGACATTAGCCGAACACCTTCATCTCCCCGGTTTTGCTGTTATGGCACCCCGGGCGAGCCAAAATACCTGGTATCCCTATTCTTTTCTGTACCCGGAAAGCGAAAATCAACCCTGGCTCGACAGTGCCCTGGACCTGCTGGCATCCATTGAAGATGAAATCTACGCCCATGGACTGAAAAGCACGGATCTTTATTTTTCCGGGTTTTCGCAGGGTGCCTGCCTGAGCCTGGAATATACAGCCCGACATGCTAAACAGTACGGGGGTGTTATCGCTTTTACCGGTGGGCTGATCGGTCATACCGTTAATCAAGAGAAGTATAAAGGAGATTTTCAGCAGACCCCCGTTTATATCGGCACGAGTGACCCGGATCCACATATTCCCGTTGACAGGGTAAGAGATTCGGAAGCGGTTTTCAAAAACATGAATGCCAGAACCACCGTAGAGATCTATCCCGGCATCGGCCACACCATCGTCGAAGAAGAAATCCGGAAGGTCAATGCCGTCTTTTTTGAGCATTAAGCGCGTTGCCGCCTGTATTCTGTAAAAACCTTCTTTAAATATTGTTATTTTTGCCGGCGATGCTTTGTCGAAGCTAGAACAGTAAACGGTAAACAGTAAACAGT
>CAYMDX010000159.1:0-5102 GCA_964389125.1 uncultured Bacteroidales bacterium
TTGGATGAAAGAATTACCACGCTGGCTGGATCAAGGCGTGGTCGGGATTATACCGCCAGGAATTATCAAAGAAGCCGGCATGGATCAGGGCGGCAAACCCTGTTTCCAAAATACGGTCATCAAATAACAGGTAGTCTGGAAGACCGTCGGCCGAGGATATCATGGCCGCTTTCATGGAAAGGGCCTGCGACGACAGGGTAGCTCCGCTGTTCACCTGGACCAGCCGGTCGGGGTTGCGTGGATTGGGATGGATAAATTTCACGGCAAGGTCTTCCGTATAGACATGCCTGTGAAGGCCTTCCTCCGTGGTGTCTTCCTGGTGCAGTGATCCCAGAACGATACTGTCGGGGTACACCGTGATTGGTAATTCCGTATTAATTTGTTCGTAGTAGGCATTGGAAGCCGGACTCCCAAGCAGGATGAGGTTGTAGTTTTCTTCCATGCTTTCATCCACCATGGTATCCGGCACGATAATAGTACGTCCGTTGCCTCTGTAATACCAGCTTTGTGCCAGCTGCCGTGCCTGACCGTAAGTTTGTCTTTCCCAATCATCCCCGGCAAGGGTAGCAAAAACCAGGGCAAAAGGTTCGTAGAACACCTGCTTGATGGTACCGGCCTGATCCGGCGATTTAACGTACTTCGGTTCGCGCTCGCCTTGAACGATCACCGGGTCTTCAAGATCGAAGATCATGTGTTCCCTGTCATGCAATGGCATCTCATTGCCGTTCACTATTAAACGGGTATGTTCAGCGTCAAAAGGTGCCTTGTCGATGTGGATCTTCAGGCGCCGGACATTGAAGGTTTCAACGTGCACTGTCTGGCCGTCGTCATGGGCTTCCACGTCGGCGCTTACCCGGCTATCCTCCACAAAATTTTTTCTTTGCAACACGGATATCCAGTAAGCCTGATGACTTTCGGCCAGGGCGGCCGTTCTGAACCTGATATGATTTATCGCCGCTGGGTCTTTCTGCTTGCCGCGGAAGAAATCCATCAGGTCGGCATGATTCACGCAATCTGTACCTTCGGTATCATCAAAGCGCCACCAGTGATCTTTGCCGGGGACCTCGTTGTAGGTGACGTCATAATCTAATTGCGACAGGCGCTGGTAGAACAACCGCGGATGTTCCGGAGGTACACTCATGTCATCACCGCCATGCAGGATATATACCGGGGTATTGTTGAGGTTCTCCACCAGCGAGAGGGTGCGGGTGGGTTGCAGTACGGCGTAAAGCAATTGCAGGTTTGCCGGATTACCCGCCAGGTGGTCCATCCGGGAAACGAAGGGGGTATAAATGTCGAAGGAGGTCCATCCGGCGCTCGGCCCCACCGCGGCAAACAGGTGCGGGTGGGAAGTGGAGAGCACCCAGCTCCCATGTCCTCCCATGGAATGACCGCTCAGGTAGATTCGGTCCGGATCCAGCCCAAATTTTCCAATGGCATGCGACAGGGAGTTCAGCGCATTAACCTTGCCCTGCTTTTCCCAGTCGAATCCAAAACGCCTGCGGTTGGTGGGGGCAATCACCCAGGTCCAGTCTTTCTGGGTGTAACCGTTGGATCCGGTGGCGTCCACCCCGGCCCCGTGGAGGGTAAAAATGGCCGGATAGGCCTTGTCCGGATCACTGTCTGCCGGCGGGAACGCACTGTAAAACTGAACCGAGTTGTCTGAGTCCAAAAATGTCACATTGAAAGGCTCGCCCTGCTCTTTGATTTGTAGTTGGCTATGGAACAGGTATTCGTCGTCGCCGTCGCGCACTACGATCTCCAGAGACAGGCTCTCCCTATCGCTCAATTCATCCCACTGCAGGAAGTGCATGTCCAGGTTGTGGGTTGATTGTTGATAAGCCATGGGTCCCAGGGGCGGTAGCTGTTTTGTCGATATTGAATGGCTGTTGCCTGACGGATCTGCATAAAAAATCTCTACTTCCACATCCTTTTTCCAACGGGTGGTATGGTTGACCATGGGAATTCCCAGGTGCATGTTTTTATAGACTTTTCCGCGCACCAGGTGTGGATCGGTGATGTCGTCCGTCACTGCCTGTATATCATTATTTACGGGGATAAAGGTAAAAGAGGCTTCAGAGGAAGGACTGCCACTCATTCTCAGGAGCAGCTCGTTGGTACCTGCTTCCAGCACTACCGGCACCTTCAGATAGCCGTTGTTGTAAAAATCTCCTGCATATTCACGATCGTTAAGCCGGAATCCACTTACACGTCGCGCCAACACCAGAGCGCGCGTCCGCTCTTCCACTTCCACGGTTGTCCGGGCATAATTGACTCCCCGGGTAAACGTTCGCCCTTTGTAATTTCTCCAGTCTTCCCAGGAAGGCTCTGATTCCGGGTGTTCAATGCGGATGGTTCCAGCCTCTTCCATGGTATCCGGTTTCCAGCTTACCTTGCCCTGTATCCCCAAAAAGGAGTGGTGCGTCATGCCTGCTTCCGGAGTGATTCCGGAGAACCCGCCGTGCTCGTGTAAAGGATCGGTGGCGGATTCCCGTGCACCGGAAGGGAAGAGCCCGATCGTGAGCCATGTATCAGGCCGGATCGTATCTTGTATGGATGGTGGGATGGGGGCTTCATCCGCAACTGGGATGGGGGTTTCTGCGGTTTCCGGCGCCACATTTGGTGGCAAATGCGCCCCGGTAATTGTTGTCTCTGCCGTTTCGGCCGGGGGTGTTGGCTGAGCAGCCATGAAAGAAGGTCCGCTGGTGTCGTTGACCGTTCCTGCAGCTGCCTCCGACGATGGAAAAAACAGGACAAAAATGCTGAAGATCAGTAACAGACATTGGGTAGTGGGGTGTGTTTTCAACATGGGAAAGGTGTTTTGGGACTGAATGATGTCTTGAAGTATCACAATTCATTCATAAAGATATGATTTTGTCAGACAAATATGTGCTTTTTAAGGGGAAAGAGGTAACCAAAAAATCATTAACCCATGAATTTTTTGTTTATTATGTATAGATTTTTAAAAAAGTTATGCAGAGTTGATTATCTTTGTATGGAAAATTCAAAAATCTTTACAGAATGACAACCCAAGGATTGAGAAAACTACCTCTGAATATTGATCTTGAAACCAAAATGGTTTTAAAAGCATTGCCTTCTGCTCATGCTGCCCTGGCAGAACTAAAAGGTATTGCGTCAATAATCCCGAATCAGAATATTCTGATCAATACACTCGGATTGCAGGAAGCAAAAGATAGTTCGGCAATTGAGAATATTATCACAACGCATGATGATCTGTTTAAGTCTGATTTGAATATTGGCGGATTCAAGTCCCTTGAAGCTAAGGAGGTACAGAATTATATTTCTGCGATGAAACGCGGTTTTGAACTCGTGTCAATAACCGGGTTATTGACCAATAAAACCATCCTGGAAATTCAGGCAGTACTTGAAGACAGCAACGCAGGTTTTAGGAAACTTTCGGGCACAGCTTTGAAAAATGCCTCAACTGGCGAAACGATTTATACTCCCCCGCAGAATTATAATGATATTTTAGATTTCATGTCTAATCTTGAAAAATATATAAATGATTCAGCATTACAAGATTGCGATTCCTTAATCAAAATGGCAGTCATTCATTTTCAGTTTGAAAGTATTCATCCGTTTTATGATGGAAATGGAAGAACGGGACGGATAATCAATATCTTATATCTTATAACTCAAGGCCTTCAGAATTTGCCAATCTTATACCTGAGCAATTATCTCATTAAAAACAAGCATGATTATTATAGGTTACTTCAAGTGGTACGAGAGGAAAATATGTGGGAGGAATGGATTTTGTTTTTGGTGAATGGTATTGAGATCACTGCAAAGGAAACAATTGAATTGATTAATAAAATCCAACAATTAATGCTTGACTACAAACATCGGTTGAGAGAGAATTATAAATTTTATAGCCAGGAATTGTTGAATAATCTATTTAAACATCCATATACGAAAATTGAATTTGTGGTAGAAGATCTGGGCGTATCAAGACTTACCGCAGCTAACTATCTGAATAAACTGGCTGAGGATAATATGTTGAGAAAAGAAAAACTGGGAACCGGCAATTACTACATCAACACAGAATTATTTGAAATACTGACACAACGATAATCACTTTGTTGGCCTCCAATTTCCGGGAAGCCCTTAATCCAAAAGATATCTTATCAGCGGTCGAAAACTGGACTGAATGATGCCCTGAAAGAAGGCTCAAGGTTGAAAAATGAGTTTCTTTCTGACAAACCTGAGACTTCTCCACCTTTTGACCTTTTGACTTTCCGACCTTTCGACAGTTGGGAGTTTTTGCAATATTATAAGCAGATGAAACTTTATATTTTATCCCATAAAAGAGGGTTTTGTCAAAAAATTGTATTATCTTTAGGGTAAAAGTTCAAACCATTTAAAACCGTATATTATGAAATTTATAAAAACAGTATTTGGATTGTCCGTAGTTGCAGGACTTGGCGCACTAGCGGGTGTTTTATTTGCACCGAAAAAGGGGTCTGAAACACGAAAAGACCTCGCCAAAAAGCAAAAAGAGTATGAGAAAACCCTGAAAAAGGAGTACAATGAGTCCATTGATCAGGTGGGCGATGAAATCAAGAAAGCAGATAAGAAAGTTTCAGAGGCTGCCAGTACCATGAAGGATCAGATCAAGGATAAGAAAGTCTGATAAAGGCATTTGCCTCTTTAGGTATTATTTTTTAACCCAATATTTAGGGGCTGCAGGAAACACTGTGGCCCCTTTATTGTTCCAGTACAATTGATCAAATAACGGTTTACGGCTTCTGGGCATGGACTCCGGGAGGTGAAAAATCCGGTATGCCTGTGCACAAATCGCTTGCCTTTGCTGCCTGCTGAGGCCAGGTAAAAAACCTGTTCTTTATCAAACTTTTACAGGCATTGATCGTTGAATAATATGTAAAAACAATTAAACAGATACGTTTCTAACAATAAGACATCCACGTAGACATCTTTTGTATGTTTATATTTTTTTAGTTATTGTATCAGCGTATTTTGAAGGGGTTTTTGGTTATGGTTAGATGAAACGCCCATGTCGAAGATCCCGGTTATTCGGGAACAAGTATTTTGACACACAGGGAGATGATTATATAAGCTGGAAG
>CAYMDX010000160.1:0-5087 GCA_964389125.1 uncultured Bacteroidales bacterium
GTTTTGGTTTCGTTTGTGTTTCCTTTTTTTCTAAAATCGTTTCATCCCTTCGGGATTTCTCACATCTTCGTATCTTTTCTTTGTGTTCTTCGTGCCTTCGTGGTTATTTATTCACCTAATAGAGGCTTTCGCGCAGGTCTGGCGATATATCCATAATGATTCTCCAAAGCTATGGCGAAATTTTGAATTTGTCTGCCATTAACTGCTCGAAAGTTTCGGGAGTCAGTTGCTGACCGGCATCGCTCAGGGCTTCTGCCGGATTAGGATGCACTTCAATCATCAGGCCGTCAAACTTTAAATCCAGAGAGCGACGTGCCACATGGGCAACCAGCTCCCGCTTGCCGGCGATATGACTGGGGTCGCAAATGATGGGCAACCCGGGCATCTGCTTTCTTAACCAGAGAGGGATCGCCCATTGCGGCATATTCCTGTATCGCGTTTTTCCATAGCTGGAAAATCCCCTGTGAACAGCCATGATATCTTTAATGCCGGCATCTCTGATCCGTTCCAGTGCTCCCAGCCATAGGCCGGGATCCGGATTAACCGGGTTTTTAACACAAACCTTGACATCGGCTCCCTGAAGTGCATTGGCGATCTCCTGCGTGGCAAAGGGGTTTGCCGTTGTTCTTGCGCCAATCCACAAACAGTCGATACCGTATTTTAATGCCTCATAAACGTGATTCGTTGTGGCCACTTCGGTAGCCGTTTTCATTCCTGTTTCTTCTTTTACACGCTGGAGCCACCGGAGTCCGATATTCCCGACCCCTTCAAAATTACCCGGACGTGTTCGGGGCTTCCAGATGCCGGCCCTGAAAAAATCTGTTCTTTCATAGGCAGCCAGTTCCCTTGCTGTCTGCAACAACTGATCTTCAGATTCAGCGCTGCAAGGTCCTGCAATGACTATTGGCTGTCGCCTGGCGACAGTTTGTTTCCAGGATTGTTGACTTCGTACCTGTGCTTCCATTTTGGAGGTTTTTATTTGATGATTGTCTGAATTTTATTGGCTTCTCTGATCAATTCAAGCATTTTATGACTATCCTTATCGATCAGGTGTTCTTTAAAGACTTCAAGTTTGTCAATATAAGATTGCAAAACCGCAATAATGTTTTGTTGATTTTGCGCAAAGACGGGACTCCACATTTCTCCTGAACTTTTCGCCAGGCGAACGGCAGAGCTAAAGCCACCCCCGGCAAGGCGGCTGATGTTACGCTGGTCTTTTTCCTTTTCCTGCACGCACAGTGAAAGGGCAAAAGAAGCCAGGTGTGAAATATGTGACACATAGGCGGCGCTCACATCGTGGGCACCGGGCTCCATATAAGTCACACGCATATGGAGGGTTTGAAATAACGCTTCAGTGATGCCAACTGCCCTCACATCACTTTCTTCCTTCTCGCAGATAATCACACAATGACTGTCGAACAGGCCGCTGACAGCTGCATCCGGACCCGATTTCTCGGTGCCGGCCATCGGGTGGGCTGCCACATAAGCCTTCCTGTTAGGATGGTCGCTCACACAGGAAATGATCTCTGATTTGGTGGAACCCGTATCAATAACCACCTTGTTAGTGCCTTCGGTAAGATATAACAATGGAGGCAATAATTGACTGATAACCCCGACAGGCGTACACAATACAATGATATCGGACCGTGACACGGCCATTTCCATGGACAATGCCTCGTCAATGATTCCAAGGCCAAGCGCTGTTTCCAAGTGGTCAGGATTTACATCCACACCAATCACCTGGTTAGTGAACCCCCTCTTTTTCAGATCAATGGCCATAGATCCGCCGATTAATCCCAACCCAACAATACATATCGTTTTTGACTGTTTCATACTATTTGAGACAAAAAAAAACCCCGCTTTGGCGGGGCTTTCGTTAGTAGTATATTATAACCTAGTGGTAGCACATAATCCTATCAGCCCCTTTTGTGTTTAACAAAAAAGTAATAATAGCTGATATAATATGCGCAGGTATGAATTACCATTATTCCGTATTTGAGATGCAATATTAGTAACTTTTCATAACATAAACAAACGAATACAAAAAAATTGTGTTTTTCTGTTCCATGTAACTATCAGGTGTATGTTTTGTGTCGAATATGTTTAATTTTGCAAAGCCCAAAAACCACGCATATGCCAGTACAAAAGAAAGCACACCCGGTACTCCGGGTTATCAAAAATTACGGGATCATCACCTTTGCCCTTTTTGTGAATGCCATGGCATGGGTTACTTTTCTGATTCCGGCAGAGATCGTCGGAGGTGGAATCACCGGACTTTCGGCTCTCATCTATTATGCCACGGACATACCGGTAGCCGTTTCGTTACTGGTTTTTAATGTCATATTGCTTAGTGTTGGGATAAAGAGCCTCGGAATGGGCTTCGGCATCCGAACGATATATGCTGCCGTGGTATTGTCGTTGTTTTTTGCTATCCTTCAGCCGCTGATCACCGAACCTATCGTTGATGACCGCTTTATGTCGGCCATCCTGGGAGGTATTATGGCGGGTGCTTCGGTGGGAATGGTCTTTACCCAGGGGGGCAGCACCGGCGGTACTGACATCATTGCCATGATTATCAACAAATACCGCAATATCAGTCATGGCCGGGTTATTCTTTACCTTGACCTCGTGATCATTTCGTCTTCCTACTTGCTGTTTCAGTCTCTTGAAGTAATGGTTTACGGCTTTGTAACCCTGGCTGTTGCCTCCTATTCCATTGACATGCTGTTGATGGGTCACCGCCGAAGTGTGCAGTTGTTTATCTTCTCCCGTCATTATGAGATGATTGCCGAACGAATTGCCAATGATATCGGCCGGGGCGTCACCTTATTAAATGGACAGGGCTGGTATAGCCGTGAAGAAAGTGCTGTACTCGTGGTGGTGGTGCGACGCTATGAAACCTCTCTGATCTTTCGTACCATCAAAGAGATTGACCCGGAAGCCTTTATCTCTGTATCCAATGTGATGGGCGTTTATGGTCAGGGATTCGACCCGATAAAATACTGACCACTATTGGCTACAACCCGGTAAATGTCTCTCTTACCTTATACCCAAAAATCAATGCAAACACATTGGAAGGGAAAAGGTAAACGGCATTGTTATAATGTCTTACCATATCATTGTAATGTTGCTTAGACACCTGAAGGGCATTCTCGGCCTCTTCCAGAGAACTGAGGGCCTGGCCCGGATCCTCATCCGTTATATTCTCCTGCTCCAGACAGTCATAAAGCTCCTGTATGATGGCTGTTATCTGGTTTTCGACATCAACTGTATTATTGATGGGCAGATTTTCCGGATCAGCCTTCTTCCGTAAAGTTATCAATTGCTCCTCGATATCAGGATAGCAGCCCTCTGATGACGGGTTCTTTTTGCGGATAGCTGTTAATACATCATCTAACAGGTCATATTTTTTCATGATAGGCTTTTGCACATTTGCAAACGATTTATCACTCATTTTGCGTAACATGACAAAACGGTTGGATGCAATAAGCGCAAAAAGCAACATAAATCCGAATGCAACCAGGATTCCTGTCATAAAGGTTCTGTTTGAAGTGCAAATTGGTAAAGGACATCAACAAAAGTAACAAAATAGCTGCAAATTAATTTGTATATTCGCTATCCACACAAAAGAATTAAAACATGGAGAAAATACTGAATAACCTGGAGCCTAAACGTGTCTGGAAACTATTTGAGGACATCTGTCAAATTCCCCGTCCGTCAAAGAAAGAGGATAGAATATTGGCTTTTCTGATTGATTTTGCCAAAGAGAATAAGCTGGAATATGAACAGGACAAAGTGGGTAACCTGATAATCCGCAAGCCCGCGATGCCGGGTTTTGAAGACCGCGCCTCTGTAGCTTTACAGAGTCATGTTGACATGGTATGCGAAAAAAACGAAGGGGTTACGCATGATTTTGATAAAGATCCCATAAAGCCTAAAATTGTTGACGGCTGGGTGAAGGCGGAAGGGACGACCCTGGGGGCTGATGATGGCATTGGCATGGCCGCGCAACTGGCTATTTTGGAAGCCGATAGCATAGAACATGGTCCGCTGGAATGTTTGTTTACCGTAGACGAAGAAACCGGCCTGGGTGGTGCTTTCAATCTGGAAAAAGACTTCATCAAAAGCCGTATACTGTTAAATGTAGATTCCGAAGATGAGGGCGAATTGTTTATTGGTTGCGCAGGCGGCATGGAGACCCTCATTAACTTTCAGTATGAACAGACTCCTCCGGAGGCCGACCATCTGGCTTTCGATCTCTCTGTTACCGGCTTGAAGGGCGGCCATTCCGGTGATGACATTCACAAAGGCCGGGGAAATGCGATCAAGTTACTGAACCGGCTGTTGTGGAACGCAGAAAAGATGCATGAGCTGCGATTGGCTGATATAAAAGGGGGTAACCTCCACAACGCCTTAGCCCGTGAAGCATTTGCCACTGTTACGATACCCAAAAGACACAAGTCTGCTTTTCAGGAGCTGTGCAAAACACTTGGTGATGAGATCAAAAACACCATGAAGACCAATGAGCCAGGCCTTAGTATAACACTGGAGGAGGCGATCATGCCTGATGCTTTGATGGATTATACCACCCAGAATAAGCTCCTGAATGCCCTGTATGGTTGTCCGCATGGCGTTATGGCTATGTCCCCGGATATTCCTGACCTTGTGGAAACATCAACCAACCTGGCCTCGGTAAAGATGACCCCGCGGGATATCATTATTGTGACCAGTCAGCGAAGCTCCCAGGATACCAGCAAGCGCGATATTGCCGACATGATAGCCAGTATCTTCTACCTGGCGGATGCGAAGGTAAAGCATGGTGATGGTTACCCGGGTTGGGAGCCCGACATGGATTCCCCGATACTCGCATTAACAAGAAAAGCCTATGAAGACCTTTTCAAAGAAACCCCCAAAGTGCTGGCCATACATGCCGGGTTGGAATGTGGTATTATCGGAGAAAAGTATCCGGGCATGGATATGATCTCCTACGGACCAACCATTAAAGGGGCTCACTCGCCGGATGAAGCCATTGAGACAGATACCGTCAGAAAATTCTGGGACCTTACCCTGGAAGTGTTGCGAAATAT
>CAYMDX010000161.1:0-4903 GCA_964389125.1 uncultured Bacteroidales bacterium
ATGATTCATTCGATTATTGGGGTGCAAAGATAATCAAAATCTATCAAGGTGCAAGCCTACTGAAAAAATATTTTTACCATAACCTAAAGGCTGTTTTTATAACTCTTTGGCCTTTAACACCTTTTATTTGTCTGCTCCTTCAGGTTTCCGGCGCTGTCTGCGGTTTGCCATATATACGCCGGTAAGGATCATGGCAATCCACAGCAGGTAAAGCGGCAGGAAGACCTCCCCGTCAGATATGCCCCAGGTTATCGCCACGATGGGCATCATATAGGTTACCGTAGAAGTGAACAGGGCCGAGGTTTGTTTGATAAGCCAGTGATGGATAATCATGGCCAGGGCTGTTCCGACCAGAGCCAGGATCGCGATAAATCCCAGACTCTTCCAACCCTCAGGGTGCTCGGCCAAAACGGGCACCAGGTTGCTGCCCGTGAACAAATAGATCAAAGACGGGATCCCGATAAACATAAATGAGACGGATGCGATTGTCAGTGCGTCAAAGCGATGCAGGTATTGTTTAATGAGATTCATGTTGGTGGCGTAACAAACAGCGGCAGCCACCGCAAAAAGGCCATACCAGATACTGTTGAGCTGTCCTTCATTGGAAACGGTGAGCAGGCCGATCGCACCGCCCAGACCGATAATAACGCCGGCCACATTGATCCATCGGGTTTTAATACCGAAAAAGGAAACCCCGATCAACAGCGTAAACAACGGTGTCAGAGAATTCAGCACACCGGCCATGTAGCTGTCAATCACGGTTTGGGCTTTTGCAAACAAAAAAGGGGGAAACCCGTTACCTATAACGCCGGCAAGCAGGAAAAACACCAGGTGTTTTCGGGGGACTTTTCTCAGATGCCAGAACAACAATGGGGATAAAGCCAGGAAGGATATGGATATGCGGAGTGCCCCGACCTCCATGCTGTTAAAAGCTACCAGCCCACGCTTGATCAGTATGAAAGAACTCCCCCATACCAGCACCAGCAAGGCCAGAGCAAGCCAATGTATCGGTTTGGGATTATTATTACTTTGCATGTGCAGATAAATCTAACAGGTATATACGTTCAGATTTGCGGCGGCAAAGGTATAGGAAATTCAGATTTATCCACACATCAGGGGACAGAAAGCTTATTTTTCCCCGAAAGCGATACGCAGTACATCATTAAAGGTATGAACAAAATGCCCTTTCATGCCCTCCTTCAGGTAGTCCGGAAGCTCATCAAAGTCTTTTTTATTCTCGGCCGGAAATATCAACTCATGTACTTTAACCCGCCGGGCGGCAATTGTTTTCTCCCTGATGCCGCCCACGGGGAGAACCCGACCGGTAAGCGTCAGCTTCTTATTCATAAATGACAAGGGCATGGCCAGCCCTGGAAAGAAAACGGTCTTCCAGGGGCAGCACTACAATCCCTGAAGGATACATATCCGACACAAGTACCAGATTGGCACCACCGTCCCCAGTTGTGTTATCGCCGTTTTGATTCATCTTATCCTGATTCATATGATAGGGATTTGTTATATTTGTGTATATTGTGTAAATATAAACGTATGTGGTCTGAATTTGTTCCAAATGATATGCCAATCTCCCTGTCAGGTGCAACGCTTGATGTTTTGTTTTGATTTCCTGTGATATAGAATCACTCATCCTGCCAATTTCCTGCCTATGAGTCATGTCATTGTGGCATTTTTCGCTCACATGGTTAAAAGCACGTACAATACGGTTTTGATTGTAGTTAGAGCCGTTGTCAGAAAACTTCATTTTTTGAAATAAACCTGTACCTTTATGAAACATTTAGAAAATTTTGATCAGATTGAGATGGAGTTATTACTTGGGGATATTGCGGAGCAGACAGACATCAGCGCGGTGGTCAACGCTGCCAATGCCGAACTGCAAATGGGCGGTGGTGTTGCCGGTGCGCTTCACAGTGCAGCCGGCCCGGAGCTTGCAGAGGCATGCCGGCCATTGGCCCCCATAAAACCGGGGCAGGCTGTCATCACCAAAGCCTACAACCTCCCGAATGATTATGTAATTCATTGCCTGGGTCCGGTTTACGGCCTGGACAAACCGGAAGACAAACTGCTTGCCGACTGCTACCGTAATGCCTTACATCTGGCCGATCAGGAGGGTATTGAATCCATCGCATTCCCTTCTATATCAACCGGGGCTTTTGGTTATCCGGTAGAAGATGCGGCTGCTGTAGCCATTGAAACCATTAAGGAAACCATTCCTTCATTAAACAATGTGCAACTGATCCGGATGGTCCTGTTCAGTGAGGATGACTACCATGTATACGAAAAACAGCTTACCGGTTGAATGGTGCGATATGGTGACGGTTTACATACAGCGAATAATAGAGGTATTAGCCGGAGAGCAGATTCTGCTCATATCCAAAATTACATTAAAAAGATGTCAGGCGAGGGACTTGGGTTTTTGGGATGTTGCCTTAAATGGCCAATAGTACTTTTCATGTATGACTATTGACATGTTTCTTGTATTCGGGATCCTGGTTATTGCACTGGTGTTGTTTTTCACCGGCTGGATAAGGATGGATATTGTGGCGTTGTTGGTGATTGGCACATTAACCTTTTCTGGTTTATTATCTCCGGAAGAAGCTTTGGCCGGTTTCAGCAACCCTGCCGTAGTGACCATCTGGGCGATGTTCATCATCAGTGCAGCGTTGTATCAGACCGGGGTAGCCAGGATTATCGGCAGGCATATTCAGCAGATTGCGGGTCAGAATGAGGTCAGACTCATTTTCGTTATCATGATCTCCTCGGGTATCATGTCGGCTTTTATGAACAATATTGGCGTTGCAGCCCTTATGCTGCCTGTGGTAATGGATATTGCCCGTTCAGGCAATATTCCCCCGTCAAGGCTTGTAATGCCGCTGGCTTTTAGCTCTCAACTCGGCGGATTGACCACCCTGATTGGCACACCGCCCAACCTGCTCATCAGTTATGCCCTGGAAGATAGTGGGCATGCTCCTTTCCAGCTTTTCGACTACACCCCCGTCGGTGCAGGTGCTTTGTTAGGGGGAGTGGTCTTTGTGGCCATCTTCGGACGGCATTTCCTTCCCAAAAGGGACACGTTGGGAGAGACCAAACAGGATAGCAGCAAAACATTATCTGCTTCCTATGCTATACAGGAGCGCACCTTCCTGCTTCATGTAAAACCCAGCTCAAGTCTGACAGGGAAATCCCTGGCTGAAAGCCGTCTCAGAGCCGGGCTCGGCCTTAACGTCATATCCATTATCAGGGGGGAACAAACCATTCTGGACCCCAGTCCGGGTAGCATCATCCAGGCCAACGACAAGCTGCACGTACAGGGCCGGATAGATGCCCTGAAGGCCATGAAACAGTGGAAAGTGTTGCTTCCTGACGAATCAGAAAAGATCATACGTCAGCTGCTCAGCTACGACCTCCAGATTTATGAAGCCACCTTGCCCCAAAAATCCAGGTTGTTATCCAAAAAGTTGCGCGAAACAGATTTCCGGAAACGCCTTGGGATCAACGTTTTGGCGGTCAAAAAACCCGGCCGGGTACAGCGGGCCATGCTGCATGATATGACGCTGAACCAGGATGACCGGCTTCTGCTGCAGGGGCCGCGTGAACGCATTGACATCCTCGAAAAGGAAGGAGATATTACAGCTATCAAAAAGATTAGTCCCGGCGAATTGACTACCGAATATAAGCTGCATGAAGTGCTGTTCATTATGGAAGTTTCGGAAGATGCCGAGCTGTTTAAACGGGCCATCGTGGAGAGCCAGATCGGTAGTGCCTTTGGTTTAACCGTCCTGGGTACGCTTCACGGAGATAACGAGCTGCGTGCCTTTACGGCAGGGAAAACATTTCAGGCCAATGACCGGCTGCTGGTAAAAGGTAACATCAATGACCTCCCGTTACTGCGCGGGCTAAAAGACCTTGACATCCTTGATGAAGAGGGTCCCGGCATACAAAGCCTGGAAACAGAAAATATTCAGATGGCCGAAGTCGTACTGGCGCCCCGTTCCCTTCTGGCCGGGAAGACCCTGCGGGAGATTAACTTCCGTAAAAAGTACGGTCTGACAGTGCTGGCCATCTGGCGGGAAGGACAGGCACTCAGAACCAACCTGCACAACCTGCCCCTTAGGTTTGGCGAAGCACTGCTCCTGTATGGAAAAAGGGAGAAGCTGGATATCATAGATAGTGAATCTGATTTCATCATGCTTTCAGACACCAAAAAGCAACCCTTACGCACAAGCAAAGCGCTGACGTCGGTTCTGGTTATGGCCGGCATATTATTGCCGGTCCTGCTGGGTATTGTGCCGCTGGCCATCGCTGCCGTTACAGGTGTCGCCCTGATGGTGCTGACCGGTTGCCTGAAAATGGAAGAGGCTTACCGTGCGATTGAATGGCGGTCGGTGTTCCTGATTGCGGGCATGCTGCCCCTGGGAGTTGCCATGCAACAAACTGGCGCTGCAAGCTTCCTGGGGAACAGGGTTGTAGATGCACTCGGCCCTCTGGGACCCTGGGGTATCATAACCGGACTCTACCTGGTAACTACTTTTGCAGCCATGGCGATTCCACCGCCCGCACTGGTGGTCATCATGTCACCCATCGCACTTGAAGCAGCCGCCACCTTCGACATCTCGCCGCAGTCAATCATGATGGCTGTAGCCATGGCTGCTGCCGCCTGCTTTATGAGTCCGGTGTCGCACCCGGCAAACCTCCTGGTGATGGGTCCCGGTGGTTATCGGTTTGCAGACTATATAAAACTGGGTCTCCCCCTGGCACTCGTGGTCATGGTAATCGTACTTCTGTTATTACCTGTATTCTGGCCATTATAAAACAACATGAAACGCCCTTGTCGAAGATCCCGGTTATTCGGCAACAAGGATTTTGACACACAGGGGGATGATTATAT
>CAYMDX010000162.1:0-4893 GCA_964389125.1 uncultured Bacteroidales bacterium
TGTTTTTTCTTATAAGCAAATCGTATTGTTGAATAAGTGCATAAAAAGTATCCATTATGAAAGTAATAAGCATTTTTGTGGCGGCACTGCTGTCCTTTGGATTTAGCGCCTGCTCCTCTGATGATGGGGCACTTAATGGCTCAGGAGAACAGGGGCAGCATTCCTGGTTGATACCGGAGAATGAAGTGTTTGACGGAGGCCCCGGACAAGATGGCATCCCCGCGCTTACCATGCCTGACTTTATTCCTGCCGGTGAAGCAGAGTATCTTTCCGGTGATGATCTTGTGTTGGGGTATAAGGATGGTTCTGATATCCGGGCTTATCCGCACTCCATTCTCAACTGGCATGAAATTATCAATGACAAGGTACATGGTTTCGCCTTTGCCGTGCACTACTGTCCGTTGACGGGAACGGGTATTGGCTGGGATCGCACCATAGACGGAACAGAAACCACGTTTGGTGTTTCCGGACTGCTATATAACAGCAACCTGATTCTTTTTGACCGTGCCACAGAAACCTACTGGTCGCAAATGCGTCTGGATGCCGTTAAGGGTGAGTGGGCAGGCGCGGAGGCAGATGTATTCCAGCTGGTGGAAACCCGTTGGGATACCTGGAAAGCGATGTACCCTGAAACGGCCGTAGTCTCCACAGATACAGGTTACAATCGTGATTACCAACGTTTTCCATATGGGGACTATCCTACCAACCATGACTTCATCCTCTTTCCTTACGAACCCAAAGATGATCGTCTGGATGCAAAAGAAAGGGTGCATGGTGTGATCGTTAATGGTGAGGCTAAAGCATATCGCCTGTCAGACTTTTTGGATGATGTCACGATTATTGAAGATGATTTCATGGGTGAGGATTTGATCATAGCCGGCAATCAGGAAGCAGATTTTATTGTTTCCTTTTACCGTAATCTGTCTGATGGCTCTGTGCTCGATTTTTCTCCCGTTCAGGAAAAGGATCCATCTGTCATTATGGAAGATAATGAGGGCAACCTATGGGACGTTTTTGGTGAGGCTGTCTCCGGTCCCCGCGAAGGTCAGCGCTTACAGGCAACTACATCATTTATGGGGTATTGGTTTGCATGGGGCGCATTTTATTCCGACCTGGTAATTTATGACCATCTTTAAAAACCTACATCTATGCAAAAACGAGCTATTTTTTCTGTCTCATACATTGGTGTCATATCCTCCTTGTTGATTATCATGCTGTTTACCTGGTCATGCAGCGATAATGATACTGTGATGCCCGGGCCTGATGAAGAGGAGGAGCAGGAAGACAATGGTGGGGAATTTACCTGGGGAAAGGCATGTGATGATATGCCCACCATTGATTATGAAGATCAGGACTATCATACGGTGAAGATAGGTGATCAGTGTTGGTTGCGTGAAAATCTGAATGTAGGCACCATGATCGAAAGCACCGAAGAGATGACGGATGACAGCATCATTGAAAAATATTGCCATGATAATGATCCTGCAAATTGTGAAATCTATGGGGGATTGTATCAATGGGATGAGGCTATGGGGTATACCAAAGAGGAAGGAGCCCAGGGAATTTGTCCTCCGGGATGGCATATCCCAACCAAAGAAGACTGGCAAGAGCTGGAGGAGTTCCTTGGTGATCATGCGGGCGGTAAGCTAAAGGCCCCCTACGACTGGTATGAACCCAACACCGGTGCGACCAATAGTACCGGTTTTTCTGCTCTACCGGGCGGCCACAGGGGAGGGGCCTGCACTTTGTTCTATAACCTTGGTCGGGAGGGTCGCTGGTGGACTTCCAGCGAACAATCAACTAACGGTGCATGGCGACAAACGATGTATCATGATAGCGATACGCTGAACCTGAATCCAAACTTTAAATATTACGGCATCAGCGTGCGTTGCGTCAGAAGCGGGTAAGTGGTTTCTCCCTTCTGCCTGGCGCTGAAGTCAGCTTAGCCCCGTCTATGCTTCCACAGGCAGGTTTTTTTGATCAACTTGAACCACTCCGTTACTATCTTTAGAAGAAAATACCTATTTTTGGATTGTGAAAACAATCCTGACATACATCCTTTCGCTGCTGATGGCCTTCATGTTCCTGGTGTCGTTCACCGGGATGCGCATGCTGATCCATCATTGCTTTGCCTGTGAATCCACAGAGGTGCTTGCCATCGGTATGTCAACAAATGAGGATTTGGAAGACATTCACCATACACACCATGAAGACAACGGATGCCATCTGCCTGCTGAAGACGCCTTCAGCGCGGAGGCAGAAGAGAAATGTTGCCATGGTGACCAGGAATGTCATGATGCGCATTGTGGCTATGATTGCGATTCTGAAGTGGAGTATTTCCGGAATGACTATGAACTGACCCAGGAGCGCCAGGAAATACGCATCCCGCCACCGGAAGCCTTGTATGTTGAGGCGGACCTGTTTCCTGTCCTTGCAGGCACGGACCCGCTGCCGGCTGTCATCCCCAAACCACAAAAAGATATCCCGCCACGCCTGGCCGGACGCGACTTCATCATCTTCAGCCGGCAACTAAAATACTGTTAAGGTCTTTTTTGAAAAGCTTCTTTCCCTCCATTACAGGTTTTGGGGGTGATAACCTTATTGTTTATTTTCAGAAAAGACCGAATCATGCTTGCAAAATCAATAAAATTCTTTGTTCTGTATATTCTGATGATCAGCGTTCAGCCATTCGCTCTGGCGCAGGATGCAGAAATCCATGGGGATGTATTTGAGATGGTACCCCATGATGACCATTATCACAAGGACCCTTTGGCCGGTGCCAATGTTGTTTGGATGAACACCACCCGTGGGGTGGCAACCAATGAAGATGGTCATTTTTGTCTGGATGTGACCGTTGAGCTTCCGCACCGGCTGGTGGTAAGCTATATCGGCTATCAGCCGGATACCCTGCTGGTTGAGTCAGCTGATGTCCATGTGGAAGTTATCCTTGAGATGACGCAGGAGCTGGATGAAGTGACCGTATCCGGCCGGCGTGCCGGCGGACATGTTTCATCAATGGAGCCCGTGCTCACCCATGTGATCACCGGGAGTGAGATGCAGCGTGCTGCCTGCTGCAATCTGGCCGAAGCATTTGAAACAAATGTGTCTGTTGATGTAACCTACAGCGATGCTGTATCCGGTGCACAACAGATTCAGATGCTTGGTCTGGCAGGTACCTATAGTCAGCTGTTGCTTGAAAACGCCCCCGGTATCCGCGGCCTGGGACAGCCTTTTGGCCTTAGCTATGTGCCGGGCCCATGGATGGAGTCCATCAGCATCTCCAAGGGCGCTTCGAGTGTCATCAACGGCTATGAATCCATCACCGGACAAATCAATGTGGACTACAAAAAGCCCGAAGGACCAGAAAAGCTTTACTACAATGCATTTGCCGGGAGCGACGGCCAGCTGGAAACTTCACTGAACGCCGCCTTTGACATGAACGATGACTGGTCGGCTATGCTCATGACGCATGGCGAACTTTTTAACCGGAAAGTGGATCATAACAATAATTCCTTTCTTGACCATCCCATGGTGCAAAAATACAACGTCATGAACCGCTACCGTTACGAAAGCCATGGCAAGGTCATCTCGCAGTTTGGCTTCAATGTCATGCAGGAAGAGCGGGAAGGCGGACAGAAAGCATTTTACGAGGAGGATGAACCTTTTGGCTCTGACCGCTATTACGGTTATTTTACCAACACATCCCGCTTCCAGGCTTTCGCACGCACCGGTTTTTATTTTGATGAGATGCCCGATGCGAGCCTGGGAACACAACTCCATTTCACGCATCATAACCAGGACTCCTTTTATGGCCAAAGGCCTTACGAAGGTGAGCAAAATACGTTTTACGCCAACGTGCTTTTTGCCAATACGCTTGGTCATCCTGACCATACCTACACGGTGGGAATAAGTTATCTGTTTGACGATTACCATGAGCTGTTGAATGATTCTGTTTTCGACCGGCAGGAGAAAGTCCCCGGAGCTTTTGCCGAATATTCTTATCATACCCATGAAAAGCTGACCGCTACTGCGGGCGTCCGGATAGATTACCACAATATCTACGGTACGTTTTTTACACCGCGCAGCCATCTCCATTTTAATCTGAATGAACATACGACAATGCGATTGTCGGCCGGTAAAGGCTACAGGGTGCCAAATATGATTGCCGAAAATACCGGTCTGCTGGTGAGCAGTCGTTCCATCCAGGTACTGGATGAGCCTGAGGCGGAAGAGGCCTGGAACTTTGGAGGGAGCATCACCCGAAGATTTGGCTTGTTTGGTCAGGATGCTTCTTTCGTGGCGGAAGCCTACCGGACTCTTTTTACCAATCAGATGATGCTGGATGTGGACAGCGACCACACCAAAGCCATTTTTTACAACCTGGATGGCAATTCCTATGCGAACAACTACCAGATGGAGCTCCATGTGATGCCTGTAAGCCGGATGGATGTTACCGCCGCTTTCCGGTTTACAGACACGGAGGCCACTATTGGCGGCCGTGAACGAAGTATCCCTTTTGTGAATCGCTATCGCGGGATGGTTTCAGGGTCTTATGCCACGCGTGACAATGACTGGCAGTTCGATTTGACAGCCCAGTTCAACGGGAGAAGCCGCCTGCCCGATATGCCCGAAACCATGAATGTCCCTGACAAATCACCCGGTTTTGTGCTGGTGAACACGCAGGTTACGCATCGTAGGGGACGCTTCGAATGGTACGCCGGGATCGAAAACCTGACGGACTACATCCAGGATGATCCCATCCTGAACGCCCATGAACCATTTGGAGATACCTTCGATGGAAGCATGATATGGGGCCCGCTGCTGGGCAGGAAGTTTTATGCGGGCCTCCGGTTTACGCTCGAAAAGTAATCGTGAAAGGCATTTTTTAAGTCC
>CAYMDX010000163.1:0-4853 GCA_964389125.1 uncultured Bacteroidales bacterium
GTTCACCGTTTATTTCCTTACGGCAAGCTACCACACTCCACATCCAGCCATTGCTGCATAAAGGGAAGCAATTCATCGCGGGTGGGCGATTTGGCATTCCTGACGTAATAACCAGAGGTGCATACACCAAGCATCAGGCATTCACCAGGCGAAAAGCCGCCAAGCCAGGCATTACAAAATCCCGCGTTGAAATTGTCGCCTGCACCGGTGGTCAACTTCGGCCGTTTGGTGTAGGGGCCGTCAATCCAGACCGACTCATCATCGTGATCGATGGCCGCGCCATGTATCGGATGGATCACAATGCCCTTGATACCCATTTGCTCACGGATGCGGGCGGCACGAGCGCGGAGATCCTCCTCCTCCTGGTTGCCAAGTACCGTGTTGATGATACGTGACTCATTCTGATTCATGCTGAGGATCGTATCACAGGGCATACCGGACAGTAAATCCAGGACGGCACGAATGTCTTCTTCATTGCGTTTTTGTGGGTCTGCCAGATCAATAAATACCCGCGGTTTATCCTGCAACTTCCCAATGATGTTTCCGAAGGCTTCAATGATCTCATTCAGGTTGGACAACATGGTCCAGTTGGTAAATGCCACCAGATCCGTATCAGCCAGCAGTTCTTTGAGCTTCTCTTCCGGCAATTGCTTGTAAAGATTTTCCAGGTTTACCTCTGTCAACCTGTTCATCTTACCGAGCATGATCTTACCATCATAGAACTCCAGGGCATCGGTATGCCCAGGATCGGTCAGGGAGATCACCTGCCGGCAATGGGTGCTCATATCATGAAAGACCGGATCGATCTGATGTTCGCCCAGCGCGCCAATATAGGAGACGTCATGTCCCTGTTCCATGATGGCGTTTGCCATAATGGGACCATTGCCGCCAAGCTTGGTCTGAATCGGCACCAGTTCGATATTGGCGCTCAGTCCCGCCACAGAGGCGATCCTTTCGGAAAAGTCCGTGATCTTTTTAATCCGTTTGTACTCATCCGGACTGTTTCGTTTGTCAACCACATGAATGATCTCATCCACAAAACCATCAAAACCAGCCACCAGGTGTTTCTTTTCGGTGTAGTTTGTTAGTTTTTTAAGGGTATGTTGTAGTACATCTGTCTGTTTCACGGCGATCCATTTAATGACACATTCGTATTTTCCCGGGATGATGCACCTTTTTAGCTGATACAATCATCTGTCGTTATTGCATGTATGGTCTGTTTCCAGCTAAGGTTTTTTGTTATTCTTTCGGGCTGCCGGCGTTTATGGCATCCTCCGGTCATGCCTGTCAGATACGGCCATACACTTTGGTGATCTTCAGAAGATCCTGTGCATGGGCATCGGTGAGCATATCACTTGTATAACGCCATTTCCAATATCCGGGCGATTTCCCCGGGAAGTTCATGCGGGCATGCTCATCCAGTCGGAGGACATCCTGCATGGGGGCAATGGCGATGTTGGATACGGTTGACCAGGCCAGCCTGATAAAAGACCAGGCCGGGTCATTCTCATCGAGGCAGAAATAGTCACGCATCCGCTGCTTATCCTCCTCCGGGCTGTGTTTGAACCAGCCCACGGTGGTATTGTTGTCGTGGGTACCCGTGTAGACCACGCTGTTTTTGTCATACGTATGCGGGATGAAGTTATTCTCTTCACCGGAGTCGAAGGCGAACTGCAGGATTTTCATGCCGGGCATACCAAAGGCTTCGCGCAGCTCTTCCACATCGGGGGTGATCACACCCAGGTTTTCGGCGATGATGGGTTTTTCGCCCAGGTGGTCATATACTGTCTGCAGCATTTCCCTGCCGGGGGTGTCGACCCATTGTCCGTTAATGGCCGTTTCTTCGCCGTAGGGGATTGACCAGTACGCGGCAAGGCCCCGGAAGTGGTCGATGCGCAGGATATCGTAAAGCAGGAAGTTGGCCCGGATACGGTCGACCCACCACTTGAAACCATTTTCTCGCTGGTATTGCCAGTTGTAGATCGGGTTGCCCCACAACTGTCCGGTTGAGCTGAAGTAGTCGGGCGGCACACCGGCAATGGTCCTGGGGTTCATGTTTTTGTCAAAATCAAAATTTTCCGGATTGGCCCAGGCATCGGCGCTGTCAAAAGCGACATAGATAGGCAGGTCGCCAATGATTTTAATATTGTTGATGTTGGCATAAGACTTCAGTTCCAGCCACTGGTGGTAAAACAGGTACTGCAGGAAGCGATAGAAGCTGATGGAAACCTGAAGGTGCTCGCGGTAGCGGTTGAGGGCGTCCGGATCACGTAATTTGATCTGCTCGTCCCACTCCGGCCAGGGTTTGCCGTTGTGGTGAATCTTCAGGGCCATGAAAAAGGCATAATCGTCCAGCCACCAGTTATTTCCCGACAGGAACGTGGTGTACTGCTTTTTTAACGGGTGGTCTTCTGCTTTTTCTGTGAAACGGTTGTATGCCTTTTCAAGTATGTCGTATTTGTAGTGAAAGACCTTGCCATAATCTACGTTGTCGGCAGGGAATTCATTTTCGTCAGGGAGCTCTCCGGGGGTGAGGAGCTCCTGGTCGACAAGTTTTTCAAGGTCTATCAGAAGGGGGTTTCCGGCGAAAGCCGAAAAGCACTGATAGGGAGAGTCCCCGTAGCCAGTGTGCCCCAGCGGTAGTATCTGCCAAAGCGTTTGACCTGATGCTACCAGAAAATCGACAAAACGATAGGCTTCTTTCCCCAAGGTCCCTATTCCGTGTTTACCCGGCAGGGACGTGACATGTAACAAAATACCGCTGCTTCTTTCCATATGATTCGTTTAGAAATATGATTGATACAAGAACAAATTATTCATCGATTGCCTCAAGGGTTTGTTTGATCAGCTTTTCATCCGGGTCGTGGACCACAAATATCATCATAACACCCCCTATGAGCAGGGAAATGCCGCCAAATACCAGTCCGAATATCGGCTGGCCGGGAGCTACAAGACTGATGAACGATCCCAGGATGCTGGCAGCCACGATCTGTGGCATCACGATAAAGATATTAAACAGCCCCATATACGTACCCATCTTGTGCGACGGCAGGGAGCCGGTAAGGATGGCATAGGGCATGGCCAGGATGCTGGCCCAGGCGACCCCCACACCAATCATGGAAAGGATAATCCAGGTGGGGTTCGGGACTACCAGGATGCTTATGTAACCTATTGCCCCTAAGAACAGAGCCATGGCGTGGGTATATCTTCTGTTGGTTTTTCGGGCAATTACCGGAAGGAGAAAAGCAATCAGGGCAGCAAAACCATTGTAGACGGCAAAGGAGACCCCGACCCAGTTAGCCCCGTCATTATATTCCGCTTCTATTTCAGAAAATCGCGCCTGTTCTCTTTCCGGAAGGTCTGCGGCTTCTCCGTGTTGTTGAAAAAAGCGGACTACACGCATGGATACAACCACTTCCCGGGCACCCTCTTCAATGGCATCTTCATACAGCTCAAGGTCTTCCTGAATGTCCGGCAAGCGATCGGCCCACACGGCATCCTCCTGTTCTTCCATCTGCGCGGCGACCTCGGTGATGGTGGCAATGTTGTCGGGCTCCATCTTCATGTCGTAATGATGGCTCGTAACACCGGGCGTGCCGAACGTCCATAAGGTGAACAATCCGACCCAGGAGAAAAACTGTACGATGGCCAGCTGCCTCATGGTTTTGGGCATGCGAAACAGGTCATTCAATACGGTGACAAATCCGTTTTCAGTCTTGTTTCTTTTGATCAGATTACCGACGATAAATTGTATGACCCCAAAGATGGTAAAACCGGCTGTCAGAATATACAAATCACTTCGGATGAAATCATACCTGTAAACAAGGAAGGTAAGGATGAGGCCGAGGATGATCCATAGCACTGAAGGTTTGCTGAAACGCTGGTGAGGTAAAATTTCACCGGCTTTGTGATCCTCCGCTACCCTGTCAGAACCTTTTTCCAGCTCTTCAAATTCTTTCAGCTTTTTGGGAGAATACTCACGGGTACGGGTAACCGTCACGAGGACGGACAGGAAAAATACGATACCACCGATTAAGAAAGCGAGCCTGACAGAGGGCGGTACTTGTCCCTCGGGTGCCACATTGGCTACATTAAACAGATTGGTCAGGATCCAGGGCAGCATAGAGGCGATAACCGATCCGGTTCCGATGAAGAAGCTCTGCATGGCAAAGCCCCTGTTTCGCTGGTCGGGTGGTAGCATATCCCCCACAAATGCCCTGAAGGGCTCCATACACATGTCGATGCTTGCCCCGAGTATCCAGAAGGTACCCACCGCAATCCACAGCAGCGGGGCGGTCGGGAGAATAATCAAAGCAATGGATGCCAGGATAGCCCCTATCAGAAAATACGGTCGCCTTCGCCCCAATCGTGTCCAGGTGTTGTCACTCATATAGCCCACGATAGGCTGTACGATCAATCCGGTAACAGGTGCCGCGATCCATAATATTGGGATAGCCTCCACCTGCGCGCCAAGGGTTTCAAATATCCGGCTGACATTGGCATTCTGTAATGCAAAACCAAACTGAATACCAAAAAAGCCAAAACTCATGTTCCAAATCTGCCAAAAACTCAATCGCGGCCTGGTTTTCATAATATTGGATTAAAAGGTTTAAAATGTTTAAGAGCAAAAATAAAATTAATATGTATCACAAAAAAGAAGTGCCGGAAATGATTGCCGGCACCGTCTCAAAAAACGGGATTCAAAGATAAATGTTTTTTTTACAACCAATTATCATGCGGCGTAGATCTTCCTTAGCCCCGGCCACTTTATTAAATGAGAGGTTTTATGTGTCATAATAATGTCGAAATGTCGAAATGTATAAAAGTGTCAAAATCCTGTTCCCGAATAATCG
>CAYMDX010000164.1:0-4786 GCA_964389125.1 uncultured Bacteroidales bacterium
TCTGCCTGTTTTACATATTCATCAAACCAGTTAAGCCACTCCCAATGCATATGCAGCACAGATTCCCGCGCCCTGTAGCCGTGACTTTCGTGTGGAAGCATAACCAGTCGGGCGGTAGCTCCGTGACCGCGAAGGGCATCATAATAGCGCTCGCTTTGCATGGGGAAGGTGCCGGAATTATTATCCTCTGAACCATGGATAAGCAACATGGGCACTTCCATTTTGTCGGCATGCATAAAAGGGGACATGCTGTGATATAATTCCGGTGCCTGCCAGTAAGTTCTTTCTTCGAGCTGGAAGCCAAAAGGTGTCAGCGTACGGTTATAGGCACCGCTACGGGCCACGCCGCCTGCGAAAATATCGCTGTGTGACAGGAGGTTTGCGGTCATAAAAGCGCCATAGGAATGGCCTGATACGCCTACCCTGTCAGGATCTGTGATGCCTCTTTCAATCAGGGTGTTGATGGCTGCCTCTCCATTGGCGACCAGTTGTTCAACAAACGTATCGTTTGGTTCGCCATCATCTTCAGCCACTACCGGGAAGGACGTATTATTAAGAACGGCATATCCCTGCGTGGTAAGCATAACCACGGAAGTTGGTCTCAGGCGGGTGTAGGTATAGGGAGAACCGGAAACCTGTCCGGCGCCGTCCCTGGTCAGAAACTCCCGGGGGTAGGCCCACAGAATCGTCGGCAATGGTTCATCAACGCCGGGTTCAAAGCCAGCAGGCAAAAAGATCTCACCGGATAGCGGGACACCGTCCTCGCGCTCATAATGGATCATTTCTTTCTGTAATTCCTGAAGTTGTGGAAACGGCTCCGGGAAGTCTGTTATTTGTGCCAATTCATCCTGCCGGATGTCGCGCATGTAGAAGTTGGGCTGTTGGTCAACGGCTTCACGGCGTGTGAGCACCCGCTGTTCATCAGGATTTATAATACGTACTGGCCGCTCATAGTAAGGGGCTTCACTGCGCCATAGCCTGGTGGTTTCTTCCGTTTCGATGTCGAAACGATCCACAAAAGGTCTGTTACCTTCCGGAGAAGCTCCCTGCCCAACGAGGTACAGGTTCTGTTCGTTGTCAAACATCAACACACGCCGGCCGTATTCATTCGATACTGTTTGCAGGCTTCCGGGGTCGCCATACCTGTCTTCTGTGGATCTTTCCCTGATAAGCGTGAGTCCGGCTTCCGGGTCGGCAGGATCAAAAGAACTCAATTTGGCCATCCGCGTAGGACGCCAGTATTCCCTGGCCAGGGCAAGTTCATTGTTACCCCATGTGATGCCGGCGTAACGGTAATTTGTTTTGAAGCCATCCATCGGGTCGCCGTCAAAAGGCGCTTCCAGAAAGAATGCCTGGTCGCGGTATTCTGCCTCGACTTTTGGGTCGCCACCATCAAGTGCTTCAACCCAGTAAATTGTGGCCGGGGCATCATTGCGCCAGGATATGCTTCGCGGCCCTTCGCGCGTAGCTCCGAATCCCTGCGGCATTTCTTCCGTCAAAGGGATGTCGGCAATGGTGCTTACGGACTCTCCATCCAGATTGATAACCTCATACCGTTGAGCAAACCGGTAGAAGGGAACAATGTAGGAATATGGTTTGCGGAGGGTGGTAACCTGAATAAACCGGCCATCCGGAGATACACTGTATGAACGGATTACTGAGGGCTCCCAGATTTCCTCAGCATTACCCCGGAGGTCCGTTCTGTAGAGTTGTGTGGTGGTATAATGGTCAAACACCGCTTCATCATGTTTGTCGCTCAGCAAGTCCTGGAAGGTTCGAACGGCTGCACGGCTGTCGGCGGTTTCCTGAACAGATGGCCCATCCGCCACCCTGGAGCGGGTTGGTGCGGGACCACGGTCTTCCGGGACGGCCGAATAGATGATGGTCTCATTATCTGAAACCCAGCGAAAAGTCGTGCCCAACACGTCGTTGATGACCGCCTGGGTGAGCTTGTCCGCATGACCGGTTTCAATATCCAGCAACCATAGTTCGATGCCTGTATCGGTGGTATGGGTAAAAGCAAGTTTGCTGGCGTCAGGAGACCAGCTTGTGTTTCGTATTTTTGGATCATCAGGCAGGCCGGTCACATCCTGCTGGTTACTGCCGTCAATATCCATCAGGGATAAGCCGGTATAATGCCTTCCGCGGCTTGGCCCGTTGGTGCGGGGGTTGAACCGTATTCCGCCGAGACGTATCTCCTCAACGGCTACATCTTCTATCGAAGGCACGCCGGGAGTCTCCCGCAAAAGCATTTTGCTGTTGTCAGGGCTGATGCTGACAGATGGTGTTGTAGGTGCATCTACCAGCTCAATAATTTCATCCGGCGGCACCTGGTAGGTTACCTCATCCTGTGCAAGCAGGGGAGGGGTGAACAGGATGATACATACACTAAGTAGAAAAAAGGTCGTTTTCATGATTTTGCATTTTGGTTAGATAAATTGCGCCACCAAATTAGGAAGAAATCTGTAACCGACAACATGATTATAGCGTAATTTTATAATCCCCTGTCGAAAAGTGGTTTCAGAAAATACACCCACAAAGCTGAAACGGCATAGGATATCAGGGTGCCCCACCAGAGGCCGAACAGGGGAAATACGGCGCCAACCATAAAGCTGTAAATAACAATATTGGTGGAAGCCAGCAGCATCACTTTCCCTGTGGCACGGGCGAACGGATAACCGGCTGACAGACTGAGGATGACCATTGTCGATAATATGGTAGCCGGAAAAGCCGAGGAGAGGCCGGCCCAGAATGCAGACCCCGTGCGTCCGATGATCACGGAAATACCCACCACGCTACCGGCAAACACAGCCCTGAACAATAGTTGCCAAATCGTGTATCGCTTCTTTACCTTTGGGAGGGAGGGGATCTTCAGGATTTTTTCTGCAATAAGATAGGTGCCGACAGCCCCTGTGAAATAGAGTAAGGTATACAGAATGTGTCCATCTGCCTGCAATCTGGAAAATAAAAAGGCCAGCAAAAACCAGGTGGCCAAGCCTGTTATCAATGCGACAGGCAGGCCACGGGGTATCAGGCTGATGAAGACATAAAGAAACATCGTACTGAAAAACATACCCAATGGGACATTTATGGCGGCCTGAGCTGCAAACTCGGGAGTTTGTGTAATGCCGATAAAAAGTAGCGAAACCAATATGGTAGAAGGCAGATTGGCGATCATGCCACCGGTCTTGGACCCCATCTTTTCCGACAGCATGGTAGCCAGTGTGATCCAGGTACCTGCGACGATAACGGACAATAAAAGCTGTTGCAAAAAAAGTGTTGACATGGGCTTGAACTAAAACTCCGGCAAATGTAGGTATTTTCATTATTTTTGATGCAAATCCCCAAAAGCGATCGGTAGCATTTTCTTAATCTTACAGAAATGTTTATTTTGGCGGCAGATTTATCAATCAATGAGCATCAATTAAACAGTAATCATCTTAAAACGATACATTATGAGAAAAGATACACCAATTCCGGCAGATGTAGTTAACAAGCATGTTGAACAGCTGGACCTTCAGAATGTAGGGAAGGCATCCATTCGTGAAATTAAGCGGCTCGTGGACCTGGTTGAAGCAGATACCGGTCAGCGTTACGTGCGGATGGAGATGGGCATTCCCGGACTGCAGCCGTCTCCTGTTGGTGTTGACGCTGAGAAAAAGGCTCTGGATGAAGGAGTGGCAGCTATATATCCCGATATCGATGGCATAAAAGGGCTCAAGATGGAAATTTCCCGTTTTGTCAAGCTATTTATGAATATTGATGTTCAACCCAGGAGTTGTATTCCGACGGTTGGTTCGATGCAGGGCAGTTTCGCGACATTTTTAACAGCTTCCCGCATGGACAAGAAAAAAGATACCGTGCTGTTTATTGATCCGGGATTTCCTGTTCACAAGCAACAATGCAGGGTTCAGGGGACAAAATTTGACAGCTTCGATGTGTATAACTACCGGGGTGAGAAACTTCGTGAGAAACTGGAGTCGCATTTGGCTGGCGGGAATGTGGCTGCTTTGTTGTACTCCAACCCGAACAACCCATCGTGGATCTGTTTTACGGAAACGGAGCTCCGGATCATCGGAGAACTTGCGAATAAATATGGGGTGATCGTCGTGGAAGACCTGGCCTATTTTGCCATGGATTTCCGCCAGGACCTTTCGAAGCCGGGTGAACCGCCTTATCAGCCGTCTGTGGCCAACTATACTGACCAGTATGTACTGTTGATATCCAGTTCCAAGGCATTCAGTTATGCAGGACAGCGTATTGGTATGATGGTCATCTCCGATAAGCTCTTTGAAAAACGTTCTAAGGACCTGCTGCCGTACTATGGTATGGAGCAATTTGGACGAGCCATGGTGTTTGGCACGGTGTATGCTCTCAGTTCAGGTACGTCGCACTCACCGCAATATGCCCTGGAAGCTATGCTGAAAGCAGCAAACGATGGTGAATACAATTTTGTGGAAGTGGTGAAAGAGTATGGAGAAAAGGCGAAGATCATGAAGAAGCTGTTTACGGATAACGGATTTCAGATCGTTTATGATAAAGATGAGGATAAGCCTCTGGCTGACGGGTTCTATTTTACGATTTCATACCCTGGTTTTACGGGAGAGGAGTTGATAGAGGCTCTGGTTTATTATGGTATCAGTGCTATCTCCCTGGCGATTACCGGAAGTGAACGTCTGGAGGGTCTTCGTGCCTGCGTGTCACTTGTAAGCAGAGATCAGTTTCCAGACCTTGAGCACCGGCTGAAGAAGTTTCATGAGCATCATGGGTAGGGTTATGAAGGTTG
>CAYMDX010000165.1:0-4761 GCA_964389125.1 uncultured Bacteroidales bacterium
CATTTCTATTTCACCGGTAACAGTTTCAAAATCCTCGGCTGTAACAGTGTATTCGTAAACACCAACAGGGACATCCCCAAACGCATAATCACCCGGGTCGTTTTCGAAGGGCCCCATGACGATCGTGGCATCCTCAATGACATTGCTATCCTCATCTTCTACCATAAAAGTAACAGAATGATATTCAGGCTGCACACCAAATACTTCATGAACCTCCGTGTCTTGCGTTACATAAATTTGGCGGTTGGGATCACCGTCCCATTCACCACCATCCCAGCCATCACCAATGGCATCAGAGAAATATTTATATTCTGCAAGTCCTTCGGGTACCGGGGTTGTTGCATGATAGATCAAATCTTCTTCAGGTGCCATAACCATAACTCTTTCCAGGGCGATCCTGTCGTTGTCAGGAGAGTCATAATGGCGAAAAGCAATATAAATATTCTCACCGGCATATTCTGTAAGGTCAAGGTTCCTTTCAAGCCATACCCAGTTATCATCATCTTCTGATAATGTTTCTTCGTGGATCATGGTAAAACTTTCAGGGTCATCATCTGTGGTTGAGATCAACACCTGGTATTTTTCATTTCTCCATTCTGGCTCACTGCCTGTAGGGGTAACAAAAAAGGTGAGATGGATATCCTCTTCACCTTCTACTTCGCCAAGTTCTATTGACGGGGTTATAAGCCAGCTGTCGGGGTTAACGATGTCATCATCGTACCAGGAGAGGGAGAGCATATAAGCTTCGTATCCTTCCTCTTCAGGCTCTCCATAATCTGACCAGTACCACTTATGGCCGTTATCATTACCGTCTATATTGAGCCATCCTTCCGGGATCCAGTCAGCAGGCGTGTCATCGCCCATGGCCTCAAAATCCTCCATAAAAACTGTTTTATATTCAACCTGAGAGAGTTGCAAGGAGTTTTCAGTGCCAGGCTCTGCCCAGTCGGTCAGGGTTCCAGTCAGGAACACATGGTGTTCTTCCGGATCGAAGTCTTCAACCTCCGTCATGTCAACGGTGAAGGTAACGGGATAGTCATTTTCATGCTCATCTTTCGCCTCTTTGGTTTCGTTGGAAACTCTTGATTGGGCATCCAGATGAATGTTTTCTCTTTGCGCAAAAGACAAAGTAAAAACAAAAACAAATAGCAAAGTAAAAATTTTCTTCATAAATTTAAGATTTTTGGTTAAACAACTAGATTAATTCAAATAAAAAGAGTACACAAACAAATATTAAGTAGGCTTTGTAGTGTTTCCAAAATTTTTACAGGTGAGTAAAGGTAATAATTTTTTATTGATTTCAACTATTTCAACAGTAAGTACTGAATATACCAGATTTACTATTCGGACAAATAGCAAAAATCATTTTTGGAATAAAGGATTTTTAAAGCTATTTTTGATTGTATTTTGTAAACAAATCAATTATCAACAATTATTGTCATTCATGCTTTTACATTTTCTATCAGAAAACCGGTTATATCTTACCTGGATATTTTTAATGACTTTTATGCCGGGTATTGCACAGGTTCAATATGGTGGCGAGCCTGCAGCTTTACAACACAAACTGAATGATTATGATTCGGCGACTATTACCGTCAACCTCACTGACAATATGCGCGCCATAAAACAGGAATTATCAGGTATTGACAAACCGGGGGAGGCTCCGCTTGCAGGCTTTTCCATTCCAACTGAGTTGGAAGGGAATGAAGGGAAATGGACCATTGTGGATGAAACACTTCATGTATGGCAACTCAGGGTGAACAACCCGGGTGCGCTGGCCACAGGCATTAACTTTTCTGCTTTTGACCTGGAAGAAGGCGCCCGCCTTTTTGTCTATGACCAGGATTTGCAGACCATACATGGTGCGTTTGACCATCGTAACAAGACTGAACATGGCCGGTTTTCAACAGCTGTTGTCCCGGGCGACCATCTCATTATTGAGTACCAGGAGCCCTGGCATCCGGGGAAAGCAACCAAACCGGAGAGAGGTTCCCTGGAAATAGAGGGTGTAATACATATCACCGATGGAGGTGGTGTGGCTGCCCTGGAGGAAGAAAAGGGACTTGGCGATGCCGGCGATTGCCAGGTAAACATCAACTGTCCGGAAGGGGATCCCTGGCAGGATGAAAAAAGAGGTATCGCACGCATGCTCATGCGGGTGGATGACAGCTATTACTGGTGCACCGGATCACTCGTAAACAACACAGCCCAGGACGGAACCCCCTACCTCCTGTCAGCAGAGCACTGCGGCAGAGACGCCAGCGACCGCGACCTGCTTTTCTGGCAGTTTTATTTCAATTTTGAACATGAAGGTTGCGAAGACCAGGGTATGCCGCCGTACAATATGGTATATGGTGCCGACTTCCAGGCCGAAGGTCCGCTGGAGGGCGGATCAGATTTCCGGCTGGTGCGTCTGCACAAAACACCCCCGGCACACTGGCAACCCTACTTCAATGGCTGGGACAGAACCAACCAGGGAAGCAGCGAAGGTGCCGGGATACACCATCCGCATGGTGACGCAAAAAAAATATCCATATACGATACACAACTTACCAGCGCCGCACCCAATGTGAGCGACCAGCAAATGGCTGATAATTCTGCCTGGCAGGTTCTCTGGTCAGAGACAGAATCCGGGCACGGCGTGACTGAACCAGGCTCCTCCGGCTCCCCGATCTTTAATAATGAGAAAAAAATCATCGGCACACTGACAGGCGGAGCCGCTACCTGTGATGACCCAAATGCACCGGACTTTTACGGGAAAGTCTGGTACCACTGGGATCAAAACGACACCAGTGAGTCCGGCCGTCTGGATCATTATCTTGATCCGCTGGAAACAGGCGCCGAAACAATGGCCGGTTACGATCCTTATCACACCGGATATCCCCCACCCGGTTTTATACATGCCCGTCTGCTTGACGATCAAACCGCAGAGGTTTCATGGTATGCTCCCGGGAATGCTCCCAACAAAGAAGGATGGCACAGTTATGTTCAGGAGTATACACACCTGACCTGGGCAGAACCTGAAAGAGCAACATTGTTTGATGCCCATGAACTGGGTATTAACTACCCGGTGCACCTGAAAAAAATTTCCCATGTGTTTGTTGAACACGATGAGCATACATGGCCGGACAACCAGTTCAGGTTTAAAGTATATGACCGCAATGGTCTTGACCTGCTCTATGAATCAGACAACTTAACCGCCATCCATCTGCAGGAGGTAGTTTACGAACTGGAGGACCCATTGATACTCGACGACTTTTTTTATGTGGCCATTGACCCGTCAGACGATAGCGGGCATCCCTCCTCCCTCATGAAACGTGTCAACCTTGGGGAAGGGTTTTCCTTTTTTGGAAGCGCCGGCGACTGGAGTCCGCATAATGATGCACAGGAAGGTTCTTTTGCATATATGACCAAAATTTACATAGATGATTCCAGGGATGGTGAAAACCAATCCCGTCATGCATTGACATCCGTTCCGGGGCAAAACAACAAACGGGAATCAACAGAGGTGTCTCCCGGAACGTTGGGAAAGAAAAGCCTGCGCATCATCAATCCGGAGGAAGAACCAGACGAATACCGTATCTACCGGAATAATGAACACATACATACCGCGGACCCGGAAGATGAATGGACACACACAGACTTTCTGTCTGAGGACGGCCTTTTCCGCTACCATGCCACCGCCGTGTATAATAACCAGGAA
Organism: uncultured Bacteroidales bacterium; assembly: GCA_964389125.1. Taxonomy (GTDB): domain Bacteria; phylum Bacteroidota; class Bacteroidia; order Bacteroidales; family UBA7960; genus PUPG01. The sequence goes on from CAYMDX010000165.1 coordinate 3,704, forward strand.
TCATTACCTTCTGAGGCAGCTTACCTGCTGAAGGCTGAAAGTTGTGGCAGTCCGCTTGACCAATGGCCTTACGAGGAAGTGTTCCCGGCCGGTTTTGATGACGATTGCTGGTTATATTATGGAGAGGATGAGTTATGGACGTTGGATGCATCCCATGAAACAGATGCAGGGACATTAACACCTCATGCCGGAAGTGCATTTTTCGTGGCGGCAGGCACCGGTAATACAGATACTGATGAATGGCTCGTTTTGCCTGAAATCGATTTTTCGGGACTCCTCTTTCCGGCATTCCGGTTTATGGTCAGCAACATCTTTGACAATGAGGAGCAACAGGGATCCCTTACCGTGATGGCTGCCCATGATGGGGAGGCATTTGAGAAGGTATGGGATAGCCGCAATCACCCCGGAATGGGTGCCGGTGAAAACGACCTGCAATGGCTGCCTGTCACCATCGACATGGAAGCGCTGGGCAATAAAGAATCCGTCAGGCTGGCATTTCAATATACCGGAGAACAAGAGGGGTATTTTGCCATTGACGATCTGGAAATTCTCGATGCAACAACGATCAGGCATAATCTGGCGATCAGCATTAATCCGGAAAATGCCGGCACAGCAGTTGGTCAGGGAACCTATCTGGCCGGGGAAACTGTGTCACTGAAAGCCTCCCCGAACATCACCTATAATTTTGAGGCCTGGCTTGAGAACAATGTGGAGGTAAGTCAGGAAAAAGAGCTGCTATATACCATGCCGGATCAAAACACAACCCTTACAGCGCAATTTAGCAAATCACCTTTACAAGTGCCCGATATACACACAGAAGACGCTGTCACTATTTTCCCGAATCCGGCTTTGGACCAGCTTACACTGCAGTTCGGAGGCAGGGCATCCAACGTATCAGTCAGCCTTTTCAACACCCACGGCCAACAAGTGATGAAGCGGGAATTGGACGATGTGATGAAAGGTACAGAAAAAAGCCTCTCAGTCAGTCAGCTTCCGGCGGGCATTTATTATATTCGGATTGAAAGCCATGATTGGCAGGAGGTTATTAAATTGATCCT
>CAYMDX010000166.1:0-4705 GCA_964389125.1 uncultured Bacteroidales bacterium
CTAAATGCCCTCACCGCCCTCCATTCGTTTGGCTTCATTCCAGAATACATCCATTTCGGCAAGATTCATTTTTTTCATGTCCTTGCCGGCTTTTCTGGCCTCTGCCTCCAGATACTCGAATCGTTTAAAGAATTTTTTGTTGGTTCGTTCGAGGGCATTTTCTGGATTGACATCAATGAAGCGGGCATAATTGACCAGTGCAAACAGGAGGTCACCAAACTCATCTTCGATATTCTGTTTAGAAGCCCCCTCATCCACCTCGTTTTTCAGCTCATGCAACTCTTCCTGCACCTTATCCCACACCTGATGCGGCTCCTCCCAGTCGAACCCAACACCCTTCACCTTGTCCTGAATGCGGTATGCTTTGATCATGGCAGGCAATGATGGGGGAACACCGGAGAGAACACGCTTTTTCCCGGCTTTGAGCTTTATTTTTTCCCAGTTGTCTTTTACATCGTCCGCTGACGTCACTTCGACATCCCCATAGATGTGCGGATGTCTTTTGATAAGCTTTTGGCTGATGGTTTCCAGTACATCAGTGATATCAAAACTGTTCTTTTCGGCGGCTATCTTTGCATAGAAAACGATATGCAACATCAGGTCGCCCAGTTCTCCTTTTAATTCTTCCATGTCATCATCCAGAATGGCATCAGCCAGTTCGTAGGTTTCTTCTATGGTAAGATGCCGCAAGCTTTCCATGGTTTGCTTTTTGTCCCACGGGCATTTTTCCCGCAGGTCATCCATGATATCCAGCAATTGCTGGAAAGCGTTTAGTCGTTTATCCATTGGATATGGTTTTTGTCATTGTTATAGTCAGAAATGCAGGCATTCGTCCTGTCAGCAAGCATGTTCCTTTTTTTCCTTATGGCCGGTCAGCTGTTGCCAAAAATATCTCAAAATCGTACAAGAATGCGCCGGCCTTTTGGGCAAGCTTGTCATCAAAATTATAGGCAGCATCAATCATTGGGATGGCACGCAGGCTGCTTATCAGCGTGTTGAAAGTCTCTGTGTCAACCGGCTCTTCGCCCTGCTGCACAAGCATCAAAAAGTCGGGCGCGGGTGACACGTCAACCAACAAGTCGTCCGCGCTTTTGTTCGACACCAGGTAGTGGCTTGTCATGATTTGGGGGTTGTGACAGGCATACACGGAGAATTTCCCGGATGAAGGCTGTTCTTCTTTTACTGGCTGAAAGTCGGGGAGTCGTTTGAGCCCGACATGAAGGTGGTTATTTATCAGCCAGCACAAGCGATAGTCTTTTTGGGCTGAAAACAGGCTGATGACACTGAATTCAGGTGTAAATGTTGTATGTAGTTTCCGTTTTTTAGCCATGAATAACCCTTCGGAATAATGTGCCGGTATCCTGTATACAAAAGTAAGGTTTGATTGGGAACAATCAAAGGAGGAACGGTTGTATTATAGTCGGTTATCCTGTTGGACAAGTTGTTCCCAGGCCTGGCGTGCGGCGTGTTGTTCTGCTTTTTTGATAGAAAAATCCTGGCCACGGCCTGCGATATGGTTTTCTATGATCAGCTCAATGATATATGATTTGCCCTTTTTCCCGTTTTCTTCTGTTTTAACGGTTTTAAAGGCGACATCCTTTTTCGCTTTTTGCGCCCATTCAATCACCTTGCTTTTAAAGTTGACATCACTGACCATTAGCTGGTCAATGTCGAGATGGGTTTGGATGATCTGTTTGATGATCAAATCTTTTGTAAAGCTGTATCCTTTATCGATATATACGGCGCCAATGAATGCCTCAAATGCGTCGCCCGGTATGGAGGACCCTGGTACGCCACTGTCTTTATGTGCCTGAATAAGATTGTCGAGGCCAAGCTTTTTGGAGAGGGCGTTCAGGTTGTGCCGGCTGACAATCCGGGAGCGCATCTCAGTCAGAAAGCCTTCTTCTTTAAAGGGAAATTTTTTGAAAAGGAAATCGGCAACGACAGCTCCCAGTATGGCGTCTCCCAGGTATTCGAGTCGCTCATTGCTGTGTTTAAAGCCGTTGTTGATGCTAAGGGCCACTGACTTATGGCGGAAGGCCAGTTTATACACGGCCACATTTTTAGGGGAATAGGAAAAAATGTTTTGAATGGCTTCCGCCAAAGCCTTGTCTGACGCGCTTCGTTTTCGCCGGATAGGATTAAAAAGGCGCAAAGTTACAGGTTATTGTTCAAACTTTTTGAATGCCACACTCGCATTATGTCCGCCGAACCCAAAGGTGTTGGAAAGCGCCAGATTCACGCGTCTTTCTTTGGCTTTATTGAAGGTGAAGTCGAGCTTGTCGTCTATCTCGGGGTCCAGGTTAAAATGGTTGATGGTTGGTGGCACGATATCATGCTTGATAGCCAGGATGGTGGCGATAGCCTCTGCTCCTCCGGCTGCTCCCAGAAGGTGTCCGGTCATCGATTTGGTGGCATTAATGCTGACGTCATAGGCATGCTCACCAAACAATGACACGATGGCTCTGGGTTCAGCAATGTCGCCCAAAGGGGTGGAGGTGCCGTGGGTATTGATATGGTCTACGTCGGAGGGTTTAAAACCGGCATCGCTCAATGCATTTTCCATAACCTTAACCGCGCCGAACCCATCGGGGTGCGGACTTGTCATGTGGTAGGCATCGGCAGACATACCACCGCCAACCACTTCTGCATATATGTTGGCTCCCCGTTTACGGGCATGCTCCAGCTCTTCAAAGATGATGGTGCCGCCACCCTCACCCAGGACAAAGCCATCACGATCTTTATCAAAAGGACGTGAAGCTGTTTTGGGATCATCATTGCGTACGGAAATCGCATGCATCGCGCTAAATCCGCCTAAGCCTGCATCATTGATGGCCGATTCTGAGCCGCCACTGATGAATATATCTGCTTTCCCCAGACGAATCAGGTTGAAGCTGTCTATCAGTGCGTTGGCAGAAGAAGCACAGGCTGATGTCGTGGTGTAGTTCGGACCACGAAGGCCGTATTTGATAGAGATGTGGCCGGCAGCAATGTCAGCGATCATCTTGGGGATAAAGAAGGGGCTGAAGCGTGGCGGGCCATCACTTTTGGCATATTCGGATACCTCCTTCAGAAAGGTTTCAAGACCTCCAATGCCGCTTCCCCAGATCACACCGATGCGGTCTAAGTCAAGCCTGTCCAGATCTAGCCGGGCATCTTCAATGGCTTCTTTTGTAGAAACCATCGCGTATTGCGTGAAAGGATCATACTTACGCGCTTCTTTACGTTCGAAATGATCCTGGATACGGTAATCTTTTAGCTCACAAGCTATGCGGGTTTTAAACTGTGATGCATCAAACTTCTTTATCATATCGGCACCACTTACCCCATTTACCAGTGATTCCCAATAATCAGACGTATTATTGCCTATCGGGGTCAATGCACCAAGACCGGTAACAACCACTCTCTTAAGTTCCATTCCAATCGATTTTGTTTAACAGTTAAACAGAGCCCACATGGGTTGCTCGCATGCTATGCGATTGAACCAGACATGTGGGCTCTGTCCTTAAAACAACATCCTTTTGTTACTTGTTGCTATTTTCAATATACTCAATAGCTTCACCTACCGTGCTGATTTTTTCAGCCTGGTCGTCAGGAATAGCAATGTTGAACTCTTTTTCAAATTCCATGATGAGTTCTACAGTGTCCAAAGAGTCCGCACCCAGGTCGTTTGTGAAACTTGCTTCGGGTGTTACTTCTTTTTCATCCACACCAAGCTTATCAACAATGATAGCTTTTACTCTTGTTGTAATGTCAGACATGGTTTTTCACTTTTTTGTTAAACAGGCTGCAAAGAAAAATATTAAAATCGTTATAAACAACTTTTTTGCTTCGAAATTTGTTCAAAATGTTGCAAAAGGCTGATATACAGCAGTATAAGCTTCGGCCAGAATCAGTTGCTCCATACCATTCCCTTTGCTTTAACTGGTCTCTATTGCATATATTATGCATTTCCGGCCGGTTATTATTCCAGCTTAGACACAAATATAATGAAAATTCTGATACAGATGGCCTGATGACTTCAGGTATATATTTATGATGTTTGTTGGTTTTCCAGCAGGGCCTGTTCGACAACCCTCGGGTAGTGGTAGTGTTCCATTTCCTGAACCCTGGCGGCCAGGCTCTCCGGGGTATCATCCTGAAGCACCGGCATGGCTTTCTGAAAAAGGATCGTCCCCTCATCATATTGTTCATTCACCAAATGGATGGTGATGCCTGTTTTTTGGGCTCCGGCATCCAGAACGGCCTGATGAACATGGCGGCCATACATGCCTTTCCCGCCGAAATCCGGAAGCAGGGCCGGATGAATGTTAAAGATCCGATCCGGGTAGCGGCGGACAAGAAAGGACGGGATCAGTTTCATATAACCCGCCAGCACGATAGCGTCAATGGCATAAGCATCGAAAATGGCTGTGACCTTCTCCGGCTCCTTCCACATTTTTCCGGAAATAACCTCAACGGATATACCGGCAGCCCGCGACCGCTCCACCACATACGCGTCAGGATTGTTGGTCAACACCAGCGCCACCCCGATCGACGTGTGTTGTTCGAAATAGCTGAAAAAACAAGCCGCATTCGAACCGCTCCCACTGGCCATTACCGCCAAACGATATGGGTTTTTTTCTTTTATGTGGTTATGGTTTTTCAATTGTTTGTTATTTCGTATTTTGAAGCGTTATTGCTTTGTCCATGCAGAAGGTAGAAG
>CAYMDX010000167.1:0-4665 GCA_964389125.1 uncultured Bacteroidales bacterium
GCACTACAGTTTTTGGAGCTGTCTGTCCAGGTTCGAATCCTGGTCGGTCAACCACTCAAAGCAGCCCCTGTATTACAAGATAATACAGGGGTTATTTTTTTGACAGGGGGATGAATAAGGGGGTGAAGTTTGAAAAAAGGATATAACCTGATTCATTCATAAAATTAGTGAAACTTACATTGGAAGTTGATATGATAAGAATTTGACTAATTTCGTAATTCATACCATATGTTTTGTTTATGAAAAACAAGGAATTCAGAAAGCACGCCCATCAGATGGTTGACTGGATCGCTGATTATTTTGAAGTAATTGAAGAATATCCTGTAAAATCAAAGGTAACTCCAGGAGAAATAGCGGGTAACCTCCCATCTGAACCTCCTCTAAAAGGAGAAACGATGGATGATATATTTGAAGGTTTTAAGGAAAACATCATGCCCGGCATTACCCATTGGCAACACCCGGGATGGTTTGCTTATTTTCCTGCCAACAGCAGCCCCCCATCCGTGTTGGGTGAATTTCTTACCGCCGGATTGGGTGTTCAGGGAATGGTATGGGATACTTCGCCCGCTGCTACCGAACTGGAAGAGGTTGTAATGGATTGGCTCAGGCAAATGATAGGTCTCCCCGTCAACTTTACCGGTGTTATACAGGATACTGCCTCTATAGCTACGCTTTGTGCTTTGATATCTGCACGCGAAAAAATCTCTAACTTTAAAACCAATCAAACTGGTTTTCAACAAAAACTAAGGATTTATACCAGCAATCAAACCCATTCGAGTATCGAAAAAGGGATTAAAATTGCTGGCTTTGGTAAAGAAAACCTGGTATATATTGATACCGATGAGGAGTTTGCCCTGATCCCTCAAAAACTGGAGGAAGCTATCCTACGTGATCTTGAGAGCGGTTATACACCATGTTGTGTGGTAGCGACGTGTGGCACTACCTCCTCCCTGGCAATGGATCCTCTGACGGAAACAGGACATATTTGCAAAAAATACAATATCTGGTTTCATGTTGATGCTGCTTTTGCAGGTACTGCCGCCATTGCTCCGGAGTTCAGATATGTTTTGAAGGGGGCCGAATTATCCGACTCCCTGGTTTTTAATCCACATAAATGGATGCTTACCAACTTCGATTGCTCGGCATATTTTGTAAAAGATCCGGAAATTTTGAAACAGTCTTTTTCACTCATGCCTGAATATCTGAAAACTGCAGCCGATGGAAAAGTAAACAATTACCGTGACTGGGGCATACAGTTGGGCCGTCGTTTCCGTGCACTTAAACTCTGGTTTGTGATCAGATATTATGGTATTGAAGGTATTCAAGAAATGATCAGGGAACACGTGCGTCTGGGTCAACTCTTCGCTTCATGGGTTGAAAAAGATGATAATTTTGAATTTACAGCACCACCTAGCCTTACACTGGTTTGTTTCCGTCTGGTAAAAGAAGGAATGCCGGAGGAGAAAATAAACAGCATGAATGAAAAATTGTTGTATATAGTCAATGATCAAGAAGATATTTACCTGACACACACAAAACTCAATGGCAGATATACCATACGCATGTCAATTGCCCAACGCAATACAAAGCAACATCATGTTGAAAAAGCCTGGGAGATCATTACCGAAGCAGGCAAAAGCCTGATCAAACAATAACCTCCACGGAAAAGTAAGATTCGTGATTTTACCTTGGATAAAACGTTTCAAGTTGTGCTACTCATTTCGGAATAACTGTGCCCTTCTCCTCTGTGGGTGAGCCTTTGAAGGTTGCCACCCGGCAAATCTGCCCCCTGTGTTGCCTCTGCGATACAGAGGCTGGTTTTTTGCCAGCCATTGACAAGCAGGGTCTATGAACAACTACATCTCTCATGGCCTGGCTAAAAATAACCGGCAAAATTTTCATACTTTTGATTTTCACAATATACGATAATGACAAACGTACAACTGGCCGAAAAAATCGGTGAGGGTCACTTAAGAGAATGCTTTGCAGTAGAAGGGGAAGCGGGACTTTGTGTCAAAAAAGTGAAACCGGACCTGACCCTTTTTCAGCGTCTGCATCTTCTGTTTATAAGGCGCGACCTGAATACGGCAGAGTTCAATACATACAAGCGCCTGCCGGAAGAGCTCAAACCTTACTTTAATCCTGTGGTAGAAGTATGCCGGGATTACCTTATAACATCAAGGCCCCTCGATTATGACGGGTCTCATTCCCGGCCTGTGAGTGATTACGGCAGCATAGCCAACAACATATTCTGGGAGGAAGTCGAAAAGGTTGTTGCCCTCTTTGAGAAGCATAACATGTGGTTTTTTGATGCTTTTCAGCTTGGCACGAATGTCTTTGTGCAACAACTGTCAGATACGCATTGGCGGCCCATCATTATCGACTATAAACGACTGGGATGGCGGTCCTATCCCATACAATTAAACTTGCTCCTGGATACGGAAAAGAAAAAAAAGTTCTACCGTAAGTATCAGCGTTTTGTTGAACGGTTCCGCAATGGAACAGTATCTGTGAAATAATCTTCTTGTTATCAGTAATAAAAAAAAATGGAGAAATCAGACATCTGCTCGGGCAAAGTTACACCCGCAAAAATGAAACCTGCCCCACCCCTTTTTGACGGTGTACTGGAATGGTTTTTCCGGATGGCCGTAAGTGCGCGTTTACCTGCCCGGTGGTTCGGGCCTGACTATGGTGACCTGTTTAAAAAAGATCCACCCCAAAAGCCATTATCCCTGGAGATAGTGACTCACTGCTGGAACTATGCCAATTTTCTGAGCTATCAGTTAAGCTCGCTGGTATTGTTCCCACCCCGTGAGGTAAACGTATGCATGACAGTATACTACGAATCCGGAGATCAACGGACGCGGGAGGTACTTGATTATTTCCGCAAGCAAACAGTTGACAATGTGCGCTGGAATTTTCAACCTTTGGAAAAACCTTATCTGTTGCGAAGAGCTACGGGCAGGAACCTGGCAGCACGCAATACCAATGCCGACTGGATTTTTTTCACCGACTGTGATTTGATGTTCCGTGAGCAGGCCATTGATCACTTAGGCCAGGAACTTCATAACCGAAATGACATCCTGGTATTTCCCCGCTATCATATGGTTTCACCATTGCTGCCCAACGACGACCCTATCTTCACAGATTATACTGAAACCGGCGTATTGCGCGATATCGACCCCGGACGTTTTTATCGTGAAGAACGGAGCCGGGCTGTCGGGTCTTTTCAGATAGCCCGTGGAGATGCCGCCAGGCGGGGAGGCTATTGCGGAACAATACCCTACTATCATCGTCCTGTAAAACGATGGCGGAAATGTTATGAGGACAGGACATTCAGATGGTTACTCGGCACAATGGGCACACCAATTGAAGTTCCTGGATTTTACCGGATCCGCCATGCTGCGAAAGGAAGAAAAGGAAAAACGGTCGGTGAATCCGCTTCGGCCAACCAAAACCATGATTGATGCACATACTCTGTATCTCATTAACCGGCAAAAACAGCCAGGGCGCAAGGGCCATACAGATGGCCAAGGTCTTGAAAGCCCTTCAAATGCAAGGGGTTTACATCACTTTTATCACCGGGCGCAACGAACGGCTGCAGGATTTTGACACAAGCGCCGGTAACATCATTTCCCTCGAAGCTTTATATCCGAAAAGAACAGGGTTTCTCCGTCGATTCACTGATTCGGCCAGAAAGCTGATCGGTAGTCTTGTGCCAAAACATGAAAAATATACGCAACTCGCCATCCGTGAGGCCATGAATGTCGTTCGCACAGAAAAAGTGGACGGCCTGTTCACCTGTTCAAATCCGGTATCTTCCCAGGTGGCAGGACTGGCTGTTGCCAGGGAAACCGGCCTGCCCTGGGTGGCTTCCTTCAGTGACCCCAAACCCAGCACCATGCTTCCACCTCCTTATGGCGGAGGTATCAAAAAATATATACCAAAAATATATACACGATATATCAGGGAGGTTTTAAAAAGCTGTGATGAGATTCACATGCCTACACGTATTTGCCTGGAGCTGATGGAAGACTATTATAACGTACCCGTCACCGACAAATCCATTGTCATTCCGCCTATCGGTGAGACAACCTATGAGCCGGAAACGAATGCCTGCAAAACATACATTGTTCACCTGGGGAGTACAAGCCGTCGGCTGTCAAAAGCTTTTTTACAAGGCGTGCGGACATTTTATGCCACATATCCCACAACCGGTTATCAGCTATTGTTTGTCGGGAAGCATTTTCGCCGGACAGCTGCAACAATGAAGCGGCACAGACTGTATGAGCTTGTGAAGTTAAAGCCCCAGGTAACGCATAAGGAGGCATTGGAGATTGTTCATGATGCTATTGGTGTGCTCATCCTGGAGGCTGACATGCCCTACAGCCATGCTTTACCCAGTAAATTTGCCGAAGCGGCTTTCTCCGGAACACCGATTTTGGCGGTATGTCCAGCCAGAAGCGCCGTTAAGGAATACCTGGACACCTTTGGCGGTGGGATGGCGGTCACACACAGGCCGGAAGAGATCGCCGGTGGCCTGGAAAAAATATTCAACAGCAAGCCGGAAGAAATCAGCCGCATGGCAGAAGAACAAAAGGCCCTGGCTCGCAAATTCAGCTATCATGAAACAGGTAAACGCTATCAGGCAGTTTTTGCGCGGCT
>CAYMDX010000168.1:0-4565 GCA_964389125.1 uncultured Bacteroidales bacterium
ATATCAATGGCCCAGACCTGATTGGGGCGATTAATATCAAGATCTCTGAGTAAATGAAGTGCATGCATTGATATTAATGGTTTCACTTTCAGAAAAAGTTGCTTATCTTTAATTATCATAACCTGAAAACCAAAAAGTGTTCACTTTACCCGGAATAGGGTATTCACTTTCTTCGGAATCTGTAGCTTAAGAAGATAGGAATCTTTCCGAAGAAGGGGCTTGTTCTAAATGCCAGATAAAATGTTTGGTAAACTGCCCTGAAAAAATGAAAACGAATTGGTAAACAAATAAAAAATAGAACCATGAAATTAATTAAAGCATATATCACAATCGATCCAAATGTCTGGTTTTTGGGAGAGGCAGGGGACTTACTTCCTTCAACCACTGCCAACGAAGATGATATAACAAATCACTATCACAAGTGTGCACAGCGCTCATTTTAATGGTCATTATTACAAGGATCTTAAACCAGATAGTGAATGTTATGGAGGAGGAATATAGTGATCAATGAATAAAACCCAACATCGTTACGACCGTATTGCAAGGTATTATGAAATACTGGAAGCGCCTATGGAGCTTATATTCTCTCAATGGCGAAGAACGTTTTTATCCAAAACTTCCGGCAGAACACTTGAGGTGGGTGTCGGCACAGGAAGAAGCATTCCTTTTTATCCGGAGGATGTAGACCTCACAGGTATTGATATCAGTTCTAAAATGGTTGAAATTTCAAAGAAAAAACTCAGGAAACATCCTCGTCCCAATACCCGTATTATTCAAATGAATGCGGAAGAAATGGCGTTCGCAGACAATACATTCGACACGGTGGTTACCGCATGTGTTTTTTGCTCAGTGCCCAACCCGGTGCAGGGGCTCAAAGAGATCAAAAGAGTTTGTCGACATGGCGGAAAGGTTTTGATGCTTGAGCATGTCCGCAGCCAGAATAAGGTAATGGGGAAGTTTATGGATGTCATGAATCCCATTCCTCTTTCCATCATAGGGGACAATATAAACAGGGGTACTTATCAAAATTTGCTGAAAGCCGGATTTAAACCTGAACAAATTGAAGTTAAACATATATGGTTCGATATTGTAAAACACTTTCGGATAAACAATACAAATGGAGCACTATAAAATCTTTCTCCAATTGTGTAACTAATATACGCAGGGTAGATCGCTTATTTGTACCTATTTTGTAAATTTAAAATGGCAACGTTAAGAAAGTAATTAAGTCAAAACTTGAACGGGTCGTATCATCGCTATAATACCACATCGTCACGCGATACGATGAACAATATCCTTTTATGAAATTATTATCTTATATGTCGTAGAAATGCAGTAAACCTGACAAGAAATTGTATAACATGTTGCGTGTCGATTGTGATTGTCATCAATAATCCCTGCAACAATTACGGTTTAATCAGATTCGTTGTGGTCGGAGAACTTGTCAATAATTCTTTTTTTCAACGCATCGATTTCTTCCTTTGCCTCCTCTATGTCCTGCTCCGTTTCTGTTTTATGGTTATATTCAATTAATTTAAGAAGCTTTAGGCAAGGTGTTTTGGTTTTTCATTATTCATTTCGTAATTTCGCGAAATATAATATGACAAAAACTGAAACACCCATATCGAAGATCCCGATTATTCGGGAACAAAGGGTTTTGATACACAGTGATCAACAAAACAATAAAAAAATGAAAGAAAAGGATTTAACAGGGGACATCCAAAAAATGGCAGAAATAACCAAAGCCATGGGACATCCGGTACGTCTCTATATCCTCAAAAAGCTATCCCATTTGAACGCCTGCTGTTACAGCGGCGACCTGGTGGACGAGATCCCCGTCGGTCGCTCAACCCTTTCCCGGCATTTGAAAGAATTAAAGCACGCAGGCCTTATCCACGGGGAAACAGAGCCCCCCTACATCAAATACTGCCTGAACCATGAAAACTGGAAAAAGGCAAAAGCCATGTTTTATGCCCTGTTTGATGAGGACAAGCAACTGTAGTCCCATGTATATGCAAAAGAATCTTTTAGTAAAAAACGCTGAACGCGAAAATACCGGCTCTGAATAGCTTTCAGGGCAGACCAATAATAAAGAAGACAACATATATAAACGAGTTGGAAAAATGGAAAAATTCAAAGAATTAAAAATACTGGGTTGGATTGTTGCCGTATTTCTGCTTGCCTATTTCCTTCCGGTTGAAAGTGCACGCTTTCAGGAGTCCGTAATGGCCATGTTTGACCTGTTCCGGTGGTATGCACAGGAGCATGTCATCTTATGTCTGTTACCGGCATTCTTTATTGCGGGGGTCATTGCTGTATTTGTCAGCCAGGGCGCCGTAATGAAATACTTTGGTGCCAAAGCCAAAAAATGGGTTTCTTATGCCATCGCATCCGTATCGGGGACCATCCTGGCGGTATGCAGTTGCACCATCCTGCCATTGTTTTCAAGCATCCACAAGCGCGGAGCAGGCCTGGGTCCCGCAATTGCTTTTCTTTACTCCGGCCCGGCAATTAACATTCTGGCCATCATCCTTACGGCACAGATCCTGGGGTTTGAGATGGGCGTAGCCCGGATCATCGGTGCCGTGGTATTTGCCATCGTAATCGGATCGGTTATGTCGATCATCTACCGCAAGGAGGAGAAAGCCAAAAAGGAAGAGCAATTAAACTTCCCGGATGCGGAGGAGAAGCGCCCTATGTGGCAAACGGCGCTACATTTCTTCAGTCTGGTAGCCATACTGATATTTGCGAACTGGGGGCAACCGGCATCGGGGGTTGAAAGCGGCCACTGGTACTGGATATATGCCAATAAATGGTATATTACCGCTGCGTTCGCCATCTTATTAATCTACTCGTTGATTGCCATCCTGAAAATCAAATGGCAACATGTGGCGCTGGCAGCTATCGCCACGGCTGCTGCCGGATTTTTGAGCAGCTCGCCGCAAATACCCATGGTCGTCGGGATTGCCGGCCTGAGCATCATCACCCTGCTTGACAAAAAAGACCCGGAGAACAAGGAATGGACCATCGCCACATGGGATTTTGCCAAACAGATCATGCCCTTGCTGGCCATCGGTATCCTGATTGCCGGATTCTTACTCGGATCGACCCATGGCGACACGGATATGGCCGGAATTATCCCGAATGCATGGGTAGCCGGTCTGGTCGGCGGCAACTCATTCTTTGCCAACTTTTTTGCCTCCATCATTGGGGCATTCATGTATTTTGCCACCCTCACCGAAGTGCCTATCCTTCAGGGCTTACTGAATGCCGGCATGGGCAAAGGTCCGGCGCTGGCATTGCTGCTGGCTGGTCCGTCGCTGTCCCTGCCCAACATGCTTGTCATACGCGGGGTAATCGGCACGCAGAAAACACTGGTCTATATTGGTCTGGTCGTCGTAATGGCTACCCTGTCCGGCTTAATCTATGGCGCGTGGTTCTGATGACAGCGCGCATCGCTAAATAACAATTAAATGACGCGAAGCAAATGACAGCGCGGAGCGCTAAATGACAATTGAATGACAAGGCGAAGCCTTACATGACGCGAATCCTTAACCCAATAATCAACCATGCGTTTAAACCCTTACCTGGCCATCATCCTGGCTGCCACCATCGGCGGGTCCAGTGGTGTTTTTATCAAACTCATCGACCTGCCGTCGACATCCATTACCTTTTTCAGGATGGCGGTGCCGGTGATCTTGCTGCTGGCTTACTTTGGATGGAATAAAACACAGCTGTTCAGAGGCAAGTACGGCATCATGATGGTCGCCTCCGGACTGAATGCCGCCCGGATGTTCCTGTTTTTCGTGGCCTATCTGTACACGACCATCGGCAATGCCGTCATCATATTGTTTACCTGGCCGATATTCGCCGCTATTTTCAGTTCGATATTTCTTAAAGAAAAAATCACCACCCGCACAGCCTCCCTGATCGGCCTGGCGTTTCTGGGTATCGTGCTCATGTATGCGGACAAAGAGATCAGCTTCGGCAACAGAGACTTTATCGGGATGGCTGCCATGCTGTTTTCGGCCATCATCTTTTCCATCACAGCTATCATCTTCAAAAAAGAGCTGAGCAACTATAGCCGGACTGAAACCATTTTTTACCAGAACCTGATAGGCGCCGTGGTTTTCATGCCGTTTATCTTTCTGAACACACCACTGCCAAGTAGTGTGCAGGTAGGGGCCGCAACGGTCTATGGATTTTTAATCGGTATTGTGGCGTTTATGCTTTTCTTTTTTGCTTTAAGAAGGCTTAAGATGAGCCATTACGCCCTTTTCACTTATTGGGAAGTCATTGCTGCTGTTATCTTCGGAGCTGTATTTTTTGATGAAGTGATAACCGTCAATATGCTTCTCGGCGGACTGATGATCCTTGCATCAGGTATTCTGCTCCGAAAGCAGAAAACAACAAAGGTTCAGAAAGAGCAAACGTAAAAACCCGCAACGGTTGTGCCTGTTATCACTGCGCGCCTTTTGCTATCGTAATTTCTTGATTATTGCTCGCTTCAGCAACAATCCGATAGCCGGATGCATCTTTCAGGATGCTTGGTTTTCCGTAGATTG
>CAYMDX010000169.1:0-4496 GCA_964389125.1 uncultured Bacteroidales bacterium
CTCGAGGTAACGGCCCAACGCATTGCCGATGCTGTAGAAGGTTGATCTTCTATCCCGACACCCGTCCGGGATTGTCGCTGATAAAGGCTTTCCATCCGCTGTAATTTTTATCCCCACCATAGGTTTTGCCGGCACCCTGATAATGATGGCAAAGGGCTACCGCCAGTGCGTCCGTGATGTCCAGATTGTCGGGCACACCATCAATATTCAGCAACCTGTAGAGCATCCCGGCAACCTGCTCCTTGGATGCCCCACCCTTGCCGGTGATAGACTGTTTTATCCTGCGTGGAGAATATTCGAAAACAGGTATGTCACGGTGAAGCGCCGCCGCAATAGCCACACCCTGCGCGCGTCCAAGCTTGAGCATCGACTGCACATTCTTCCCATAAAACGGATGCTCAATGGCCAGCTCATCCGGGTGAAAATGATCAATATTCCGCAACACCGTGTCGAAGATCCTTTTCAGCTTCAATGGCTGATTGCTGATCCGGCCAAGTTTAATCACATCCATGGCAATAAGACGGACGATGCTGCGATTGACACCGATAATGCCCAGGCCCATGTTGTTGGTCCCGGGGTCTATGCCGAGGATGATCTTGTCGTTTTCCAAAACAGCGGTCGTTAAGAGTGTATCGTTTCTCTAATACAAATCTACAGAAAATATTCCATGTGTATACCGGCGGACGTGAGATGCCTGAACAAGCCCCGGGGTTGCAAACATTGAGTGCAGCAGCACAAAACAGGCAGGATGATATCCAGCTATGTCATATTTGTGAAAAAGATGTGGCCTTTTCCTTGTCATATATTTACCTTTGTGTGAAGTTTCCTGGTATGAATATATAGTATGCAAGTTATGGAACATGAAACAGATCATAAACAGCCACCCAGAATCGGGATCAGTCAGGGCGATGTGAATGGAGTCAGTTATGAGATCATTATGAAGACCCTGAGCGACTCCCGGATTCTCGACTTCTTTGTCCCCGTCCTGTACGGGTCATCAAAAGTGGCATCCTATCATAAAAAAATACTTGGTGTTCAGGATTTTAACTTTCATGTTATTCGTGAGGCTGAACAGGCAGTTGCCGGAAAGGCTAACCTGATCAATGTGTTCAAAGAGGAGGTAAAGATCGACCTTGGGCAGACGACCGAAGAGGCCGGAAGGGCTGCCCTTCATTCCCTGGAGGTTGCAACCGAAGATCTGGCGAAAGGCGTGATCGATGGACTGGTAACCGCGCCCATCAATAAGCAGAATATCCAGAGCGACGCGTTCGATTTTCCCGGCCATACTGAATACCTGACCAAAAAATTTGGTGTCTCTGAGAGTCTGATGCTGATGGTCAGTAATGAAACACGCATTGGGGTGATCACCGGGCATATTCCGCTTCATAAAGTGCCTGAAAGGATCAGCCGGTCGCTGATTCTTAATAAGGTGCGCATCCTGCATCAATCATTACTAAAAGATTTTGCCATCACCAAGCCGCGGATAGCCATATTAGGCATGAATCCACATGCCGGTGACAAGGGTGTTATTGGCATTGAGGAGGAGAATGTTGTCATTCCGGCCATTAAGGAGGCCTTCGATGAGGGGATGCTCGCTTACGGGCCGTATCCCGCAGATGGCTTCTTTGGTTCGGCAAGGTTTATGCATTTTGACGGCGTACTTGCCATGTATCATGATCAGGGTCTGATACCTTTTAAGACACTGGCCTTTAAAAGCGGCGTCAACTATACGGCCGGCCTGCCTGTCGTCAGAACTTCCCCGGCCCATGGTACCGCTTTTGATATCGCCGGGAAAAACGAGGCTTCACCGGAAGCATTCCAGCAATCGGTATACCTGGCCATCGACATAGTGAAAAACAGACGGATGCATCAGGAAATAACCGCTGACCCATTGGATGTGTGTCATACCAGCGACAATAACAATGGTGAAGGAGAATAATTGATCCGCTTTACTTTTCTCAAACAGGAAAAGAGATAACACATGAGAACAGGGAATGGTTACCGGCTTTCCGACATTTGTGAGGTTGTGGATGGCCGCTGTTTCGGTGTCGACAGCGAACAACATATCGTACGCTTTCTGCTGACAGACAGCCGGAAGCTGCTCGCCCCGGATACCACCCTGTTTTTTGCATTGAAGACCAAACAAAATGACGGACACCATTATATCCCTGAGCTGCTGAAAAAAGGTGTACGTAGCTTTGTTACCGGGCATGTTCCTGTTGACCTGCCGGATGCATATCCGGATGCTGCTTTTCTTGTCGTGGATAATCCGTTGATGGCCCTCCAAACCCTGGCCGCCAGGCACCGGAGCAGCTTTGACCTGCCGGTAGTGGCCATTACCGGCAGCAACGGGAAAACCGTGATCAAGGAGTGGCTGTTTCAGTCGTTGAGTGAGCGGCAGCAGGTGGTCCGGAACCCCAAAAGTTATAACTCCCAGATCGGTGTACCCCTTTCGGTTTGGAACATAACCGCTGACCATGATATTGGTATTTTTGAGGCTGGCATATCTCGCCCTTATGAGATGAGTAGCCTGCGCAATATCTTGAAGCCGGATACAGGCATTTTTACCAATATCGGACCTGCTCATGATGAGGGTTTTCCCTCCCGCAAGGGAAAGATCCGGGAAAAGCTGCGCCTGTTTCAACATTGTAAAACATTGATCTATTGCAGCGATCAGCCGCAGGTACATGAAGAGATTCGTGAGTGGCACACGGACCATTCAGCTGTTCGGTTGTTTACCTGGGGTGAGCGCGAAGAAGCTGACGTGCAGGTGGTTCGGAAAGAAGGCTCAGGTGAGCATACCCTTGTTGCCGTCCTGCATCAGGGTGAGCGCCTGATGTTGTCTCTCCCGTTCGGCGACAATGCCTCTGTGGAAAACGCCCTGCACTGCCTGGCCTATTTGACCCATGAGGGTTATGACCATGACTATATTATCCGAAAGCTCTCGGAGTTGCAGCCCGTGGCCATGCGTCTGGAGATGAAAGAAGGTGTGAATGATTCTTTGATTATCAATGACAGCTATAACTCAGATCTTCATTCCCTGACTATCGCACTTGATTTCCTGAATAGCCAGTCTCATAATAAGAAAAAGACCCTTATACTATCCGATATCCTGGAGAGTGGAATCGCACCGGAAGATCTTTATGCAGAGGTCGCCATGCTGGTCTTGTCAAAAAAAGTTAATCGGCTGATCGGCATTGGGCCGGAAATCTCTCAGCATAAGGATAAGTTTTCCGGTGAGACAGCATTTTTCGATGATACGGAGACTTTTATAAGATCGTTTGATGTGTCTGTCTTTCAAAATGAAGCTATTCTGCTGAAAGGCGCGCGTGTTTTTGGTTTTGAAAGGCTGAGCACCCTATTGCAGCAGAAGGACCACCAAACCGTGCTGGAGATCGATCTGGATGCGTTAACCCACAACCTGACTGTGTTTAAATCTTTACTTGCTCCATCGGTTAAGATTATGGGTGTGGTAAAGGCCTTTTCTTACGGGACCGGCAGTATTGAGGTCGCCCGTGCTTTACAGCATCACCAGGTAGATTATCTCTCCGTAGCCTATGCCGATGAGGGCAAGGAGTTGCGCCGCGGCGGTGTAAAGCTTCCTGTTGTGGTGATGAACCCGGAAGTACGGACTTTCGAGACGTTGTTCCGTTACCAGTTGGAGCCGGAGATCTACGGGTTCCCGCTTCTCAGGCGTCTGCTTTCGGCCCTGGAACAACGTTCCGGCGGACCGGCCATGCAATCTTTCCCGGTTCACATCAAAATGGATACCGGTATGCACCGCCTGGGGTTCCTGCCCGGTGAAACAGATGAGCTGATTGATATCCTTACGCGTCATCCCCACATAAAGGTCGCATCCGTATTTTCGCATTTGGCGGCGAGCGAAGATGAGCGCCATGATGCTTTCACCCGTGAGCAGATTGAACGTTTCACCGACATGTGTGACAAGCTGGAAAAGGCATTGGGCTATGGATTTCTGCGGCATATTTGTAATTCTGCTGCCGTATCCCGTTTTCCGGAGGCACACTTCGATATGGTGCGGGCCGGCATCGGCCTGTATGGCGTAACCGGCGACCCGGACCTGCAACCGCTTTTACAGCACGTCGGTACTTTCCGGTCTGTCGTGTCACAGGTAAAACGGGTAAAAGCCGGCGAAACAATCGGATATGGCCGTGCCGGCGTGGCTTATACCGATATGGAGATCGCGATCATCCCTGTCGGATATGCTGATGGTTTGAACCGGCGACTTGGTAACGGCCGGGGCAAGCTTCTGGTGAAGGGGCATTATGCCCCGATCGTAGGTAATATCAATATGGATATGTGTACGGTAGATGTGACCGGAAAGATGGTCCAGGAAGGAGATGATGTGGTCATTTTTGGTGCTGATATGCCGGTTACGGAGCTTGCCAGGGATATGAACACCATTCCTTATGAGGTGCTGACGGCCGTTTCACAACGCGTTAAGCGGGTATTTTTCCAGGTTTGATCGCGGTTTA
>CAYMDX010000170.1:0-4462 GCA_964389125.1 uncultured Bacteroidales bacterium
GTTCACTGTTCACTGTTCACTGTTCACTTTTCATTTTTCTTCTTCCTTAATGTTTTACCAAACGATGCATTTGAAGATTCGTTGCTTTATTGTAATTTTAACATCTGAACGAAAGCAGAAATAATAATAGCTTAGGCAAAAAAAATTATGTGATATGTTTAGCAAAGAGACTTACAAGCAACGGCGCACGAAGCTTCGGGAACAGGTTCAGGAAGGTGTAATATTGATCATGGGGAATGTGGATGTGCCCATGAATTATGCCGATAATACCTACCGATTCAGGCAGGATAGCAACTTTCTCTATTTCTTCGGTCTTGATCAGCAGGGGCTGGCCGGTGTTATTGATGTTGAAAGCGGTGAGGAAATGCTGTTCGGGGATGATGTTACGGTGGATGATATTATCTGGATGGGGCCGCAGCCTTCCATGAAAGAGCGGGCTTCTGAAGTAGGTGTTGAAAAGGCGTTCCCTTTTTCAACATTAAAGGAAACCTTATCAAAAGCGCAACAGGAGGGCCGAAAGGTCCATTTTACCCCTCCTTACCGGGCAGAAAACAAGCTGATGCTTGAAGAATTTCTTGGGATTCCGGCCGGCGAATTAACAGAAAATTCCTCTGAGGCGCTGATCAAAGCTGTAGTAGCGCTTCGATCAGTCAAAGAGGACCAGGAGGTGGCCGAAATAGAAAAGGCAATCGAAACGGCCCATCTGATGCATACCACCGCCATGAAGATGGCCAAACCAGGCGTATATGAGCATCAGATAGCCGGAATGGTGGAAGGTATCGCATTGTCCGGTGATGGCATGCTATCTTTTCCGTTGATCCTTTCTGTTCATGGTGAGACCTTACACAACCATTCTCACAAAAACAAGCTCGAAAACGGACAACTGATGCTGATGGATGCCGGAGCAGAGTCACCGCGCCACTACGCTACCGACCATACCCGCACAAGTCCTGTTAGTGGCCAATACAGCGAACAGCAGAAAGCGGTCTACAATATTGTGCTTAATGCGCAAATCAAGGCCATACAGGCCATAAAGCCTGGTGTGACCTTTAAGAGCGTTCATATGCTTGCTGCTGAAACCATTGTCAGCGGGCTGAAAGAGCTTGGTTTTATCCGCGGGGATGTGGCTTCGGCTGTTGAGCAGGGAGCCCATGCCTTGTTCATGCCCCATGGCCTCGGACACATGATGGGCCTTGATGCACACGACATGGAAGATCTTGGCGAGAATTATGTCGGTTATGATGATGAGATAAAAAGATCTGACGACTTGGGCAAATCATCACTTCGCTTTGGCCGTAAACTGCAGGAAGGGTTTGTGGTGACCGTGGAACCGGGCATCTATTTTATCCCTGAGCTGGTGGAAAAGTGGGAGCAGGAAAAGAAACTGACGGATTTTATTGATTATGAAAAGGTAAAATCGTACCTGGGATTTGGTGGCATTCGGATAGAGGATGATATACTGGTCACTGCCGACGGTTACCGGGTGCTTGGGAAGCCCATTCCCAAAACGGTGGAAGAAGTTGAAAAGGCAATGGCTGCCGGAAGCAGGTAATAAAAAAACCCCGGAGTAAACCAATACTCCGGGGCCACCAATCAACTAACCAAAACAACAACATGAAGAATCTTTATGTGTGCAAAGTATTAGATAATCCTTATTAACTTAAACTTTCTATAATGATAACTCCATTTTCTTGATTTTGTTTTTAAAGATAAGAAAAAAAAGCATAAAATTTATTAACAAGTTACGTTTTTTTCAAAGAAGATACAAAAATAATAAAAATCCCTGAATAAGAGCGGAACTATAGATAGTTTAATTCACTGAGACACTGATGAATTTTTTGCCAGCTCCTTTCAATATCGTGATCCAGGCCAATAGAAAATCTGATTAGCCCGTCTGACAATCCCATTTCTTTCTGCACTTCTTCAGGTACTTCGCTGGAAGTGCTTTTACCGGAGTTGCTGAACAGGGTTTTAAAATAACCAAGGCTTACCGCGAGGTATCCAACACCTTCCTCCTGCATTTTTTCCATGAGGGCGGTGGCATCCGCGGCACTCCCCATATCGAGCGCGATCATTCCGCCAAAACCAAACTCCGGGTTAATCTGATCCTTCATCAGTGTATGCTGTGGGTGGTTTTCCAGCCCCGGATAGATCACTTTCAGGCCGGCTTCTTTAAATTTGGTTGCCAGGAAATGCGCATTTTTGCTGTGTTGCTGCATTCTGATGTGCAGGGTATGCAGGTTTTTATGAATCATTGACGAACGGAGTGGGTCGAGCACAGGTCCCAGCAACATGGCCGTACCTGTGTTAACATCTGCAAGGCTGTTCACGAAAGCCTCGTCAGCACAGATGACCCCTGCTACACAATCATTTTTGCCGTTAATAAACTTTGTCAGGCTATTCACTACAATATCAGCACCCAACCTGGCCGGTGTTATCATCATAGGGGTGAAAGTGTTGTCAACCACCAGCTTTATCTGTTGTTTGCGGGTTATTTCGGAAAGTCCGGGAATATCCGATACCTGCAGCAATGGATTGGTAACCGATTCGGTATAGATCAGCTTTGTCTCCGGTCGTATGGCATTCTTTACTTCTTCATGATTGGTAATGTCGACAAAAGACACCTGAATATTGAATTTTTTCAGGTAGTTGGCCAGAAAGGCAAAGGTGCCGCCATATGTTGTCATGCTTGACACAATATGATCACCCGAATCACACAGTTGCAGGAGTGTGCTCGTGATGGCACTCATGCCTGAGGCTGTGACCCAGGCACTTTCTGTACCCTCCATGGCCGCAAGGGCATCCGCAAGGTACCGGTTGGAAGGGTTCCAGTGTCTGGAATATAAAAAACACCCTTCCTGTTCACCATGAAAAGTGTTTACCATGGTTTCGGCCTCCAGGAATGTATAGGTGGCCGAATCGGTGATGGAAGGGTTTACCCCTCCAAATTCTCCAAACTGGAGTAAGTCCTGAATATTTGAAGCTGGATCAAATGCCATATCTTTATTGTTTTAATGTTTTCTACAACAAAAATATTGAAATTTTAAAAACAGACCCGGTTTTTGCAGAAATTTTTGTATTTACCTTCTATTGGATTACAGACTGAAAGTAAAATGCCTATTTTTGTGTTGTATTTTGTTAATCAAAAAAATGATTAATTATGGAGAAAGGTTTTCACATTGACCGCATTGACAAACAGATTCTCGAAATCCTTTCTGAGAATGCACGTATGCCCTATCTTGAGGTGGCCAGAAAAGTTGGTGTCAGTGGTGCTGCAGTACATCAGCGTGTGCAGAAGATGCAGGATGCCGGCATTATTGAAGGCTCGCGATTCTGTCTTGATCCCAAAGGACTGGGGTATATCACATGTGCATTCATTGGTATTCAGGTGAACCTGGCATCCGATATGACCCACCAGGAAGTGTATAAACAAATCAGCGAAATTCCTGAAATCGTTGAATGTCATCATATTTCCGGGAAATACTCCCTGTTCGTCAAGGTGTTTACCCGAAACAATGAGCACCTGAAAAATGTGATTGTCGATCAGATGCAAAAAATTCCAGGGGTGAGCGCCACCGAAACCTATATTTCACTGGAAGAAGGCTTTCAGCGGCCCCTGCCCGTTCAGCAAGGTGATTTGCCCGGTTAGCAGGACAAAACCTGACGGTATTGTAACCGGAGGATGATATCCAAAAAGATTGGTAATCATCCGTTCGGCAAATCTGTATTGGGATTTACCAAAATCCACGTAACTTTGTAAGTGTTTTATATTCATTTCAAAACAATAAACTGATAATAATATGTTTACAGGAATAGTTGAAACAACCGGTAAGGTTGTAAATATTGAAAAAGACCGTGGCAATATTCATTTTACCATCGAAACCTCCATTGCCAATGAGCTGAAGGTGGATCAAAGCATCTCCCACGACGGGATATGTCTGACCACGGTTGATGTCGACAAAGAGAAGAATCGGTATAAGATGACGGCTATTCAGGAGACCCTCGATAAAACCAATATGCGTGCCTGGGAACTGGGTTATGAGGTCAATCTGGAGCGCTGTATGCGTGCTGATGGACGGCTCGACGGGCATATTGTGCAGGGGCATGTAGACCAGACTGCCGTATGTACGAAGGTTCTGGAGCTTGATGGAAGCTGGATGGCCTATTTTGAATATGATCCGGGCCCAAAGAACATTACGGTTGAAAAAGGCTCAATAGCCGTGAACGGGGTGAGCATGACCGTCGTAGACTCGGAACCCAATATGTTCTCGATTGCCATCATCCCTTTCACCTGGGATTACACCAACTTCCGTAATTTTAAGCCGGGAACCCTGGTAAATATTGAATTTGATGTGATTGGCAAATATGTTGCCCGTCTTTTGGAGACCCATTTTGAAGCAAAGAAACAGTAATAGCTCGAAGCTCGAAGCTGGAAGCTGGAAGGAAAAAAAAGCTCGAAGCT
>CAYMDX010000171.1:0-2436 GCA_964389125.1 uncultured Bacteroidales bacterium
CGGCCAACCTGGCCATCATCCTGGTGGATGCCACCAAGGGGGTGATCACCCAGACACGCCGCCACACCTTCATCGTGAGCCTGCTGGGCATCCAACACGTGGTGCTGGCAGTCAACAAGATGGACCTGGTGGATTACAGCGAGGAGACCTTCAACAAGATCTGCACCGACTTCGAAGCCTTCGTGGCGCAGCTCGACATCCCCGATGTGGACTACATCCCGCTCTCAGCACTGCACGGCGAAAACATCATCGAAGAGAGCCAGACCATGCCCTGGTACAACGGCAAAAGCATGCTGGAGTTCCTCGAGACTGTGCACATCGCCTCCGACCGTAACTTCCGCGACTTCCGGCTGCCGGTCCAGTATGTGCTGCGACCCGACCACCAGTTCAGGGGATATTCCGGAAAGATCACATCGGGCATCGTCAGGAAGGGCGACCCGGTGATGGCCCTCCCGTCGCGCATGACATCCCGCATCAAGCGGATCGTCACCTACGACGGCGACCTGGACCAGGCCTTCCCGCCACAGTCGGTGACCATCACCCTGGAGGATGAGATCGACATCTCCCGCGGCGACCTCCTGGTGCATACCGACAACCTGCCACGCAACGAACGCCACTTCGAGGCCATGATGGTGTGGATGGATGAAACCCCCATGGCCCGTGAAACACTCTTCTTCATCAAGAATAACACCCGCACCACGAAGGCCCGGATAGACAGCATCCGCTACCAGGTGGATGTCAACACCCTGGAGAAGACGCCCGCGGAGGCTTTTTCCCTGAATGAGATGGGACGGGTGGTCCTCACCACGGTCAAGCCCCTGCATTTTGACCCCTATGACAAGAACCACCATACCGGCTCGTTCATCCTGGTTGACCCGGTGACCCACAACACCGTGGCCGTGGGGATGATCATCGACAAGATGGACCCGGCAGAGCTTCCCTCGCGCATCACACAGCGGGATGAAGAACAGATCGAGCGCGGCCACGGCCTGATCGACAATGCAACCTACGAGCAGCGCTACAACCAGAAGGGAGCCACCATCTGGATCACCGGACTGCTGGGCAGCGGCAAGAATGTGCTGGCCTTCCTGCTGGAGAAGCAGCTGTTTGAGCTGGGCGCCACCGTGATGCTGTTCGAGGGCAGCACCGTCCGCGGCGGCCTGTCGCAGGAGCTGAACCACTCCCCCGCCGACCGGGCCGAGCACCTGCGGCGTGTCGCCCACGTAAGCCGGCTGCTCAACGACCGCGGCATCATCACCATCTGCTCCTTCATCTCACCAGATGAAAGCATCCGCAACCAGGCCGCCGAGATCATCGGGGAAGACCGCTTTCACCTGGTCTATATGGATGCCGACCTCGAAACCTGCCGCAAAAACAAGCCGGAGCCCTACCGCCTGGCCGAAGAAGGCAAGTTGACCAGAGTGCCCGGCATGGATGGCGACTACGAAATACCGAAAGATCCGGATCTCACCCTGGCCGAACATAAAAATGGCACCAACCCCGAACGGATCATTCAATACCTGGAACGGAAAGGAATCTTTCCGGTGAAATAGGCCGTTGATGACGCAAACGCCACCCCTGATTATACGTTTTTGCCCCTTCAGCGGTAATTTTTATCGCGACAGGCGTTTTTTCTTTGTAAACCCAAACCCAATGAGTAAATTTGTTACTCACAATTGACAGAAAGCGTCGTGCTACAGACACTCATCACATCCAAGACCCGTGTACGTCTGCTGATGAAGTTTTTCCTCAACAGCCGCAACACCTCCTATTTACGTGACCTGGCCAATGAGTTCGGCGAGTCCACCAACGCCATCCGCATGGAGCTGAACCACCTGGAAGGCGCCGGACTGCTCGATTCGTATAAGCAAGGAAACAAAAAGCTGTTCAAGGCCAACGATCAACATCCCCTTTTCGACAACATTCACCGACTGTTGTTGCAGCACACCGGCATCGACCAGATCGTGGAGAATGTGGTAAAAAAGCTGGGCGGCCTGCATCAGGCCTGGGTGGTAGGCAGCTTCGCCAAAGGGGTGGATCATCCGGTGATCGACCTCATCCTCATTGGCGGCGAGATCGACAAATCCTTCCTCTTCACGCTGATTGAAAAGGCCGAAAGCCTTATCGACCGGAGGATACGGTACATGCATCTCGGTCCGGCAGAGGCGGGGAGCATCCTGGACAGCTACCCGGAGGCCTTGCTGTTGTGGAAAGATGACGGGAGTCACAAGGTGACCTGACGGCGCCTTCGACGCACGAATGAACACCTTTGCCCCGGTCACACCATGTGACTGAAAGGGCGAAGCTGTGTACAACGGTTCATGAAATCCGAACAACAGCAAGCTGTAAGGTCATATGAAACGCCCATGTCGAAGACCCCGGTTATTCGGGAACAAGAAAGCAAGACATGCGTTTCAGCAGCTGTTTACCGTAAGT
>CAYMDX010000171.1:2536-4457 GCA_964389125.1 uncultured Bacteroidales bacterium
CGGATGTTGAGATTTGTACGTATGCTGATAACAATGATTTTGTTGTGATAACCAAGGACACCGATTTCAGCTCCCAACCTTAGCTACCAAAACAAACACCTAACGAACAAAATATTGTTTCCCAAAGAACTCCACAAACTACGCCGTCTCTTTTCCCGTTCGGAAAAGTTTAAGGTTCTCGCGCTTTTTCTGATGATGATCCTGGCCGGACTCTTAGAAGTTGCCGGCATCGGGATGGTCCCGGCCTTCGTGTCGATCGTGGCCAATCCGGAGCGCGCGCTCGAGCATGAAACCTTCGCTCCCCTGTTCCGGTGGCTCGGCATTCAAGAGTCGCGCGACCTGCTGATCTATGGGGCCATTGCCCTGATCGGCATCTTCATCATCAAGAACACCTATATACTGTTCTTCCGGTACATTGAGGCCCGCTTCATCTATGCCCGGCGCTACCTGTTCAGTCACCGCCTGATGACCGCCTACATGCAGGCGCCCTACACCTTTTACCTGCAGCGCAACTCCTCCGAGCTGCTCCGAAATGTCAGCGGGGAGGTCAACCTGCTGATCAACCAGGTGCTGAAGCCCCTGCTGAAGATCTCCAAAGAAGTCATCATGGCCATCTCCATCGTCATCTTCCTGTTGGTGATGGAGCCTCTTATCACCCTGTTTGTGGCGACCCTGCTCGGCGGCTTATCGTACCTGTTCCTGCTGGTCACAGAAAAGCGGATGAAGACATACGGCAAAGAGGCGCAACATTACCGGCAGGCGATGATCAAAACCGCACGCCAGGCCTTTGGTGGCATCAAGGACGCCCGGGTGATGAACCGCGAGCCCTACTTCATTGAGACCTTCCGGCATGTGGCGTTTGAATCGAGCCGCCTGCAGCGTCACAAAACCTTCATCGGCGAGATCCCCCGGCCTGTGCTGGAGACCCTGGCCGTGGCGGGCATCATGCTCATCGCCCTGGTGATGCACCTGCAGGGCCGTCCGATCGCCAGTATCATTCCGGTGGTAGCCCTTTTCGGGGTGGCCATTGTCAGGCTGATGCCCAACCTGCAGCTGATGACCAAGCTGCTGACCGACCTGCGCTACAACATCTACGCGGTGAACCCCATCTACGACGACCTGACCGCCCTGAAAAAGTACAGCCAGGCGTTCGCGGCCGACCGGAAGCGCAAGGATAAGACAACCCTGACCCGGGCCATCACCATCCGCGACCTCCACTACCATTATCCCGAAAGCGACGAGCAGGCCCTCGACGGGGTCAGTCTGGAAATCCCCAAGGGTCGGGCCATCGCCTTCGTTGGTCCATCGGGTGCCGGCAAGACCACCATCGTGGACGTGCTGCTTGGACTGCTCAAGCCCCAGCAAGGCGAGATCCTGGTGGACGACAAAAATATTCTGGACAGCATCTCCGCCTGGCAGCGAAACATCGGCTACATCCCGCAGCATATTTATCTTTCGGATGACACCCTGCGCCGCAACATCGCCTTCGGCTTGCCCGACGACAAGATTGACGACGAGATGGTACAGCGTGCCGTGGAGCAGTCCCAGTTGAGCGAGCTGGTCGGCCGTCTGCCCGGCGGTCTGGACACCATCATTGGCGAGCGCGGCACCCGTCTGAGCGGCGGCCAGCGACAACGCATCGGCATCGCCCGCGCACTCTACCATGATCCCCAGATCCTCGTGATGGACGAGGCCACCTCCGCCCTCGACAACATCACCGAGCGACACATCATCGAGGCCATCGACGCCCTCAAGGGCGAGCGCACCATCGTGATGATTGCCCACCGGCTAACCACCGTGATGAACTGCGACGTGCTCTACATGATGGAGAACGGGAAGATTGTTGACCAGGGGAGCTATTCCGAGCTGTTGAAGCGGAGTGAGCGGTTCCGGGAAATGGCCAGAGAGGTGAACAGTAAAC
>CAYMDX010000172.1:0-4318 GCA_964389125.1 uncultured Bacteroidales bacterium
GGGTGGTCGGACCTCCGCCGACCGTCAATGTCAAACATCAGGGCAACAGTACCTATGCGTTACAGGTGACCTATTACACGCCCGTCAGAAGTCAGGCTGTTACGGTCGAACGCAAGCTTCGCGCATTCATTGAAGGTGAGGAGTTGTAAAAAGCAGGCATACAGTCTTTTGATCTGCTTAGAACCTGGCCGGGTTAAGAATCATCGTGGATGGGATTCTCGGGCGGGTGACCATAAATGCGGTATCAAAATCCTCTACGCTGTGTATTTGTCTCAGGACCTCCTCTGTTTCCGGGATCCCGGGATAGGGTTCGGTGCGGAGGACAAACCTGGCGGTCAGGTCATCGTATTCTGTCATCAACCGTGCATCAATGTTTTCCGCAGCCTGAACGAGGGCTTCTTCGGCCATATCTTCACTGGCGTATGAGCCCAGTTGTACCTGATATTGCATGGGCGCCGGCCCGGGTGGTGGGGCGTGTTCGACCTGTGATTCTACAAAGCCTTGCTCATACAGTTGGTTGAGCAGGAAAAGGGCATCGTCTGGGTCCTCCAACATGGAAGAAAATACCATGAATAGATTGTCATCCTCCATAAAGTGAATATGGAAGGAAACATCAAACTGTTGTGTGGTTTGCTCCCTGGCCGTTTCAGCCCGGTAAATACTGGAAAACAGATTGACAACAATGTAATATTCGTCACCCACACCGGCCATTTCGAACGGATAATCCTCTGTTGGTTCCACCGTTGTTTGGGGTGCTTCGGCCACCTCATCGAGCGGCTCTTCCGTTGTTTCCGAAATGACTACCGTGTAATCCCTGATAAAGGCGTGTTCATAGCCAATATTGCTCACAACATCCAATAGTTCGGTAGCTGTCTGCCGGCTGCTTAGGGCTTCCGACGTTACCACATAAAGCTGGTAGGTGTCGTGCTCCCGGAGATGAAATGCTCTGCCGGTACTTTCGGATGCATGATCGCGGGTTGATGTGGCCGTCGATTCATCAGTAAACAGTCCTATCTGTAGGGTGTATTGGCGCATAGCAGGCGCCAGTTCGGAGTCCGGGGCCGGAGTTTCAGCAACTTCAGTGGTTGGTTCTGGTTCTGGTTCAGGTTCAGGCTCTGGTTCGGGCTCTGGCTCAGGCTCGGGCTCTGGTTCCGGTTCCGGTTCAGGTTCTGCTTCGGGTTCGGGCTCTGGTTCCGGCTCAGGTTCTGCTTCAGGTTCGGGTTCCGGCTCGAGCTCTGTTATTTCGGCGATTTCGGCCGGTAGTGGTTCAGGTTCAGGTTCGGGTTCCGGACGGGGTTCCAAAACGATGTCAAAGCCTTCGATAAAATCTCCCTGGGCGAGGGCTTGCACCTCGAACTCGATAGGTCCATCCGGCATGTGCGCGTCAAGGAAGTCGAGCTGGGCCGGGTCCACTTCTATCGTGTAGTCGCCGGGTGGCATATCCATGGCATAGTAGGAACCGTCAGAAAAGTTACGAACGGTTTCATCGAATTCGGCATCTTCGCTTTTGATTTGCAGCCTGAGTCCGCCCTGCGGCTGTCTTTCCCCATCCTCCATCAGGTAAACGGTACCGTCGATCACGCCGGTACGGTAGAAGGGGATTTCGATACGCTTGTAGCGGTTTGGGTCGGCCACGAAGGAGAATTCATTTTTTCCCGGGGCCAGCATCGGGTTGGGCAGTGCCTGGCGAATCACCTCCATGTTATATTGATAATAGCTCTGAAGCTGGCTGATACGTAGCACGCCATCGCGGCCAACCTGCATTTGTGCGGAACGGTCGAGCCTCACGGCCCGGTGGGGGATGATCTCATCGCCTTCGTCATAGGTGCCGGAGTTGTTGTTGTCGACGAACAGGATGACAGAAGCGCCGGCCCGGCCCACCTGGTTACGGTTGCTGGTGACAATCCGGTCGGGGTCGTGGTCGAAGCCCAGGGACCCACGCAGGTTTTGCCGGACGCTGGTCCTGCCACCCCGGCTGTCGACATTGGTGGTGCTGCGAACACTGTTCAGGTCCATGGTGAATCCCAGCCTTATCTGATGCTGCTCAGAGCGCAGGTCGTAGCCTGCCTGCAGCTGTATACGTGCAAATTGCCGGATGGTACGCGACAGCTGTAAATCGATGCTTTCAATCTCACTGTTTTCGGTGTTGTAATAGATATTGCCGCGCATGAACAGCCCCCTGACAAAAACCGGCACACCCGGGGAGCGCATGAAGGTATAGGTAAGGCTGCCCCGGAGTCGGCCCTGACCCAGCTCAAACTCGTTATCAGAATAGAACAGGGCGTCGCGGTAGTTCAGACGCACATTCATCCTGCCTACCCGCAAACTCAGGTCAGAACGGTAGCGTGTCAGGCTGTGGTTGTCGAACATGCGGTGATCGGCGCCCAGCCTGAACCCCATGCGCTGGTCAAACAGGGTGAACGGCGTAAAAAAGCTTGCCTGAACATCCTGGTCGGCACCGCCGGTGCTGAACAGGGGGTTGTCTTCATAATAGGTGTATTGCAGGCTGAGGCTCCGGCCGCTCGGATACATCACGTTGGTGATGCCCCGGTAGTAAGCATTCGGGGCAATGTCCACATTCAGCAGGTACTGGCCAAGCACCCTGGCCGACAGGCTGCCGTAGGTAAAGGGTTTGTTTTCGTTGAAGTCTTCAATGTATTCGCTGCCCAGGCTTGCGGTCAGCCATTCGGTGATACCCACCGCCACGTCGCCATGGGCCAGCCACTTTTCTTCTTCGTCTTCGCCCAGGAAGGTCTCTGTTTGGCCGCCCTGTATGTTATAGGCGATTTCTCCGGGCGGCAGGAAGGTAAAGGGGATCTGTACGCGCCGGTCGATGGTTCTTGTCTCCCCGGTCGGTGTGTAAATGTTGATACTAAGCTGTGTGGTCCCGTAGGTCAGCGGAAACTCAAAGCGGTAATAGCCGGAATCATCGGCACGCTGGTAGTCGATCAGCCGTTTGTTGAGGTAGAGCTCCACCTCTGAGTCGGGTTCTGTGGTGCCGTCGACGATATAGGTTTCATAAATCCGGCGTGGTTCGATGGGGTCGTTGGAGATGGATGCGCCGCGGATGCTCCGGTTGTACAGGCCGGTGGTGGATAACTGGCCGGCCTGAAAGGTGCTGAACCAGGGCTGGTCGCGCACCACGTAACGCCAACGCAGGTTGCTGGTCCGGAAATTGTGTCCGGCTTCGGACCATGACCCCCGGGCACTGCCCTGGATGTCGCCGCCAAGGAGCTCCGCGCCGCCGGTCAGGGAATAGTTCATGTTGGGGTTGTCGCTGGTGAAGCTGCCGCTAAGGTTGTAATCCAGAAAGCCAAAATCCATGAGCTTGCGCTCACGTTCGTATTCCAGCGGATAGTATTCGCGGGTTACCTCACGGGCTTCGATGAGCTGCCGGTGTTGCTCGCGTTCCATCTGTTCCACTACCGGCATGGTGTGCTCGGTCTCCAGCGACAGGGTCAGGGCACTCATGTTCACCGTGAAGAAGAGCTCAAACACCTCTTCAAACACCGTTGGGGAGGCGAAATAGTCCATCTCCCCGATGCGGAAGTCGTCGGCGGTGAAGGTGTAGGTTTCGTCGTCGAGGATGACGTGTTGCTGGTTGAACCGGATGGCAAATGGCTGGTCGGGCGACAGGTAGTTGCCAGAAATGCTGAAGGCGCCGCGGTCGGTTTCATAGTAGATCCCAAGCAGGCTGAAAAGCTCTCCCACCGGCAAAAACATCTTGTCCACGTCGTAGTCGTACAGCCCGGTGACATACACGTTGCCCACCCCCCGGTAGCGAAATGTCAGCAGCACCTCTTCGCCCTGCGGTGCATACAGCGACTCTGCCGCTCCCCCGGGAGCGCCGCCGGGGTTGCCGGCCTCACCGGCCTGCAGACTACCCCCTGCCATCAGCAGCAGGGAGAAAAGCAGTACCCACACCGGAAAAAACTTATATGATGGCTTATTTGACAAGGTTTACGCTTTGGTATTAGGCTGTTACCGGCTATCCGATAAAACAGGTATATATTATTTAATGGTTTGGCTCACAACACAAAAAAGGGGCTTAACAACCCCGGAAAGATAACAATATGATGTACGCATTGTTGTTCAAAAAAGATGTTTTTTGTTCTCAGATCCCAGCTCTCAGTTTCATATTGCAGGAACGCAGCCCAAGTGCTGCGGCTACCTTTGGCCTTTTTGTAAACATGGCAGGCCGGCCAAGTCCGGCCTGCAACTGAATTGAACCCTTTCAGGGTTCTTGTTTTCCGGGCGTTCCTTATACCCGAATTGCATTCGGGGCTATTCATATTTAATCCCTTCGTGATTAGAGTCG
>CAYMDX010000173.1:0-4304 GCA_964389125.1 uncultured Bacteroidales bacterium
CGTATTGTTGGTGGCGAGGATGTCGACATTGAGGATTACCCGTGGCAGGTGTCACTGCAGTTAAAACCGGAATATGGTGGCAGTCATTTCTGTGGCGGCACCATCGTCAATGAAGAATGGGTGATTACAGCCAGCCACTGTCTGGTTTTTCCTGACGAAGATGGCGATGATGTTTATCTTGATCCGGGTCATTTTCGATTAAGAGCCGGTTTCACGGATATGAGCAGTGACCAGGGCAGCTTTTATAACCTTGAAGAGGTTATCATGCACCCGGACTATGACCCCGGCGGAGATTTCCGTTATGATATTGCAGTGCTGCGTCTTAATCAACCTTTTAATTTTGAGCATCCGGGTAAAGAAGCCGTTGATCTGGTGAGCAAACAGGATGCCAGTGAAGGGCTCACAGATCCGGGTGAGGTGGTAAAGGTCTCCGGATGGGGAGCCCTTTCCTATGAAGGGTCATCACCGGATATATTGCAAGCCATTGAGGTTCCGATTCGGGATATAGATGATACCGATTATTCCTCAACCCAGATCACAGACGATATGATCATGGCCGGAGATGATGGGATGGATTCTTGTCAGGGTGACAGTGGTGGCCCCATGGTGGTACCCGACAGACATGGCTGGTATAAATTGGCAGGTGTGG
This sequence comes from uncultured Bacteroidales bacterium, assembly GCA_964389125.1. Taxonomy (GTDB): domain Bacteria; phylum Bacteroidota; class Bacteroidia; order Bacteroidales; family UBA7960; genus PUPG01. Next base: position 650 of record CAYMDX010000173.1, read on the forward strand.
TAAGCTATGGTGTTCAGTGTGGGTTGCCACAATATCCGGGCGTGTATGCCAGAGTCAGCTATTTTGAGGATTGGCTGGAAGATTATGTCAGGCTCCCGGATCCCAATCAGTTTCTCACATTCCATAATGAAACTTTTGGAGATGAGGAGGTCCCGGAAGGATGGGAAAATGTTGTTTTAGAAGGTCCGGAAGATTTCCCGGGCTGGGAATGGACAGACACCGGCGGATCTTATAATGGCGAGTTAAACTCCACTACTGCTGATGACGGTTACATGATCCTTGATTCTGATGAGCATGGTGAGGAAGGTACACCCGAAGAAGCAGATCTGATCACCAAAGCCTTTGACTTTAGCGATGTTACCTCAAACATCACCTTCTCTGTGGAACATCTGGCCAGAACATATGGAAATGCAGATGTTGGCATCTATATCAGCACCGATGATTTTGAGACCCAGACGGAGCTTTACAGGTGGAAAGATGCTGAAGAGAATGAATTTAACGGACCAAATCCTGTATATTCCGAATTTGATATCACAGATATCGCCCAGGAAGAACCCAACGTAAAAATTAAATTTAAATGGATGGGCGAATACGATTACTGGTGGTTAGTGGATGATTTTAAGCTTCTTGTGGAAAACCAGCCACTTGATATTGACTTTTTTGTTACAGATGGGGAAGAACCCTTACCCGGAGTTCTTATCGCTACACCTTACGATAATCAGGAGGATATAACTGATAATGATGGTATGGCCACCATAACCCTTCATGATGGTGACTATGACCTTAGCCTGCGAAAAACAGGCTACTATCCTAAAGACACAACCGTTACCATTACAGAAGAGGGCCAGTTGATTGAAATTGCCATGGAAAAGATTCCGGTACCCGAAATTGTAGTCGACACGGACAATATTGATCTGGCCCTGCCCCAGGGTAACACCGAAAGCATCATGGTAAATATTGCCAACCCGGGTGAATTGGACCTGGAGTATGCTTTTTTTGCCTATCCATCAGACGGCAATAAAGACCACACAGCCAGCTTCGCAGATAGGGTAGCAGAATACGATGGTTATGCAGTAGTTCCTGATACAAAAATAGATGCAGCATATACTGGAAAAGCTGAATCGCGACCAGGTAAAATCAGGCAAAAGGATAAAAACTCAGATTACGAAGAGACCGTTGAGATACATCATGACAACGGATATGCAAACAACGGTATCGGAACTGATGAGGAAGCCTCATTCATAACAGCGGTGAGGTTCATGGGGGAAGATCTTATTCCCTATTATGCCTCCTATGAATTGTCGGCCGTAAAATATCACATCAGAAGCGATGACTTCTCTGAAGTAAGCATTAAGATATGGAAAGGCGGTTCAGAAAACGGTCCGGCAGAGGAAATATACTCTGAAGATGTTACAAATGAAGTATTAATCAACGAATGGTCCGTGCACATCCTACCAGAGCTGATCCAGCTTGAGCCCGGTGAAGAGTACTGGATGGGATACGCAATGGAAACTACCGGCGGTTTTCCGGCCTCCGTAGACAGCGGCCCCATGGTAGAAGATAAGGGTGGTTGGATGTACTTCAATGGAGAATGGCACCAATTAATAGCATTGGGTGAAGATGGTCTGGACTTTAACTGGTGTATCAGAGGCATCCTGCAACTGGGAGAGCAGATAGAATGGCTAACCTTCGATCCGAAAGAAGGTGTTGTTGCCCCCGAAGAAGATGTGGATGTAGAATTGACATTTGATGCTTCTGATCTGGAAATTGGCGAACAAAATGCACAGGTGATTATTCAAAATAATGCGGGCGAAAACATTGGAATCCCGGTCACCTTTACCATAACACCTCCCGAGTACAACGTCACCTTTGACATAACCGACGAAGACGGCCATGCCGTTGACGATGCTACCATAACCCTGGGTGATATGACAAACGAAGCAGGGGATTATCTGTTCGAGGATGTGCAGGTAGGCAACTATGCCTATGAAGTAAGCAAAACAGGACACCAATCAGTAGAAGGTGCGATCGCCCTTACCGATGAAAATATCATTGTTGAGGTGATATTGCCGACCGAAGATGCCGATATGTCTACACTTACGGTATTTATCGAAGATGAATTTGGTGAAGCCGTAGAAGATGCCTTCTTCTTCTTGCAGGGTTTCGGCGGTCACTATACAGATGCATCCGGACACCTTGAGATACAGGTAGTACCCGGAACATATGAATACGAGGTTAACAAGACCCGTTTTGAGACCTACACCAATGAGGTTACAATCACTACAGATGAAGAACAGGATCTGGATATCACCCTTACTTACCTGCGGTTTGATGTTACCCTTAGCAGCAACCTGGAAGAGGCAGGTACTGTAACGGGTGGGGGTGAATACTATTACGGCGAAGAAGCCACTATCTCGGCCAATGCCAACACGGGTTATCATTTCCTCAGATGGACAGAAGACGGCATTGAACTCTCAACCAATGAAGAATATACCTTTGAAGTGACAAGCGACAGAAGTATTGTCGGTTTATTTGATATCAACACGTATATCATACATGCTACCGCCGGTGACAACGGAAGCATCAGCCCCCCGGGCGAAGTTGAGGTGGATCACGGCAATGATATTACCTTCACCATCGCCTCCTTGCCTGGCTATTATATCGACAATGTGGATGTAGACGGAGAAAGTGTGGGCTCCCCAAATGAATATACATTCGAAAATGTTACAGAGGATGGACACACGATCCATGCAACATTTGACATCCATAATTATGATATTGAGATATCTGCTGAAGGGAATGGTTCTGTAGAACCCGAAGGCCAGGTAACTGTTGATTATGGAGAAGACCTCATCATCACCTTTACACCGGATGAAGACCACCACCTGAAGGACATTCTCATCAATAATGAAAGTGTTGATCCCGATGATGTTACAGAAGTATTTACGCTCCTCAATATCACCTCCGACAAAACGGTTCACGGTATTTTTGACTATTCAACAGATATTGCTGTGGTCGAAAGCCAACCTGAACTGCAGATATACCCCAACCCGGCACAAGATCTTGTAACCGTAAGTGCTGATGAACGTATCACGGATATCCATCTGTTCAATACCATTGGTCAGAAGATGATGCATGTAAAAACAGATGGCTTTGAGGAAATAATAGATCTCAGCGGTCTTCAAAAGGGTATGTATCTGCTGCAGGTTCAATTCGAAAACACGACATCGGCCGTGACATTGTCAATTCAATAAACTGAAAGGCATCATAGACACAAAAAACGGGAAGATCGATTTGATCTTCCCGTTTTTGATTTTTAAATAGTCAAAGTCTATCCATTTGCTGAAAAAAGTATTTTGTCCTCACCAAAAAAACGACAAAATCAGATAAAGCTTCTTTATACCAATCTGGCCCGAAAGCTATTGTATCTACAACTGGTGCATGTATATTGCCGGCATGATTTTTACGGCTATCTTTGTAAGTTATTTACAATCGTATAATTTTAACAACATGTATATCCTAAACAGACCCTATAAAGTAAAACGCAACCTGCTATTCTATATCAGCTTTTTGATATTGGTTTTTGCAGCCTGTAGCGAAGATAACAACCAGTTTTTAGTTCCCTCAGATCCGGAAGATGAAATTTTTGAGGTTC
>CAYMDX010000174.1:0-4244 GCA_964389125.1 uncultured Bacteroidales bacterium
GCTTCCAGCTTCTATAATTTACAGCATTCCTTTTGTGGAAGGCATGGCATCCGTATTATTTCTGGCAACTGCCATTTTCAGAGCCCTTGCAAAGGCCTTAAATACAGCCTCCACCTTGTGGTGGTCATCCTCCCCGGCAGCTTCAATGTGCAGGTTGCAGGCGGCTGACCCGGAAAATGATCTGAAAAAGTGTTTGAACAGTGTAACCGGAACGGTTCCGACATCCGTCCCTGAAAAGGGCACTTCCCACGTCAGGTAGCTGCGTCCGCCAAGGTCTGTAAGCACCTTTGCCCGGCTTTCATCCATAGGCAATTCAAACCCATACCGCTCCACCCCTTTTTTGTCGCCAAGAGCCTGCCTGAAAGCCATACCCAGCGAGATAGCAGTATCTTCAATGGTGTGATGAGGATCCACTTCCAGGTCCCCGCTGGCAGCCACTTCCAGGTCCATCATTCCATGCCGGGCAATTTGTTCGAGCATATGGTCAAAAAAGGCGATTCCGGTTCGGATATTGGCGTAGCCACTTCCTTCCAGCTTTATCCTGACCGTAATGTCCGTTTCTGAAGTCTGCCGGCTTATCGTAGCCTGCCGTACTTCTGGCAGCCCGGAGGTGCCAACACTTTTTGGCTTACCTGTTTCGGCCGTCTGACCGGCCATTATTCCGGTACCGCTAACTTCCTGTTTCTCTGAGCTTGTTTTGCCATAAGCAACCCATGCCTCCACCAGTTGTTGATTCTCTTCCGGCGTTCCTACCGTGATGCGCAAGCACCCCTCACAACCGGAATCCTTGCTGCGGTTTCGAACAATAACACCACGATTCGCAAGATGACCGTAAAGCGCATCGGCATTAGCGGTTTTGACCAGCAGGAAGTTGGCATCCGACGGATACACCTTTTCGGTGAGTGGCAAATCTTTGATGATCCCGGCAAGTTCATCCCTGGAGGCAAGGATACGTTCTACGTTCATGCGGTATGTCGCATGACTGTCCAGTGCTTTTTCCGCCAGTTTAATAGCCGGGGTTCCAACGTTGTAAGGGAAGCTAATCTTTTGCAGCACACTGATGATGTCGCGAGATGCATATGCTGTGCCAATCCGGGCGCCAGCCAACCCATTTGCCTTGGAAAATGTTTGCAGGACCACCAGGTTCGGGTAATCTCTCAGCAACGGAAGCAGGCTTTCTTCAGGACAAAAATCGATATAGGCTTCATCAACCACCACAATACCCTGAAAGCCCTTCAGCAATTGTACAATTGTTTCCTTTTGTTGAACATTGCCGGTGGGGTTATTGGGGTGGCAGACAAACATCAGCTTTGTAGCAGAGTTGGCATGTTCCAGTGCCTTCACGGTGTTAATCTGAAAATCCTGATCAAGATTGACAGGAATGATGCCAAGGTTATTTACCCTGGCCCGCACAGCATACATCCCAAAAGTTGGCGGAAAAATCATAACCTGATCTTCCCCCGGTCTGCAGAAGCAGCGCATGATCATATCCAGGATCTCATCACTCCCGTTTCCAAGGAGGATGCCCTCTTTGTCCACCCCTTTAACCGCTGACAGTTTTTCTATCAGCTCCTCTGGTTCCTTTCCCGGATAGCGGTTTACGTCAGGCGGCATACCTGGGAGGGGCTCCGGCAATTCATTGGCATCCAGAAAGACGGAGCCCCGGCCACCAAACTCACTCCTGGCTGAGGAATAGGGTATCAGCTCCGCAATATGTTCAGGGATCATCGCATTCAGGTCAAATTTCATGACGATAGGGTTTTGTGAATCATTTCTCTGTTTGTATTCGCTGAAGGATGGCGTTGGCGTGGGCATCCAGCTGTTCAGCCCGGGAAAGCTGCAGTACCGTAGGTGCCAGTTCCATCAATCCTTCCCTGCTGATCTCCTGCGTGGTGATGCTTTTCATAAAAGCGGCGGTGGTGATGCCACTCCAGGCCTTTCCGGCACCTCCGGTGGGCAGGGTGTGATTGGTCCCGCTGGCATAATCACCGGCTGACTCCGGACTGTAATTACCCAAAAATACAGAGCCGGCGTTGGTCACTTTTTCCGCCAGCGTCGATGCATCCTTCACGGAAAGGATAAGGTGCTCCGGACCATAATAGTTGCTGATCTCCAAAGCCTGACCGATATCTGTTACGCAGATAGCCAGGGCATGTTTCAACGCCTTCGAGGCGGTTTCCTTTCGTGACAGGGTTTCAAGCTGGGTATTTATCTCTGTGATGGTTTCATTGATCAGGTCCATGCGCTCGGCCAACAGGATTACCTGGCTGTCAGGGTCATGTTCGGCCTGCGACAAGAGGTCTGCAGCTATATATGCCGGTTTGGCCGTACTATCAGCGATCACCATGACTTCTGAAGGGCCTGCAGGCAGATCAATAGCCATACCACGGCCCGCGAGTTGCATTTTTGCGCTGGTGACCCAGGCATTCCCCGGGCCGAATAGTTTGTCTACCTTCGGAATACTTTCCGTACCAAAAGCCATGGCGGCTACGGCCTGAGCCCCACCCACCGTAAACACACGTATGTCAAACAGGCTTAACGCAAAGAGGAGTTCTGGCGATGCCCCGGGAGGGGTGCAGGCAATGATCTCGCTGCAACCGGCAATTGTGGCGGGCACGGCAGTCATCAAAACGGTGGAAAGCAGAGGAGCGGTTCCTCCGGGAATATACAAACCTACCCGCTCTATAGGTGTGTGCCTTATGCTGCACTTTACGCCAGGCATGGTTTCCATAGACACCGGAGCCGGCAACTGTGCCTCATGGAAGCTTCGGATATTCATCATGGCCTGCCTGACCGCTGTTTTAAGATGCTGATCCACATCATTACCGGCCTGCAGCAGTTCCTGACGGGAAATTTCAAAATCCGGCGGTGCCTGACCATCAATCTCCAGACATATCTCACGCAAGGCCTTATCCCCACCCTGCTCTATTTCCCGGATAATCCGGCTTACTTTTTCCTCACGACCGGCTGCATCACTGGATGGTCGACTTAGTATCTTTTCGTAATCTTTGGGTGAGATATTCGTGATAACAGTCATGAGCGATTCCTTCGAAGCCGAAAGGTTTTGGGGTTGCTGTTGTGAACTTGATGTCTTCTTCTTTTGATCCATTTGAAATGTGTTTAAACGTTCTTTATTGGGTTTGTCCATGATCCATGTCTGAATCAGGCTAAGAATTTATGGTCGTATATATGGTTTGTTATTTCAACACGTTTGATTTTACAGGGATGGCACGGAGTGATGGCGTTACTCAGGTGACCATTTTCTCTATGGGAACCACCAGGATCCCCTCGGCTCCTGCTTCTTTCAACCGGTCAATAACCCCCCAGAAGTTATCTTCACTGATAACGGAGTGAAGCGAGTACCAGCCTTTTTCAGCCAGGGGCATCATGGTAGGGCTTTTTATGCCCGGTATCAGGGAGATGATATTGTCCAGCTTGCTTTCCGGGGCATTCAGCAGAATGTATTTGTTATTGGCTGCTTTTTGCACCGAACGGATCCGAAATAACAGCTGCTGCAGGAGTTGGTTTACTTCATCAGGCAGATTGGCCCCGGCAATCAGGACCGCTTCACTTTGCAACACCGTCTCCGTTTCTTTTAGCCCATTGCTCAACAGGGTGCCACCCGAGCTGACAATCTCAAAAATGGCATCCGCAAGTCCAAGACTCGGTGCAATCTCCACAGATCCGCTTATGGGGTGGATTTCTGCATTCAAATTGTTTTCGCGGAGGTATTTTTCGAGCAAAACAGGGTAAGATGTGGCAATACGCTTTCCGTTCAGGAATTCTTTTCCGGGGTAATCCAGGTTCCGGGGAATGGCAACCGACAGCCGGCACTTTGAAAAACCGAGTGGCTCAATCACCTCCACCTGCTTGTCTTTTTCCAGAACCTCATTGAGTCCGAGGATCCCTGCATGAGCCACGCCATCCTCCACATATTGGGGAATGTCGTCATCACGGAGAAATATTAGCTCCAAAGGAAAGCCGTTGGCGCCAGCTTTCAGGTTATTTTTCCCATTTTGAATGCGGATTCCGCATTGTTTCAGTAGCTTCACTGAGTCTTCGCTTAGCCGGCCACTTTTTTGAACGGCCATCGTCAATGTGTTGTCTTTCATGTTTCAAGTATTTGATTCACTGGGTTATTTAAAATTTTCATTGAAAAATTATGGTTCTGTTTATCAGTGCCTAATCTCAGAAATCTCATTTTTTGCTTTCATAAAAAAAGGGACCTGCCTGTGGCGGCGGGT
>CAYMDX010000175.1:0-4240 GCA_964389125.1 uncultured Bacteroidales bacterium
GGTATCGATCAAAAATATACGAGTCCATACGGCGAGCAGCGAATAGTATATGCAGACTGGATTGCCAGCGGACGCATGTATTGGCCGATTGAACGGATACTGACTGAGCGTTTCGGGCCTTTTGTGGCGAACACCCATACGGAGGCCAGTGAAACCGGTACTTTAATGACAAACGCCTATCAACATGCGCTCCAGGTGATCAAAGACCATGTGAATGCGGGCGAAAATGATGTGATCATTACCGCGGGCAGCGGAATGACAACGGTTATCAACAAATTACAACGCATGCTTGGCCTACGGGTGTGCGGGCAACTGAGCCAGAAACCATGCCTGAAGGACACAGAGCGCCCCGTGGTATTTATTTCCCACATGGAACATCACAGCAACCACACCTCCTGGTTTGAGACCATTGCAGATGTGGTGCAGCTACAGCCAGACCCTGACATGCTGATTGACCTGGATGACCTGCGGGCAAACCTGGAAAAATACAAAGACAGGAAATTAAAGATCGGCTCTTTTACAGCCTGCAGCAATGTCACGGGTATCGAGACGCCGGTACATCAGATGGCTGCCCTGATGCACGATTATGGCGGGGTCTGTATCGTTGATTATGCTGCCTCGGCTCCCTACACAGAGATCAACATGCATCCTGATGACCCAAAGGAGAAGCTGGATGCCATTATGTTTTCCCCACATAAGTTTTTGGGCGGACCCGGCTCCTCCGGCGTGCTTATTTTTGATGCTGCCTTTTACAACAATGAGGTACCGGATAATCCCGGTGGCGGCACTGTTGAATGGACAAACCCCTGGGGAGAGTATAAATACAGCGATGATATCGAAGCCCGCGAAGATGGGGGCACTCCCGGTTTCCTGCAGGCCATTCGCACGGCACTGTCTATCAAACTTAAACAACAGATGGGAACCGATAAGATGCGCCAGAGAGAAGATGAATTGCTGGATATTTTGTTACCCGGCATTCGTAATATCCCACGCACCAGCATTTTAGCGAAAAATATGGATAAGCGCCTGGCTGTGGTCTCCTTCTATTTTGAACACATCCACTACAACCTGGTAGTGCGCCTGCTCAGTGACAAGTTCGGCATACAAGTCAGGGGCGGCTGTGCCTGTGCCGGCACTTATGGCCACTTTTTGCTTGATGTGGATTATGAAATGTCGCACCAGATAACAGAAAAGATCAACTACGGTGACCTGTCAGAAAAACCCGGCTGGGTTAGGATTTCACTCCATCCCACCATGACTGATGAGGAGGTTCATTATATCATCCATGCCCTCGGGCAGATCTATAACCATCACAAGGAATGGGAAAAAGATTATACCTATCTGCGCAAAAAGAATGAATATATACACAAGGATGCACCGCCTGACAATCTGAACAAGGTGACAGGCTGGTTTGACCTGCCGGAACCTGAGGTGGGTCTGCCCGAAAGTTTAAGCGCTGAATAGTCGTTGCAGTTTATTCACCTGGGCATCCCAGATGCGCTGGCTGAAGTCGAGGTCGGCTGCTTCCGCATGATCTGTAACGATAAGGGCAACAGTTCCCGAAAGAGGGTCATTAACGATTTCCATTTCCCACATGTGTCCCTGGTCAACGCCTTCATCAAGCCAAAGAAACTGTATAAACTCATTTTCCTTGAACTTCAGCATACGTGCTTTTTGCGCTGACCCCTCCCAGTGGAAGTGAAAAAGGTCATCCGCTTCCTGGATCACCTGATCGGCAAACCAGCGGGACAGTCCCTCCGGTGTGGAAATGGCCGTATAAAGCAATTTTGGGCTCGTCCTGACCCCATATTCCATGGTAAACTTTTTAAGGGTACTCATGTCTGTATCGTTTTACCTTAGCTGCAATATACAAAAAACAGAAACATTTTCCTGTATTTTTCTTAATGAAGTTATGATTACTTTTGAAAAAAAATAATGAAACAACAACACAAGACAACCATCTATGTTCTGATAGTCCTGGCCGTCATTTTCTGGGGGTTATCGTATGTCTGGACAAAAGTTGCCTTCACCTATTATGCGCCCATCACGGTGATGCTGATCAGGCTGACGATCTCTTCGGTGTTGATGACGGTCATCTTCAGGGTGCGCAGACTCGGGGAGCGGGTCGACCGGAAGGACTACAAAGCATTTGTCTTGCTCTCATTCTTTTCGCCCTTTTGTTTTTTTATCGGGGAAAATTTTGGGGTATATCACGTGTCGCCAACAGTGGCGGCGGTGATCATTGCCACCATTCCCGTTTTTTCTCCCATTTTGGGTTATGTGGCCTTCAGGGAGAAACTGTCGGTTATTAACATTCTGGGGTTCATCATTTCGTTCCTGGGGGTTATTGTAATGGTGATGGACAGTGGCTTTCGGTTTACGGCCTCTCCATTGGGCATCTTTTGGTTATTTTTTGCTGTTTTTTCAGCCCTGGTGAACATCATTTACCTGAAAAAGCTGGCCGCCAAATATTCGTCGTTCACCATTATCCGGATACAGAATATTCTGGGTGCCATCTTTTTCGTTCCGGTATTTCTGGTCATGGATGCCGGCGACTTCGTGCATATACGACCCTCGTGGGAAGCTGTCGCCTCTCTTTTTGCGCTGGCCGTGTTTGGGTCCACCCTGGCGTTTATGTTTTACACGTCCGCCGTTCGCGCCATCGGGGTTGCCCGTACCGCCATCTTCGCCAACCTCATTCCGGTGGTCACGGCCATTGCCTCTTACATCTTTCTGCAGGAGATAATCGGCGTAAGCCGTATTTTCGGCATGTTAATTGTTATATCAGGACTACTGATGACTCAGATAACCAATCTGCGGCGTCATCAACGGCTCCGAAAAAAATAGGGAAACAGGTTTGCGGTTTCAAATTCTTTGTTAATTTTGCACCACTTTAACCGGCGGGGTAGCTCAGGTGGTTAGAGCGTCGGATTCATAACCCGAAGGTCACGGGTTCAACTCCCGTCCCCGCTACTAAAAACGCCTGTATGTCAATTGATTTACAGGCGTTTGTTTTTATGCCTGTCCATCTTAATCATCATTACCGGAATATGTCCAACTGAGGAATCTTTCTCCACTGCATGTAAAAACACTGATGTTGAGATCATCTCCATGGTTTTGCCCGTAGTACTTAACCAGTTCTTCAACACTTGACATATCCTCCTGATAATCAAATATAAAAGGTTCAATGAAGTGGTAACCGTGGTATTTCTGAGTTTCTATCTCCCCGGTGTTCAAAATCCTGAAATAGCCATATTCACCGGTAAGGTAATCACCGGGTTCTGCACCCTTATCCCTGAGATCATCAATGAAAGACTCCACAAGTGGTTCAGTGTCTTCGCTGTGGTAACCAACATGTCCCCATATGGTATTTTCCGGGATCCTGTTGAGTTGGTCGTACGGAAAAACAAACTTGTTGGTATGGGGGAAGTTCAGCTTGTAATAGTCGTCGTTTACAATCAACTCGCCGCCATTATGGCTGCCCGGGGCGGAAAGATTGAGGTTATAAGTGCCTTCGCTAAGAGAACCAAGGTCAATACGGGCTGTGGCCGGCCCGAGTGCAGTAAGGCATACATCAGGAACAAAAATATCCTTAAACCTGATATCAATAACATCTTCAGATACACTGGCCGTATGAGTAATGCGCCAGTTGCAGCACCGGAATATCTCCTTTGTCTCACAGCGCAACTGCAAAACCCTGGGTACAGAATCAATGTTTTCAAACATCTTGATTTCTATAACACCAAGCCTGGGCTTTTCCTGCATTTCGTCATCCTTGTTGCAGGAGGTTGTTGCAAAGGGAAGAACCATGCTTAAAACAACAAGCAATAAAAAATGGCTTTTCATTATTGATAGGTTTTGGTTTATCATTCAAAGGGTATAAGGGCAAAAATGGCGCCAAAGTGGCTTTGAACTATGAGGATTTCGCTTTTATTCATTGCATTTCGTTATTTATGTTCCTCCTAATCCAATTTTTTGGAGAGGGGTGATTGATATTCTATGTGGTTGGTTTCGTGGTATTCGATTTATTTGAATATTTTGTAACAATAATCGTTCCTACTTGTGCAACAACTATAAGGGAAGGCCATACTGCTCAGGAATGATGGGTTGCGGATCTTTTATTTATGGAGCTGACGAGGTTTGGTTCATGTCGATTTCCACGCTGCAATTCAGCCATTCATCGTCGATCTCGACGCCCATCTTCCGGTACATCTCAATGGCCGGGCTGTTCCAGTTAAGC
>CAYMDX010000176.1:0-4202 GCA_964389125.1 uncultured Bacteroidales bacterium
AGCTTCGAGCTTTTTCACCGTTCAAACCTCAATCAACCTTCCTTTCCACCTGTTTCTCTTCCTGAACTTATGATAGATGGCCCTGGAAGCGATGCCGGCAAAGACAAGCTGCTGGACAGGGGCCGTCAGGAGGGTGAACAGGACCGGCTGACCGGTGATCGTCGCCGTTGTTATCCTTATCAACAGACTTACCCCCAGGAAAACCACAGCAAAGGTCCATCCCATTGATAACACTACCGGGATGACTCCCAGGGTGGTGATGAGGGTAAAAAGTGTTGTGGCGATGACGCTGCCACCGAAGTAGGCAACGGTATTTCTGGAAAAGCCTTCCGCAGCCTCTTTAAGCGACCGGTACATGCGGCATGCCACCTGCCTGCTGCCGGTGACCGTATGGATGCGCAGCCCCTGTTGCTTCATATAACGGGCGATGGCAATATCTTCCGCGGCCGTGTTGCGGAAGTGTTTATGGAACAGCTTGTCGTGGTAAATACCGGCCTTAAAAAGCATAAACTGGCCGTTGGCGGCTGAAAGGGACGGTCTGGCGCACCTTCGGGTGCAGATCAGCGGCAGCAGGCTCAATAAAACCCATGTCATCAGCGGCACACTGATCTTTTCCCCAACAGAATACATATGCTGATAAGGAAAGATGGACAAGAGGGCGGTGCGATGCCGCTGTGCATGGGCCACTGTGTCGGATAAGGCCCTGTATCCCAGCCGGACATCAGCGTCCAGGAACAACAGATAATCTCCCTTAGCTTCCATGGCCAGCCGGTGGCAGGCATGGTTTTTCCCGAACCAGCCGTCCGGGAGTGCTTTTCCGGATATAAGCCGTATTCTCGGGTCTTTGTGAACAAACGATGTCACAATCCCGGATGTGCCATCCTCAGAGAGGTCGTCGTAGATGATGGCCTCCCAGTTTCGGTAATCCTGGGCGGTGAGGTCTTCCAGGATTCCGGCGATATTCTTTTCTTCATCCCGGGCGGGGATCAGGATTGACAAGGTGGGCTGTGCATCAGGCGTGCCGTGTTGCAACCATTGCCGGGTGACAAGGTTTGTAATGGCCACCAGCAGGCGTGCCACGGTTATGATCCATATCACGATTGCACCATATAACATAGACGTCAAATTGTATGATATGCCTGCCGCTCCTGTTTGTCAATGGCTTGCTGTAAGAAACGGTTGTAGGCCTCTTCCGCTGCCTCCGGGGTAGGGAAGGGGTTGCCCCGCTTCCCTGCAGCCCTTTCCGGATCCTGTGGCTTGTCCGTGGCAAACTTTTCGGCGTTCTCCAGGTAGATGTGTAGTGTTGGCCTGCGCTGCTCAAAATAGTCGGGCAGGCTTGCCATGAATACCACCTGTGTGTTCTCCGGCGCCTTTTCTGCTATCCTGAACCACCCTTTTTCAAAGGTCAGCGGGAAACGATGCTGTGACTGAAAGCGTCCCTGCGGGAAGAGCAACAGCCAGTGATTCGGATCCCTTAGCACATCTGAAGCATATTGAATAGACTCCAGTGCAGAAGGTGTGTTTTTCCGGATGGAGAAGGCTCCCACCTTCCGGAGAAAGGGCCGTTTAGCCAGCTGGTCTTCCAGCATCATCACAAAAACTTTTTTGTTAACGGTTTTTCTGTTGGCATAGCGGGCAATAAAACCATCCCACCAGCTGAAGTGGTTGGCGACGCAGAGGACCGATTTGCCATCACCGGTGATGTTGTCATGGATATGAATCCGGCGGAAGCTTCGATGCATCAATGTTTCCATCATCATATCAAAATAACGGGCATACAGCTTGTTATGTCTGGCCGTAATCATATCAGAAAATCCTGAAATAGATATTTAATAGCAGAAAAAACATAAACATGATACCGAACAGCCATGGCCCTACACGGTTATTGGTTTTGATGCGTGCCAGGTGCATGGCGCTGAGAAAGATAACGGATATGATGAACCATGCCTGATAGTTTTGCAGGGGAATCACACCACCTTCCCATTGCCACATGTCGAGCCGCATGGCTACCGGTTCCATCACAAAATCATAGACAACCATCAGCACGGCAGCTGTCAGCGCTTTAAGGGGCCAGAAAAGTTTTGTTCCCTCCATGATAGAGAACACGCAGTATACAAGTAGCATCCAGTTGACACCGATGAGGAGGGGCGTGTTAAAGACCTGTAATCCCAAAGCTGTTCCATAGGTATAACTGCCAAAAATATGGCCCGTTAGCACCCCCAGCACCTCTATCAAAAAGCCTGTGATGGCAATAAATAACAGGACCACCGCATCCGTGGAGCGCCAGTTACCGTGAAACAGTAGCAAGATAGCTGTGCTGAGTAATATGGACAGGGGCATCAGGCCGATAAAAGTTTCCCGGGTGGAAGGGAGGGCCAGACCCACAAGGCCTACAAGGTAGTAGATGACAAGAAAATAGCCTGCCCAGTTTGCGGCTTTATGCTTCTTATGTGTGCTCATGGTCAACGTGTTTTACAGTTTGTAATTTCTTTATCAACGATTTTGGCAGATGCCAGGCAGAGTGGTATACCTCCGCCCGGGTGGACACTGCCACCTGTAAAGTAAAGATTTTTTGGCCACTTTTTAAAATTTGGATGGCGGGAAAAAGCAGCAAATGCATTGTTGGAACTTAATCCATAGAGCGATCCGCGGTAGGAACCGGTATCTTTTTCGATGCTTCGGGGGTCTGCAATGGCTTCTTTTTCAATGTATTGATTGATGTCTATGCCGGTGATGCGTCTGATTTTTTCTAGGATTTGATGGCGCGCCCTGCTGATCAGCTTGTCCCAGTCCTGGCCCGCGTTTTCGGGGACATTGATCATCACGTACCAGTTTTCTTTGCCTGGCGGGGCATCTTCCGGTACGGCCTTTGCGCTGATAAAGATATACACGGTGGGGTCGTCGGTAATGGTCTTTTTATGGAAAAGATGGTCGAACTCCCCTTCGTAATCATCCGAGAACAGGATGTTATGCAGCTTAAGGTCAGGAAAAGACCGGTTAATCCCCCAGTAAAAGATCAATGCCGACGTAGAGCGTTCCAGTGAGAGCTGCTTGCGAGGCACAGGGATGGAAGGTAACATCTGTTTATACAGGGTTACAATATCCACATCGCTTGTCACCAGATCGAATTTATGTGTTTTGCCGGCAGCACGCAAACCTTTTACCGTGCGATTATCCAGCAGGATCTCTTCCACCGGGCTGTTAAAATGAAAGCGAACCCCGAGTTCTTCGGCAAGTGTATGGAGTGCTTCTATTATATGATACATGCCCTTTTCGGGGAAAAATGCACCGATATTGTGTTCCAGGTGGGGAATAATGTTCAGGGTGGCGGGTGTTTTATAGGGATTGGATCCGTTATAGGTGGCGTAGCGGTCAAATAGCTGTACGATGCGCTTGTCGGAAAACCAGTGACTGTTTTTCTTATGCATGCTGACAAAGGCATCCAGCTCATGCAGACCGAAGAGGGATCGACGGTAGGCCGGCGACAGGTAGTTGCGAATTCTATGGAAAGAGTTGAACAGGAACACCTCATTGGTCAATTGATAGAGCCGTTCGCTTTTTCGCAGGAAAGCGTGCACCCGGTCGGCCGTGACAGCGGTCTTATCGTCGATCTCCCGGGCAAAGGCATCCGCATCTTTCCATGCGTTAATGATGAGCCCGTCTTCCCAAAAGTATTTACAGCTCGCCGTCAGTGGATGGTAGCGGAAATAATCTCCCGGGTTTTTGCCGGCCATCTCAAAAAGCTCATCTACAAGGGATGGCATGGTGAACAGCGACGGGCCGGTATCGAAGCGGTACCCATCGAGTTGAAGGGTTCCTATTTTGCCCCCGGGACGATCAGCCTGTTCGAAAACATCCGTATCATAACCTTTCAATGCCAGTCTGATGGCACTGGAAATTCCGGCTACGCCTGAACCAATTACGCCTGCTTTTTGTTTCATAATAACATGAAATAATTAAACAGATGATGAGATGTTTGCCTGGTTAATCCAACCGGACGCATACGAAAAGTGCGTGTTGGATTATAATACTTTGGTTATCAGCAAAAGTGAGGATCTCATCGGGTTTACTATTATATCAAAAGACAAAAATAAACGATCATCACTATTTTATTTTGCAAGATATTGATTATATTCACACTTTGATAAAAAACATGAAACGTTCATGGCGAAAACCCCGATTATTTGGGAACAGGATTTTGG
>CAYMDX010000177.1:0-4145 GCA_964389125.1 uncultured Bacteroidales bacterium
AAGTGACGGACTTCCTGGAACTGGGTTCCGAAAATGCATGCAAGCAGGCAGGAAAATTCAACATTGAAGGGAAAAACTATATCGTACAAGACGGAGATATTTTCCACGTCCGATTTAATGTCTGACAATAACAGATCGTAAATGACCAACCTTATAATGAATATCAGACTATAAAAAAACCCGGCTGGTTCAGCCGGGTTTTTTTATAGTCTGCGCTTTTCTTATTACAGTATATGAATCCTCCGTGTAATAAGTTCTTCAGATGTATGGATGCGAATAAAATACATACCGGTTTCCAGATGATCAACGTCGATATCTGTCTTTTCAGCCTCCGGGTATATCGTCTCTATCACGCGCCCATGTATATCCATTACCGAAATTTCATCAATCTGCCTGTCTGATTCGACTGATAGTCTGTTATCAGCGGGATTTGGATATACTACAACAATATTGTCATCAACAAACTCCGTGCTGGTATCGTCAGGATTCATTGTAACCGTTTTGTTAATATCCTCATCTACAATTTCAACACTACCGGTTTCTGAGAAGAATGTAGGCCTCTCAATGACATAATCATAGGTTCCGGGCACCATATCTTCATAATTATAGTCACCTCTGGGGTTTTCAACACCATCTAACGTGACTGTTGCATCCGGGATGAAGTGGCCGTTCTCGCGAACCGGTTCAAAGCTGACCGCAAAAATCATCTTTTCCATAATCACCAACTCGGTGACATCTTCAAGGTCAACGGCGACGGTATCAGTTACCGGATAGTAACCTTCTTTCTCAACGGTATACGGATAAGAACCGGCAAGGATTTCTTCAAAGACATAATCACCGTTTTCTATCGTGAGGCTGTCCAGGGTAACAACGGCATTGTCAAGCGGATTGTCTTCTTCATCCCTTAGGTCAAAGGTGACGCTATAGCGATGTGCTATCAGTTCAACTTCTTCTGTTACATGTTCATCCACGACTTCAATTTGTCCTTCGTGGCCCTCATACCCTTCTTTCTCAATACTATAAGAATGATCGCCGGGGTCAACGAGATTGAACAAATAGACGCCTGGTGCAATCTCGTTTGGAGTTTTTTCATTCATGGTAATGGTAGCGTTCTCCACAGGATCACTAAATTCATCAACAACCTCGAAGGTTACTTCATAAAATTCACCCATGTTTTCCAGTATGACATCATCGATGTTCCAGTCCCAGATATCGTAGCTGTCGCCATTCCATTGAAATGCAATCTGCAAGGTTTCTGCCCCGGCTTCAGGATAAATAAAGAACTCTTCAGCAACAGGACCGTAATCATCTGTACCATCAAACGACATAAGCTCTTCCCAGTTATCACCGCTATCGGTGGTATACGATACCGAAATTTCGCCGGCACCAGAACCGAAATTACGCAGATAGTTCTGGAAGGTAAGTTTCAGCTCGCCGGCTCCATCAATGTCCACTTCGTGGGTCAGTAATGTTGACACCCCATCGAACGACGGGTTCCAGTTAAAGCGCATCTGGGGAGCTTCACCTCCGGCGGTTGAATCATCATAAACGCCCCAGTTGTTTCCTCCTGAACCATCTATGGTCCAGCCGGCAGGAAGTTCGTCTTCATCGTATTCAAACGGTTCATAGATCAGCAGTCCTTCTGCTCCAAGGGTTGCATAGTTGGATTCTGCGGTACCGCCCTCTCCCATGTGATTATGGGCTGTAACTTCGTAGTTGTAATTGCCGACACCCGGGACTTCATTATCCAGGTAAGAAGATTCCGTATGGTCTTCGGCCACCACGGTTTCATCGGGATGACGGGTAATGGTATAGCTCAGATTCTCACCATCGTAATAACCGCCGTTAAGTCCTTCTACCGGCTCTTCCCACGTGATGATGGCATTATTACCTGCGGGATCCAGGTGTACATTCAGTGGTTCAGCCGGGACGTCGTGGCCCACAAATGCGGAAGCGCTTGCCGCCAGTCCCTCACCGGCATTGTTTGCACCCCGGATGATATACATGGTGGAACCGTCTTCATCGATGGCTGAATCGGTATAGCTATCGCTTTCGCCGATAACCGGATCCAGAATGGAGTGAACCAGTTCATCTCCTCTGTATATGTGAATCGTATCCAGCTCTGTCAGCGTCTCACCGCTGGCCGTCTCTACCGGATTTGTCCATGTCAGCCCGGCTTCAAGCTCTCCCTCATCATCGGCAATTACAGTAAAATCAGCGGGTGCTGCCGGCGCATCAGGATCGGCCATGTGGAACAAGGTTTCCTGAAGAGCTGCGTATGCATTTAAACGGCCCGAACCTAACTGACCGATGTAGCCGGGATTGCTATCTTCGATGTCGTCTGTTGTGCTTAACAGCATATCGGCGATCTGGTCCGCGTCAAACTCACCGGGTGCCATGGATAGCATCAGCGCCACCACGCCTGTAACGTGCGGACAGGCCATGGATGTACCCTGATAGAAATCATATCCCGTATTTACTGAGCTTAGCACACCTTCCGTGGTGATGTTGTTGGTCTCACCACCTGGGGCGGATAGTTCTACATGATCACCATAATTGGAATACCAGGCAAGCTCATCGTCGTGATTGGTAGCAGCAACAGCCATTGCTCCCGAATAGTAGCCAGGATAATTATCTGCATCGTTGCCGTCGTTACCGGCGGCAAATATGGTCAGACCACCATCCATAACGTCACCGCCGCCGTGGGTATTGAAGTAGTCAATGGCATCAAGCACCGCTTGCTCATAGTAGCCGGCAGAGGTATAGCCCCAGCTGTTCTGGGATATGGCAGCCCCATTGTCAGCCGCATAAATGGGAGCTATTTCAAAGCCTCCTGATGGACCAAAAAAGCCGGGTTCAAAAACCTGGGCTGACATCAGGCTCACACCCGGGAGATTATCCCAGCCTCCGGCAATACCGCTTACGCCAAGGTCGTTGTTGGTAGCTGCGCCAATGGTTCCGGCAACGTGTGAGCCGTGATTGTGCGGCAAAATCGTTTCGCTGTCGCTGACAAAATTATAACCGACATCCTCCCAAATGTTGTCCTCCAGATCAGGATGTGTTATCTCTATTCCACCATCAACAACGGCTATGATAACATCCGGATTGCCCGTCTCGATGGACCAAGCCTCAGGAAGGCTGATATCTGCTCCGGGGGTGCCGTTTGTCTGACCGGTATTGTGGTAATGCCACTGATCTTCGAAATCGTCATCATCCGGAAACCAACCCTCTAGTTTTGGGGTATCAGAATCAGATGCATTGCCAGATTCAGTGGATTCATCTTCATTGGGAACATTGCCGATCAGCTCTTTTTTGTAATGTGGCTCAGCATGTTCGACCTCCTCCAGTGCCATGTAATCCTGTACCATGGCGATAATGTCTGTTTTGGCATCTACCCGGAGGTCATACCAGAGATGAAAACCCCACTTTTTGTGCCGCTCACTGTATTTGTTGTTCAGTGCGGCTGAGGCAAACGTTTTTCGGGCATTATGAACGTTATACTTCGCATTGAGCGCATCAACTCCCGAAAGCCCAAGGGTAAGGGTGCCGTCTTCCTTACGGCTCATTTCGGTTTCTGACAATGTACTGGTCTTGCTTTCATCGAATTTAATCCTAATAACACCCTCCTCGTAAGCGTCTTCAGGAACATTAACCAGATCTATGGGTGGCCGCTCACCCCTTTCCACAGGTTTATCAAGTGAAAGTGCTTCTGTTTGTACAGAAACAAGTATAAAAAAAGCAGCCACTATTGATATGAAGCCGCCTTTCTTACTTGCCAATAATCTTTTTGTATGGTAATAATCAAGCATAATAATTTAAAAATGGTTTGAGATTTTTTTACATATCAAAAGTATCAAAAAAATGCATCCGTTATAAGATTCTACCATAGAACACTTTTGTTAATTATTCTTAAAACAGAAATAACAGCCGGGAAATAGGATTGTGCTTATATATGTATCTTTTTTGATCTGAAAAGACGTTAATTTTTGTCGGGAACGCCGGATAAATATACATCAGAGACTCAAAATAGGCCTATAAACCGTAAAGGAAAAAAAACAGGCGTTGTTTTATCACAGATCAAAAAAGTCCTGCAGGGAATCCAGGTACGACTCCTCCCATCCAACCAGCATATTTTCATAGGCTTC
>CAYMDX010000178.1:0-4108 GCA_964389125.1 uncultured Bacteroidales bacterium
TTAGTTCTGATGTGCTTTTACCACCTCAACCACTTCGGGAAGGTCCATTCCCAGGTCTTTCAGGTGTTCAATGGTCGGAACGCCGTCCATGGTCCAGCCGCGACGCTTGTATACGGCGTCAATCAGCTTTTCATAGCGATCTTCACGATACTTCCGCATGGCAGCCATTTTTTCAGTCAGTGACATGCCTTCCGGGTCAATGCCGGCTTCCTCTTTCAACTGCTTATCGTAACGATCTTCGCGGGAGAGGTATTCTTCTTCGGTCAACGGACCGGCTGCGCGATAGGGCTGTGCATCATCCTGACGCTTACCAAAGCCGCGGCGAAGGTTAAATACGCGCTGGAAGTTATACACCCGCTCGCTCTGACGGATCAGTTCTTCCTTATCAAATGGCTTGCCGGTAACGGCTTCATAGATAGCTATATAATTTTCGACATGCTCAGGCACCTTGTGTGGTTCCTCAGCTTCGGCGTTGCTTTCCGGAACAACGTCGTTCCAGCAAAGCTTACAAAGTCCCTGCAAACCAAACCAGGTACGGAACATCGGCATATAGTGCAACGCATCCGCTTTATCCTCAAACGTGGGGATCTGGTTGTTAACCATATCCATAAAGATCAGCCACGCCTCATCGTGCTGGGGACCTTTATTCGTCATGGCATAACCACCCTGCTGGGCAAGCGACTCTTTGGATACATACTGCGAATATTCAAGACCTTTGTTTTCCATGGCGATATCTTTCAGGAACTTGGGATCGCCCCAGCCTTTTTCGATGAACATCTCTTTCATCTTTTTCACGCCCATGCCGGCAATCTTGCCAAATCCTTCGCCCCTGGCGACCTGGTGCAGCAGCTCAAGTGAATCATTCCTGGCACCAAACTTCAGTTCCAGTCCACCGGTGCGCTCCTTGTTGAGGATGCCATTTTCGTAGCACTCCATGATGAATGCCGCGATCGTTCCCCATGTAATCGTACAGATACCATACGTGTCGCAATAAAAGTTGGCCTCAATGATGTATTCAGGGTCAAAGACACCGAGGTTCGCTCCCAGACCGGCAGCATTTTCATACTCGGGTCCATCAACAATAACCTTGTCGCCTTTATAGGGACCAGTTTTTAATGGGAAATCATCAACGGCTTTGGCACACGACATGGTACAGCCAATCCAGCAGCCATCAAAAACATTCTGGGTAAAATACTTATCCCTGAAAATGTCTGAATGGATTTTCTTACCATCTTCATGGCTGCCATACTTAAAGTTATGGACAGGCAAGAGATCATAATCATTCATGATGTTCACGATGTTGGCCGTTCCCTTACGGCGCATCTGGCACTGATGGTCATCAAGATCGCGCATCTCACGGTTAAACCGCTTACCACGTTCCTTAATGGTTTCCAGATCTTTAACGTTATTCAGGTTGCCGCTGACACCATCAATGTGTGCCACGATGGCTTTGATCTTCTTGTCGCGCATCACGGTGCCGATACCACCACGACCTGCCTGCTTCAGACGGATCTTCTTCCGTTTCGAATCATAGAATGTGAAGTTGATCATACCAACGAGGCTGTTCTCCGCAGCTGCACCGGAAGAAACAATCCCTATATTCTTATGATCCTTCTCATCCCTGGCAAACATTTCCGTAAGCTCTTCAGCCAGAAGGTGGGTGTCGGTTGAAAGACCGGGATCTTCAAAGATCTCCATCTTTCCGTCTTTGCCATCGATGTAGATGATCACATCCTTGTCGGCCTTGCCTTGCAGCTCCAGTGCATCATAACCTGAAAACTTAAGGAATGGGCCAAAGAAGCCACCCACGTTCGAGTCCATCACAGAATCGGTTTGTGGTGAGAGGGATACGATCAGAGATTTACCCGCACCGGCATATTGAGTAATACCGGCAATCGGGCCGGGAGAGATGATAATTTCATTCTCCGGATCATTCCACTTGGTTTCGGGCTTCGTGGCATCCCACAATAACCGCAGGCCATAGCCTTTACCACCAACAAACTTTTCTTTCATCTCAGCAGGCACATCTTTTTCCTTGATCTCAGCATTGCCTACATTGATGTACAGGATTTTGTCGGTGTACCCACGGTACAAGGGTGTTTTTTTGTAGTCGACCGCCTTTAAGGTCTTTCTTTTGTCCTTTAATTCCGCAATGTTCATATTTTTCCCTATTTAATGATTGTTAATCAATGTGTACAAAACTACAAATTTTAACCAATCCGGACTAAGAAAAGACCTCTTTGAATTGTTTATTTATTCACAACCTTATCGTCATTTTAGCGAATATTTTACCCCATTACATATAAGGTTAAAATTGCCCAGACAAATTGCAAACCGGGGAATCGAGCGTAACCTTCCATATTATATAAATCACAAAAAACTTTAGTAAAACATGAAACAGAAACACTTCCGGGTTCATTCTGCCTGATAATTTATATAGATTACAAATTGCCATCAGGGATAATTATGGTAAACTTTTCGGCGCCGGTATGTCAGAACGGCTTATTTTTGCTGTTATTTATCGTCAACAAATCTGAAAAACCAAATTTAAATACCAATCATGGAATCAATTGCCGGACAATTATCGAGTTTACACATCCTGAACCAATACTGGCTGACATTTTTGATGGTGATCAGCATGGTATTAATCGCCCGGACGGTGGTGGCGGGTTCGCGTTATTCGCCCATCCTGATCATTGTTGTTTTTGGTCTGTTGATGGGCCTGATCCTGGTCTCAACAGGTATGGCCTCCCCCGGCTTGCCCGAATTTCCCATTATGGGTCTTGGGAGCCGCGTTACCATAACCGCTCTGATGGCCTCCTTTTTTGTCGGTGGACAGGAGATACGCAAATTGCTTACCAACCGGAAGATAGACGCCAAGGACATCGTGGTGCCATCCTCCAAAGAGATTTTTCTGGGCACCAAGGCTACACAGTTTATGTTTCTTGTCAGGGCTTTTTTCATTCTCATCGGCATTGAATCGTTAAAACGTCTGCTGATTGGCTACAATAGCGGCAATGAGCTCGACCATTTTTATCCCTTGCTGGGGTACCTGGGCCTTGTGGCTTCCATCATCCTTATTGACTACCGGGCAAAGATTGAAAACAAAGGCGCCTACATTCGCAAAGGGGTTATTGAAACGGCGATGATCCTTTTGCTGTTGGTGGTATCCTACCATATTTCCGAGTGGATCAAGCCGGTCATCGCCCTGCCTGAGATATTTTTTGCCATGATTTTATCGGTAAGTCTGGGTATGATCATGTTGCGCTGGAAGTTTGGTCCGACCATACGCGCGCTGTTGTTTGCCGGGATACCGGTGGTGTTGGCCTCCAACTTCATGATAGGCGGCTCACGCATTGTTGAAGCTTTTCAACTTGCCGGCATGACCTCTGTACTCTCCTTCGGATTTTTCGGTCAGTTATTCTGGATGTTTGGCGGACTGGCACTCCTGATCCTGTTTGGAAAGGCCAACCACATCCGTAACCTGGCACCCGGGATGGCAGGTTCTCTGTCACACTCAGGACTTACCGGCGCCTGTACGGCCGGTGACCTTGGTCAGGAGGCAGCGGTCAGGGCACCCATTATGATTAATGTACCGTTCATCGGGCATATTTTCGTGTTCTCCATCCTGGCAGCGAGTGCAACGGCCGGCGGCTTACTGGTTCCATATGTGTCGCTTGTGGTTGCAGCCGGCGTATTGCTGACCATCATATCACTAAGGGTACTAAAGAACGCAAGAGGAATGGACAGGATCGAAATTCGCGGACTGATGCTATTCTCTCTGGGCTGGCAGCTGGTAGCGGTATTCGGCGGCCTGCTTATTTTGCATATCGCCGGGATGGGTCTCGGGGATGCCGTTATGGCCAACTCTTCAGCCATCTCCCATTTCGGACTCTTTGCCGCCATCCAGGGAGGCATGTTTGGTGAACAGGCTGCCGGACTGATTGCGTTTGTGTTTGCTATGCCGTTCCTGGTACACCCGCTGGTATTTGGTATTTTTGGTAAAACAGCCACCAATAATGGGGTCATGCCCAAAAACATCGTTTACATCCTGGCATTGATCGGTGTGGCAGGCGTACTTTATGCGATGATCGCGTGATGATGCGAG